>JBEKPK010000254.1:0-8273 GCA_049520795.1 Bryobacteraceae bacterium
CGTGCTGGAGAGCGAAGCAGCGGGGTGAGCGGATAGTGATGCGGCCCCCGAGGTCCGCGGCGGCTTTTGGGCAAAATGCCCAAAACGAATCCGCAAGTGATTTAATTATAAGGATTTATTTTTTCGCCGCAAGTTTTTTGGGCAAAATGCCCAAAATCCCCCTCCTTGAGCGCCGGACGGGCGGTGCGCCAGAGGGCGACCAGGGGGTCGCCCGCGGACCAGGGGGTCCTCCCCACCTGCAGCCGGTGGCTTTTGCAAAGCTGCCCCAGTTGTCAAGCCGCGCCGCGATCTGCTAGAATTTGTTTGTCCCTTAAAAGAAAAGCTCAGTGGGAGGTTTGTTTGCCTTTTTGGGAAACGGACCGCTTGCACCAATGAGGTGACATGGCACGTAAACCAGGCAAGAAATATCAATCCGCGCGGAACCAGGTCGAGACCAGGGATTACCAGTTGGAAGAGGCCATTCCGCTCCTCCAGAAGATCAAATACGCGAAGTTCGACGAGACCGTGGAAGTGCACATGCGTCTGGGAGTAGATCCCAAGCACGCGGACCAGATGGTCCGGGGCACGGTGCTCATGCCCAACGGGCTGGGCAAATCCAAGACGGTCCTGGTCATCGCCAACGGCGACAAGCAGCGCGAGGCGTCGGAAGCGGGCGCCGATTTCGTGGGCGGCGAGGACATGGTGAACAAGATCCAGTCGGAGAGCTGGACCGGCTTCGACGCGGTAATCGCCACTCCGGACATGATGCGGTCGGTGGGCAAACTGGGCAAGATTCTGGGTCCCCGGGGCCTTATGCCGAACCCCAAGACCGGCACGGTGACCATGGAAGTTTCGCGGGCGGTGAAGGAAGTGAAGGCCGGCAAGGTGGAATTCCGCGTCGACAAGACCGGCATAATCCACGCGCCGGTGGGCAAGCTCAGCTTCTCGAGCGACAAGCTGCTCGAGAACGCCGGGAGCCTGATCACGGCGGTGATCAAGGCCAAGCCCGCTGCGGCCAAAGGCAGGTATGTCAAGAGCGCTACCATCTGTTCGACAATGGGCCCGGGCGTATCCATCGACACCACGTCGTTCAGCGTGAAAGCGGCGGCGGTCTAGCGCGCATCAGGTGTTTCCATGAAAAAGAAGGCAGATAAGAAGAAAGATATCGAGTCCTTGCACAGGGATCTGGAACAGGCGAACAACGTGTTCGTGACCGGATATGAGAAGTTGCGCGTCGAGCAGGATTTCGATCTGCGCAAGGCGGTGCGCGGCGCGGGCGGCCAGTATCGGGTCATAAAGAACAATGTGGCGGCGATCGCATCCGAGGGGACGGCCGCCGGGCAGGTGCTCCAGGGTCTGCGCGGGATGACTTCCCTGGCTTACACTTTTGGCGATCCGGTGGCGCTGGCCAAGGCGCTCACCGCGTATGCCAAGACCACGCCGGCTTTCACTTTTAAGGCCGGGATCGTGGAGGGCCGCGCAATCGACATCCGGGCCATCGCCGAGCTGGCCAATATGCCCTCGAAAGAGGAGATTTTTGCGCGCCTGTTATATATGATCAACGCTCCCGCGCAGCGCTTGGCGACGGCTATCAACGCCGTGGGCAGCAACCTGGCGATAGTGGTGGATCAGGGTGTGAAGGAGAACAAGTTTCAGGCGTAGGGGACTGCGCGCACGGACATCACCGGGAGCGCGCCAGGCCGCGGCGTCAAGATTTTGAACGTATAGGAGTTTGGAAACAAAATGGCGGACATCAACGCAATTGCGGATCAGATTCAAGGCTTGACGCTGCTGGAGGCTTCCCAGCTCGTTAAGGTGCTCGAAGAGAAGCTGGGGGTTTCGGCGGCTGCGGCCGCGCCCGTTGCGGCGGCCGGGGCGGCGGGCGCCGCGGCGGCTGCTCCCGCGGTGGAGGAGAAAACCGAGTTCAACGTGGTCCTGGTGGCGGTCGGGGCCAACAAGATCAACGTCATTAAGGCGGTTCGCGAAGTCACCAGCCTGGGCCTGAAGGAAGCCAAAGACCTTGTCGACGGCGCTCCCAAGCCCATAAAAGAAGGCGTGAACAAGGACGAAGCCGAAGCCATCAAGAAGAAATTCACCGACGTCGGCGCCACCGTCGAAGTGAAGTAAACTAACAGCGGTCGGCTGTCGGTGATCGGCTGTTGCCGTCCGGGTTCGGCCGGCGGCCGATGGCCGATGGCGTTTTTGTCATTTGACGCAGGGCGTAAGTCCTGTTAAACTGAGTAGTTGGGCATTCGATTCAGCGGATTCGATCCCAATTGGTGACTGTGATCTCCAAATCCTGGAACTTCAATTGCAGGCCGGGCGGAACTGCAGAGAGGGGATCTCTGCGCTTTCGCGCCCCCGCAGCTTGTCGACGGGATTCCTGCGTCTTTACGGTTCCCCTCTTCATTTCGACCAGCGCCGAGGACCCTTTTCGTTACCTGCCTCAGTTCGATCTTACTCCGGCGCCGCCGGAAGCCTCGCTTCCCGCGGCGCCATTGGTTTTGTGCTGTTGAACGCAATTTTTTGCGTTGGCTGTTCGGCCGTCAGGAGTTTTTAAGAAATGGACATTCAAAATAACGGCGCCGCTCCCGAGCGAGTGGATTTCTCCAAAATCAAGACCTCCATACCTATCCCGAACCTGATCGAGGTTCAGAAGAACTCCTACGAGCGGTTCCTGCAAATGGATCTCCTCCCGAACGAGCGCGAGGATATCGGGCTGCAGACCGTGTTCAACTCGGTGTTCCCGATTTCGGATTTTCGCGGCGTCAGCGATCTGGAGTTCGTGGACTACTCCATCGGCAACTGGGAATGCAAGTGCGGCAATCTGAAAGGGCTGCACCATCTGCGCTCCACCTGCCGCAATTGCGGCGCTACCATCCGCACGGATCCGTTCCACGCGGGCGACATTCTTTGCCACCATTGCGGGGCCTTCAACCGAAACGTGGTGACGTTCTGCAACAAGTGCGGCGACCCGGTGGGGCTGCAGTTGAAATACGACATGCAGGAGTGCCAGGAGCGCGGCATGACCTATGCGGCGCCGCTGAAGGTCACCATCCGCCTGACGGTCTATTCCAAGGATCCGGAAACCCAGAAGAAGAGCGTCCGCGATATCAAGGAGCAGGAGGTCTTCTTCGGGGAAATCCCGTTGATGACCGACAACGGCACTTTCATCATCAACGGCACGGAGCGGGTGATCGTTTCCCAATTGCACCGCTCGCCGGGGGTTTTCTTCGAGCGCGTCCCGGCCCAGGGCTACTTCCTCGGCAAGATCATCCCGTATCGCGGAAGCTGGGTGGAATTCGAGTACGACAACAAGAACATTCTGTACGTCCGGATCGACCGCAAGCGGAAGTTTTACGGCTCGGTGTTCCTGCGCGCCCTGGGGCTCAAGACGGACGAGGATATCCTGCGCGCGTTCTACCGCGTGAGCAAAATCTCCGTTCGGGAAAAGAAGCTTTTCTGGAACGTGGACGAGGGACTGATCGGCCTGAAGCTTTCTTACGCCATCGCCGCCAAGAGCGGCGATACGGTGGTGGCGCAGGGCAAGAAAATCACCCCGTCGCTGTTCAAGGAGATTCAGAAGAACAAGATCGCCCAGGTGGAGATCGCCTCGAACGACCTCGAAGGCGCTTACGTGGTGGCGGACGTGGTGGATATGTCCATCCTCCCCGATGGCCGGCCCTTGGGCGAGGTGCTCATCGACGCCAACAACGAACTCACCCCCACGGCGCTGAGCAAGCTGATGGATTCCGGCATCGAGAAGTTCGAGATCTTCTTCCCGGAGCGCGACGAAGTGGGCACGGTGGTTTCCGCCACCATCAAGAAGGACGCCGTAAAAACGCAGGGCGAAGCGCTCATCGAAATCTACCGCAAGCTGCGCCCCGGCGACCCGCCCACGCTGGACACCGCCACGCAGCTTTTTCAAGGCATGTTCTTCGACCCGCGCAAGTACGATTTCTCGCGCGTGGGCCGCATGAAATTCAACATCAAGCTGCACGACCGGGCCGACGCCACCACGCTCGACAAGCGCACCCTGGACGGGGAGGATTTCAAAGCCACCATCCAGTACCTGCTCAAGCTGCGCAAGGGCATCGGCGCGGTGGACGATATCGATCACCTGGGCAACCGCCGCGTGCGCGCCGTGGGCGAGCTGCTGGAGAACCAGTTCCGCATCGGCCTGGTGCGCATGGAGCGGGCCATCAAGGAGAAGATGTCGGTGTACCAGGAGATGTCCACGGCTATGCCGCACGACCTGGTGAACGCCAAGCCGGTGATGGCGGCCATCCGCGAGTTTTTCGGATCGAGCCAGCTTTCGCAGTTTATGGACCAGACCAATCCGCTCTCGGAGATCACCCATAAGCGGCGTCTCTCGGCGCTGGGACCGGGCGGCCTGAGCCGCGAGCGCGCCGGGTTTGAAGTGCGCGATGTGCACCCCACGCACTACGGCCGCATCTGCCCCATCGAAACGCCGGAAGGTCCGAATATCGGCCTGATTTCCTCGCTTTCCTGCTTTGCGCGCATCAACGAGTACGGGTTCATCGAAAGCCCGTACCGCAAAGTGATCAAGGGCCAGGTGATCGACGAGGTCAAGATTCTGAACCCCGGCGATATGGACTACAAAGTCGGCGATATTGTGCAGCGCACGGATCTGGAGGCCGCCACGCGCAAGCTCGGCTCGAAGAAGCAGCCCGCCGAGTGCGAAGCCCACTGCGAGTACCTCTCGGCTTGGGAGGAAGACAAGTGGGTGGTGGCTCAGGCCAACGTGCAGCTCGACGAGAAGGGGCGCATCGTTCCCGAGCTGAGCAACGCGCGCCAGGCGGGCAACTTCGTGCTCAAGCCGCGCGACGAGATCGAGTACATCGACGTCAGCCCCAAGCAACTGGTCTCGGTGGCCGCCAGCCTGATTCCGTTTCTCGAGAACGACGACGCCAACCGCGCGCTGATGGGTTCCAACATGCAGCGCCAGGCCGTTCCGCTGCTGCGCGCCGACGCCCCCTACGTGGGCACCGGAATGGAGCACGTCACGGCCCGCGATTCGGGCGCGGTGGTGCTGTGCCGCCGCCCCGGGGTGGTGGATTCGGTGGATTCCGAGCGCATCATCGTGCGCGTGGAGGGCGCGGCGCAGGAAGGCCAGCTTTCCCGCGAGGTGGGCGCCGATATCTACCAGCTCACCAAGTTCAAGCGCTCCAACCAGAACACCTGCATCAACCAGAAGCCCATCGTGCACGTGGGGCAGCGCGTGGCCAAGACCCAGGTATTGGCCGACGGCCCCTGCACGGATATGGGCGAGCTGGCGCTGGGGCGCAACGTGCTGGTGGCCTTCATGCCCTGGCGCGGGTACAACTTCGAAGACGCCATCCTGGTCAGCGAAAAGCTGGTGAAGGAAGACTACTACACCTCGATCCACATCGAAGAGTTCGAAATCGAGGCGCGCGACACCAAGCTGGGCCCCGAGGAAATCACGCGGGACATTCCCAACATCGCCGATTCGTTCCTGCGCAACCTGGACGAAAGCGGCATCATCCGCGTCGGCGCCACGGTCAAGCCGGGCGACATCCTTGTGGGCAAGGTCACCCCCAAGGGCGAAACCCAGCTCACTCCCGAGGAAAAACTGCTGCGCGCCATCTTCGGCGAAAAGGCCGGAGACGTGAAGGACGCTTCGCTGTACTGCCCGCCCGGCATCGAGGGCACCATCGTGGACTGCAAGATCTTCTCGCGCAAGGGGCAGGAGAAGGACGAGCGTTCGCGGTCCATCGAAGAATCGCAGATCCAGCGCTTGCAGCGCAACCTGCTGGACGAAATCCGCATCCTTACCGACGAGCGCGCCAAGCGGCTGGGCAATCTTCTCGAGGGCAAGAAGCTGCTGGCGGACCTGCACGACGAGAAGACCAACAAACGCCTGCTTTCGAAAGACGCCGAGCTCACCCGCGAGATCATCGAGAAGATGAAATCGCGCGACCTCAAGCGCATGCGTCTGGGCGCCAAAGATCCGCGCCTCAACGAGCAGATCGACGAAATCGAGGAGATGACCTCGCGCCAGATCGCGGTGCTCGAAAAGATCACCGACGAGAAGATCGGCAAGCTGCGCAAGGGCGACGAGCTACCCCCCGGCGTCATCAAGCTGGTCAAGGTTTACATCGCCATGAAGCGCAAGCTTTCGGTGGGCGATAAGATGGCCGGGCGCCACGGGAATAAGGGCGTGATAGCGCGCATTCTTCCCGAAGAGGACATGCCGTACCTGCCGGACGGCACTCCCGTGGAAATCGTGCTGAACCCGCTCGGCGTGCCTTCCCGCATGAACGTCGGGCAGATTCTGGAGACGCACCTGGGATGGGCCGCCCAGGCGCTGGGCTTGCACTACGCGACGCCCGTGTTCGACGGCGCCACCGAGCGCGAGATCAAGAAGGCGCTGGCGGAAGCGCATCTTCCGGGCTCCGGCAAGACCGCGCTGTACGACGGCATGACCGGAACGCCTTTCGAGCAGCCGGTGACCGTGGGCTACATCTACATGATGAAGCTCTCGCACCTGGTGGACGACAAGATCCACGCGCGCTCCATCGGGCCCTACTCGCTGATCACCCAGCAGCCGCTGGGCGGCAAGGCCCAGTTCGGCGGCCAGCGCTTCGGCGAAATGGAAGTCTGGGCCCTGGAGGCATACGGGGCCGCCTATATCCTGCAGGAACTGCTGACGGCCAAGTCCGACGACGTTTACGGCCGCGCCAAAATCTACGAGGCCATCGTCAAGGGCGAGGCCGCCATCGAGCCGGGCGTACCGGAATCGTTCAACGTTCTCATACGCGAGCTGCAATCGCTGTGTCTCGATGTGGAGCTGATGAAGAAGCCGCATGAAGCGCCGGATATGGCGCTGGCGGCGGATTAGTACAAGTTGTGAGCCACGGATGAACACGGATGGACACAGATAAACTTCTTATCCGTGTCGATCCGTGTTCATCCGTGGCTAACAGGTTCTTAGGGAACTGGAGGCTATTTTGAGATCCTCTCCGTACGATCGGGCGAATTTGATCGCGGATTTCGATTCGATCCGCATTTCTCTGGCTTCTCCGGAGAAGATCCGGAGCTGGTCCCACGGCGAAGTCACCAAGCCGGAGACCATCAACTACCGGACCTTCAAGCCGGAGCGCGACGGGCTGTTCTGCGCGCGGATATTCGGTCCCACCCAGGATTGGGAATGCTTGTGCGGCAAGTACAAGCGCATGAAACACCGCGGCGTGGTGTGCGATAAGTGCGGGGTGGAAGTGACCCTGGCGCGCGTGCGCCGCGAGCGGCTGGGCCACATCGAGCTGGCCAGCCCTTGTTCGCACGTATGGTTCTTCAAAGGGCTGCCCAGCCGCATCGGCCACCTGCTCGATATCACGCTTCGCGAGCTGGAGCGGGTCCTATACTTCGAAGCCTATGTGGTGGTGGACCCCGGCGAGGTTCCCGACCTGAAGCAGAGCGAAGTCATCACTGATGAGCGGAAACGGCAGCTCGACCTGGAGTTCCCCGGCAAGTTCGTCGCCATGATGGGGGCCGAAGGCATCAAGGAACTGCTCAAGAAGGTCGACGTCGAATTTCTCAGCGAGGAAATCCGCGAGAAGATGAAGACCGAGGCGTCGCAGCAGAAGAAGCTCAAGTTCGCCAAGCGCCTGCGCGTGGTGGAATCGTTCCGCAAGTCGGGCAACAAGCCGGAGTGGATGATTCTGGACGTGATCCCGGTGATTCCTCCGGAGCTGCGCCCGCTGGTGCCGCTCGATGGCGGCCGCTTCGCCACGTCGGACCTGAACGACCTGTACCGGCGCGTCATCAACCGCAACAACCGGCTCAAGAAGCTGATCGAGCTGCACGCGCCGGACGTGATTGTGCGCAACGAAAAGCGCATGCTCCAGGAAGCCGTGGACGCGCTGTTCGACAACGGCCGTCGCGGCCGCGTCCTGCGCGGGGCCAACAACCGCCCGCTCAAGTCGCTCTCCGATACGCTCAAGGGCAAGCAGGGCCGCTTCCGCCAGAACCTGCTCGGCAAGCGCGTGGATTATTCGGGCCGTTCGGTGATCGTGGTCGGCCCCGAGCTGCGCCTGGCCCAGTGCGGCCTTCCCAAGAAAATGGCCCTGGAGCTGTTCAAGCCCTTCATTTATCATCGCCTGGAGCAGCGCGGCCACTGCACCACCATCAAGCAGGCCAAGGAACTGGTGGAGCAGCAGGACCCGGTGGTGTGGGACATTCTCGAAGAGGTCATCAAAGACCACCCCATTCTGCTGAACCGCGCTCCCACCCTGCATCGTCTGGGCATTCAG
>JBEKPK010000255.1:0-8214 GCA_049520795.1 Bryobacteraceae bacterium
CCTCAAGACCGTCAAGCCCGCCGAGTACACCATGCTGATTCAGGTCAAGGACGCCGTGGGCAACCAGAGTTACGAAATCCGGCAGAGCTTCTCGGTGCAATAGGCCGGAGCAGGTTGGCAGGCGCTTTCGCCAGGCGCTTTCGCCTGCCAACCCGAGCACGTCTCGGGCGCCCTGCCCGCGCGTTACCCTGTTTTCATGGCTCCCATACTGGAACTGGGCGCACGCCCGCTCACTATTGAAGATGTCGCCCGCGTGGCCCGCGAAGGCGTTGAAGCCGGTCTCGCCGTTTCCGCCCGCGAGCGCGTCGCGCTGGGGCGGCGGAGGCTCGAAGAGATGCTCGCGCGCGGCGAGCGCATCTACGGCGTGAACACGGGGGTGGGAGGCAATGTGGGCATCACCCTTCCCCCCGAGGAAATGGAACTGCTGCAGAGCAACCTGCTGCGCCACATCGCCTGCGCCACCGGCCAGCCGCTCCCAAGGGACGTGGTGCGGGCCGCGGCCCTGCTCCGCGCCGCCACTTTCGCCACCGGCTCCTCGGCGGTGCGGCCGGAGCTGGTGGATGCGCTCCTGGCCATGCTGAACCGCGGCGTGACGCCGGTGACGCCGCGATATGGGTCGGTGGGGGCCAGCGGCGACCTCATGCCCTCCGCCTACATCGGCCGCGTGCTGATGGGCATGGGAGAAGCGGAATTCGCCGGACGCCGCCTGCCCGCGTCTCAAGCGCTGGCGGCGGCGGGCCTCGAGCCCATCCGCTTCGCGCCCAAGGAGGGCCTCGCGCTGATCAACGGGACCACCGTGATGACGGCTGTGGCCGCCCTGCTCCAGGTGGATTCTTTTCGCGTTCTGCGCGCGCTGCTGGGGGCCGTGGCGCTCTCGGTCGAGGCCATGCAGGCCCCCGATCTGCCCTTCGATCCGTGGGTCCATGAGCGCAAGGGGCATCCGGGACAAATCGCCGTGGCGGCCTGGCTTCGCGGTTTGCTCGAAGGCTCGGCCTACACCCGGGCCTCCGGCGGCCAGAGCTGCTACTCGTTGCGCTGCGTTCCGCAGGGCCTCGGCCAGGTGTGGGAGGCCTTCGAAGATTCGCGCGCGGTGATCGAGCGCGAAATCAACTCGGCCAACGACAACCCCCTGATCGATCCCGATACCGGCGTCATGTATAAGGCCGGCAACTTCTACGGCGGCCATATCGCGCGCGTGCTGGATGGCTGGAAAATCGACTACGCTTCCATGTCGAATTGGGGCAACGCCCTGGTGGCCCTGCTCGTGGACGACCGTTTCAACGGAGGGCTGCCCGCCAATCTCACCCCCGCGCCGGGCGTGAACTCCGGCTTCAAGGGCATGCAGTTGAGCGTCACGAGCCTGGCCTGCGCCATTCGTCAATTGGCCGGGCCGAGTTCCATTCATTCCCTGCCGACGGAGCAATACAACCAGGATGTGGTCAGCCTGGGCATGCACGCCGCTGTGACCGCCATGGATGCGCTCGAATGCCTGCGCAACGAAACCGCCATGGTCCTGCTGGCCTCGGCCCAGGCCGTGGACCTGCGCGGCGGCCCGGCCAAATTGGGCCGGGGATCGCGCCGGGTCCACCAGCGTGTGCGCGAAATGGCGGCTTTCCAGGACAAAGACCGCGCCATGGAAAACGAGGTCGCCGCAGTCGCCGCCGCCATCGCCGATGGCGATAGCGCCATCACGGGAGCGCCAATCTCCTGATTGGCGTCACGGGCCGCAAGGCAATAACGTGTTTCCCGTGGAGCGGGCCTCCGGCCTGCCACGCCGGCGTTCTTCGGACGGCCGGATGTATACTCAAAGTAGATACATATGCGAAATGAAACCACGGTTTCGAAATGGGGGAACAGTCTGGCCGTCCGGATTCCGCTGGCCATCGCCAAACAGGCCGGCCTCGGCGAGGGAGATAGCGTCGCGCTGACTCTCGACGGCGACGGCGGCATCGCCCTGCGCCCAACCCGGCGAAGGTACGAACTGGCGGAACTCGTGGCTCGGATTACGCCCAGGAATCGTCACCGGGAAACCGACTGGGGACGGCCACAAGGCGAGGAATCCTGGTGAGGGCCGCCTTTGCACCGGAGGCCGGTGATTTTGTCCGGCTGACGTTAAACCCTCAAGCCGGCCACGAGCAGGCGGGGCGGCGTCCCGCACTGGTGCTGAGTCCACGAGTATACAACGCGAAATCCGGCTTGGCGCTGGCATGTCCCATCGCCAATCGGGCCAGGGGGTACCCATTCGAAGTGGCTGTTCCCGCCGGCCAAGGCGTGACCGGCGTCATCCTGGCCGACCACGTGAAGAGCCTCGACTGGAAGGCGCGCCGCGCCGAAAAACTCGGGCGCTGCACAACGGAAGTGATCCTAGAGGTGCGGGCCAGGCTGGCGCCGCTGCTCGGGTACTAAGCCCGAAAGCAGAGGAGTACCGGCAGCGCCTCGGCGCCATTCATCGTGCTTTGGATCTGGCAGCCCGAGGCTTCTTCGGCCTGTTCGCCCGGGGCTTTCCCGGATTGTCTGGAGCTTCCGGAGGGACCTGCACCAACCGTCCGAATCGCGGAGGCACGGCGGCGGCACTGACAATCGGACCCGCGGCCACCAGCCTTTTCCGGCGTGAATCCACTTGCAGGTTCAGCCCTTCCAGCGCGCGCGCGCCGAGCAGTTGGAGATCGCCCCGTTGGGCGAAGACGACTTCATCTACGGTCTCTGCCTTGTCGACCCGAAGCACGGCATAGCCGACCGAGCGCGTAACGATCTGGCCGTTCGCCAACTGAAATTGGAGATCCTTCTTGCGCGGCTCGACCCCGATCGCCTCCAGCACCGCCGCGTCGATCCACGTGGACTCGGCGCCCGTGTCGACCATCAGCCGCCGCACGACGGTCGACTTGGAAGTTGCCGGATTGAGAACCCGGCACCCAACGTAGAAGAGTCCCATGTATCCGCAATGATAGCGCAAGGAATCCGGGCCTCGCCGATTCACGGAGCCGGGGGTAACTCTCGATCATCTCCGCCAATACCTGCAGGGCTATTGATTTGACCTTCCGAATCGCCTCGTCTTCCGTGCCGCCGTAGGCCATCACGCCGGGCAGGTCGGGAACCGAAGCCAGGATTCGGCCGTCATCCTCACGTTCGACCTCGACTCGGATTGGCTGGACATCCTCCATGGCATCCCGCCCCTACGTCACCAGCGCCTGCGCTACCCGCCCGGCCAATTGGTCGAAGGTGAGGATTTCGTAGAGCGAGGGGTCCGACATGATCCGCGCCACCAGGGCGGCGTGCATGGCGTGGCCGGCCCGTTCCGCGATCACGTGGCCCAGCAGCGGGCGGCCCAGCAGCGCCAGGTCGCCGATCAGATCCAGGGCCTTGTGGCGGCAGCACTCATCCGGCGCGCGCAGGCCCTCCGGATTCAGCGCCCCGGCGGCGGTGAAGCATACCGCGTTTTCCAGGGACGCGCCGCGAATCAGCCCCATGTCGCGCATTTGGTTCAGGTTCGCCTCCCAGCCGAATGTGCGGGCGAAGGCGATCTCCGCGGCGTAGCGCTCGGGCGTCACCTCCAGTTCCAGGGACTGCCGGCCTATCGGCGCCGGGTAATCGGTATCGCAGGTGAGCCGGAAGGCATCGTCCGGGAGAATGCTGATGCGCTTGCCCTTGTCTTCCACGGAGACCGCTCTTCGGATGCGCAGGTAATGGCGCTTGCGGCGGTGTTCGCGAATTCCGGCTTCGCGAATCAGCGCCACGAACGGCAAACCGCTGCCATCCAGGATGGGAACTTCCAGGTTGTCAATCTCCACGTAGGCGTTGTCCACACCCATGGAATAGAAAACACTCAGCAGATGCTCGGTGGTGGAAATCAGGACGCCTTGGCGCATCAAACTGGTGGCGTAGCTGACGCGCGCGACGTGGCGCCAACTGGCGGGTACCTGGAAATTGTCCAGGTCGGTTCTTATAAAGACGATCCCGGTGGACACCGGCGCCGGCAGGATCCGAATGCGGACCGAAACCCCGCTGTGCAGGCCGACTCCGGCGGCTTCCACCACCCGGCAAATCGTGGTCTCAAAGCGCAAAACGCGTAGCCTCTTGGTTCGGCATAGGGTACTTCTTAAGAGCAACCTGCCATCCCATTTGTAACTATATGATACATAAGATTTTGGCAACGCGTCACTGTGTCACAAACGCAACACCTCAGGTTTCGGCTGTGGCCGAAACGCTGCGCTTTGCACATGGATGTATGATGGCCAAGTGACCCCTCAGCGACTGTTCCTGATCGATACATTCGGGTTTCTCTTCCGCGCTTACCACGCGCGCGCCCGTAGCGCGGCGCCCACCATGCGCACCAGCGCCGGTCTTTCCACCGAGGCGGTCTACATTTTCAACAACATGGTGCGCAAGCTGGTTCGGGAACACGACCCGCCATACCTGGCGGCGGTGTTCGAGAGCGCCGAGCCCGGGCATCGCGTCGAGGAGTACGCGGAATACAAGGCCAACCGTCCCGAGGCGCCGGCGGACCTGGTCGTGCAGATTCCCTACGTGCGCCGCGTGCTCGAGGCCATGCGCATCCCCGTGCTCGAATACCCCGGCTTTGAAGCCGACGACGTGATTGGGGCCATCGCCCGCCGCGGGGAGCGCGAGGGGCTGGAAGTGGTGATCGTGTCGAGCGACAAGGACATGATGCAACTCGTGACCGAGCGCGTTTCCATGCTCAACCCGGCCAAGGACGACGAATGGTACGACCCGGAAAAGGTCAGAGCCTTCCTGGGCGTGCGGCCCGAACAGGTGGTGGACCTGCTGGCGCTCAAGGGCGATGCCGTGGATAACATTCCCGGCGCGCCGGGCATCGGCGATAAGGGCGCGCGCGAGCTGATCGAGCGCTTCGGCGGCGTGGAGGCGGCCATCGAGCGGGCCTCCGAGGTGGAGCGCCGGACGTACCGTGAGAGCCTGCAAAACAACGCCGGGCAAATCCGCATGAGCCGGCGCCTGGCCACCATCGCCACCGACGTTCCCATAGAGTTCACCGTGGAATCGGTGAAGGCGCGGCCGCCCGACCCGGCGGCCCTGAAAGCGGTCTACAAGGAGCTCGAGTTTCACAGCCTGCTCAAGGAACTGGGGGCCACGGAGGATACCCGCGAGCGCGATTACGGCCGTATTGCGACGCCGGCGGAACTGGCCGCCTGGCTGGCTTCGGCCGAAGGCGCGCCGGTCGCGGTGGCCGTTAGGCAGGCGGAAACGCCTGCCCCACCAGAGAAGCCCGAGGAGGACCTTTGGTGGGGCAGGCCTCCTGGCCTGCCTCCGCCGCTCGGGAGGCCTGCCCCACTGGAAATCGGCCTGGCCTGGCGCCCCGGCGAAGCGCGCTCCATCGCCGCCGAGAATCTTCCCGGTTTGAAGCCGTGGCTCGAAGACCCGAACACAGCCAAGATCGCCTGCGACGTGAAATCCACCTTGCTCGCGTTGGACCGCGTGGGAATTCGCGCGCGCGGATTCCAGCACGACGTAATGCTCTACTCGTTCCTCCTGGACGCCGACCCCTCGGGGTGCGCTCTTGAGGAGCAGGCGCGGCGCCGGCTCGATCTCAAGCTCGGCCCCTCGCCCGAGCAGCGCGCCGATGTCACTCTCGAGCTATGCCGGCAGATGGCGCCGCTGATGGAAACGCGCGGCCTGCGGGACCTTTATGAATCCATCGAATTGCCGCTGGCCGCGGTGCTGGCGCGCATGGAGCGCGCGGGGGTGCGCATCGACGCCGCCGAGTTGAAGCGCCTCTCCGATCTGATGGCGCGCGACATTGCGCGGCTTACCCAGGAGATCCACACCCTGGCGGGCAAACCGTTCAACATCGCCTCGCCGCAGCAATTGGGCCGCGTGCTTTTCGAGGATCTCGGCCTGCCCGCGCCCGGGAAATCCGGGAAAAGCAAGAGTATTTCGACCGCCGCGGACGTGCTGGACGGGCTGGCGGCCGATCACGAAATCGTGCGCAAGGTGCTGGAATTCCGCCAACTGAGCAAGTTGAAGGGCACCTATGTGGACGCTCTGCCCGCGCTCATCGACCCGCAAACCGGGCGTCTGCACACCAGCTTCAATCAGGCCGGCGCGGCCACCGGCCGGCTCTCGTCTTCCAATCCGAACCTGCAGAACATTCCCATCCGCACCGAGCTGGGCCGCGAGATCCGCGCTGCGTTCGTACCGTGCGAGGGCTGGCGCCTGCTGGTGGCCGACTATTCGCAGATCGAGCTGCGCCTGCTGGCGCACCTCTCGCGCGACCCGCTGCTCATGGAAGCCTTCCGCAACGGCGAGGACATCCACACCCGCACGGCCTCGGAGGTGATGGGCGTGCCGCCGCTGATGGTGACGCCGGAGGCGCGCCGCGAAGCCAAGGCGGTGAACTTCGGCATCGTCTACGGCATCAGCGCCTTTGGGCTTGCCGGCCAGTTGGGCATTTCGCGCGGCGAGGCGGAGAAATACATCCGCCACTACTTCGAGCGCTACGCCGGAGTGCGGCGGTTCCTCGACGAGACCATCGCCGAGGTGCGGCGGACGGGCGTCACGCGGACCATCTTCGGGCGCGAGCGGCCCATCCCGGATATGAACAGCGGCAACCCCAACGCGCGCGGCTTCGCCGAGCGCACGGCGGTCAACTCCCCGCTGCAAGGGGCCGCGGCCGACCTCATCAAGCTCGCCATGGTGCGCCTGGACGCCGCGCTTGAAGCCGGAGGCCTGCGCTCCACCATGCTCCTGCAAGTCCACGACGAGCTGGTCTTCGAGTGCCCGCCCGAGGAGGTGGAGGAACTCGCGCGCCTGGTGAAGCGCGAAATGGAGGGAGCGCGCCAGCTTGCCGTGCCGCTCCTGGTGGATATCGGCGTAGGCCCCAACTGGCGCGACGCGAAGTGAGGCCGCGCCTCCGCCGTGAAAACGCCGGCCCCCGGGACCTACTTTCCTTCCCGGATCTGCTGGCTCAGGTAACGCTCGTAGCCGATCTCGTCGATGAGGTGCTGCTGCGCCTCCAGCCAGTCCGCGTGCTGCTCTTCGTCCTTTAGCAGGCGCTCGAACAACTCGGCCGAGGCGTTGTCGCCCTCCTCGCGGCAGCTCCGGATGGCGGCGTTGTACATGCCCACCGCCCCGATCTCCAGCTTGAGGTCGCTTTCGATCTGCTCCTTCACGTTGCGGCCCACGGTGAGCTGGATGGGTTCCGTGAGGGTGGGGGCGCCGTCCAGGAAAAGGATGCGCTCGATGAGCTTCTCGGCGTGTTTCATCTCGTCTATGGACTGCTTCTTGATGAAGTCGCCAAGCTTGGCGTAATGCCAGTTCTCGCACATCTCGGCATGCAGAAAGTACTGATTAATGGCGGTCAGCTCTTCCTTCAACGCTGCGTTCAGCAGCGCAATTACCTTCGGTTTTCCTTGCATAAACCGATCCTAGCAGGGGCGGCCCGGACGGCGCGGCCTTCAAGAGCCGCAAAACTGTTAGCAATAGCACAAACCACGATGGGGCCGCGGCTTTAACTTGCCCAGCTTACTCGGCACATTGGGCCGAGCATGCCCGGCCCCTACGCCGCATTCCCGATATAGCTGGTGGCGCCGGATTGCGCCAGGCGGATTCCCTTTGTAGTATTGGTTTTATGGAAATCGTCCTCTTACTCATTCTCGCTGCTATTGGGGGCGCTATCTTGCGAATGGGCTACACTCTCTCCCAAATCAATCGCAATCTGGAACAGATTGCGTCCGGACTATCGCGCAAGCCCTGACCCGGCGCCCGGCCTCTACGCCTTGCCCCTCAGCCGCCGGATTTCTTCCAGCCTCTCGGCAATCCGTTTTTCCACGCCGCGGTCGGTCGGGAAGTAGTATCGCCGGCCGGCCAGCGAGGGCGGCAGGCATTCCATATCCACCATGGCATCCGCGAACTGGTGCGCGTGCTGGTAACCCTGGCTGTATCCCCACTCCTTCATGAGTCGTGTGGGGGCATTGCGCAGGTTCATGGGGACGGGCTCGGCCACGGTGCGCTCCACATCCTCCTGGATGGCCAGCATGGCCTTGTAAGCGGCATCGGACTTGGGGGCCATGCTGAGGTAGATCACCGCCTGCCCCAGCGCCAGGTCGCCTTCGGGTATGCCCAGGAAATGCACCGCCTGCATCACCGCGACAGCCTGTTCGAGGGCCCTGGGGTCGGCCAGGCTGACGTCCTCGATGGCCATGCGGATCAGGCGCCGGGCGATGTACAGCCGGTCTTCGC
>JBEKPK010000256.1:0-8200 GCA_049520795.1 Bryobacteraceae bacterium
CCACGGCGCCGGTGGCTATCGCCAGGTGCCGGAGCTACGGGCCGGAGTACGTCGCGGCCACCGAGAAAATGTTCGACCAACTGGGCGGGCTCGGGCGCCTGGTGAAGGGTAAGACGGTCACCATCAAGATCAACCTGAGCGGCAACGAGGACGTACGGCAGGACTACCTGCCCGCCGGCCGAAGCATCTGGACGAATCCTCACACGGTAGGCGGCGTGATTCACCTGCTGGACAAAGCCGGCGCGCGGCGCATCCGCGTGGTGGAGGGAGCCTGGGCATGGCCCGCCTCGCTGGAGGAGTTCATGTACAAGGCCGGCTGGGACCCGAAATTGCTCACCGGCGCGGCTCCCCGCGTGGAACTGGTCAATACGAACATGCCTTACAAGGGCCAGAAACCCTACACGCGGTTTCCGGTCCCCAATGGCGGCCACCTGTTCCCGGCGTACGATCTGAGTACGGCCTACGCCGAGTCCGACGTTTTGGTCTCGATGGCCAAAATGAAGGAGCACCT
This sequence comes from Bryobacteraceae bacterium, assembly GCA_049520795.1. Lineage (GTDB taxonomy): Bacteria > Acidobacteriota > Terriglobia > Bryobacterales > Bryobacteraceae > BOG-224. The sequence goes on from JBEKPK010000256.1 coordinate 512, forward strand.
CACGGCCGGGGTCACGCTTTCCATCAAGAACTGCTTCGGCGCTTCACCTACGACGATCTACGGCGACAAAGTTCCGGTGGATGAGCCCGCCCCGGTTCCCTACGGTGGACGCAATACGATCGGCCACATGGGCAGCCGGCAACCGCCCAAAAGCTCCTTGCCCGAAAAGGACCCGAAGAGCCCGCGCCAGGCCGGCTACCGGATTCCGCGTTTCATCGCGGACCTGGCGGCGGCGAATCCCATTCATCTGGCGTTGGTGGAGGCCGTCGAGACCATCACGGGGGCGGAATTGCCCAGACCCAACGGGACGAAGTTCGTCAGCCCCGGCATCATCATGGCGGGGACAAACTGCGTAACCACTGACGCGGCGGCGTTGGCGGTCATGGGCTTCGACCCCATGGCGGACCGCGGAGCGCCCCCATACGAAACGTGCGACAGCACCGTGCGGCTGGCCGAGGAACTGGGCGTCGGGACGCGCGATCTGAAGCAGATCGAGGTTATCGGAGTCCCCATCAAGGAAGCTGTTTTCAACTTCCGGGAGAATGGCTTCCCGCGCACCACGCTGCGTGGCGGGCGCAGGGGCGCCTGAGAGCGGTACTCTCCTCGCTCGCCGTATCGGTATCGAGCATGTGAAGCAAGCGTCAGCCCTCCGGGACGGATTTCGTTTGGCCTCATTTTGCTACAATGTTTCCTGTAAGGAAAGCTGACAATCATGGGCAAGGCGCTCAAGGCTACCAGAACCTTCTCGCTGGACAAAGAGATTCTGGTTGAGGTGAAGCGAACCAAAAGAGACCTGTCGGAAAGCGAAAGAGTAAACCGTCTGTTGCGCCTTGCGCTGGCCCTCGAAAGGCAAGCGGCTCTGGAACGGGAAATCTCCAGTTTCTTTGCGGACGCGCGGGACGACCGGGCGGAGCGCCGCGCATTCGAATCCGCGTCCATCGCGGCCTGGGGGCGCAACTGATGGCCCGCAAGAGTTCCGCCAGCCCCGCCGGGTGGTTTCCCAAACGCGGGGAAGTCTGCCTCTTCGCTCTCGACAAGCGGCGCCCCGCCATGGTCGTCTCCTCCGACGCGCTGAATCGCCATTCACTCGATGTCTGCGTCGTCCCGATATCCACCGTCGAGCAAAAGGCCTTCACTCTGCGGCCGCCGTTGCGAGCGGGCGAAGGCGGCCTGGACCGGGATTCCTGGGCCAAGTGCGACCAGGTCACCACCGTTGAAAAATCCAGGGCCGTCTACCCGCCTCTCGGGACTGTGAGAGAACCGGCCCTGGAGAAAATTGGGCAGGCTATCAAGCTGGCGTTGGAGTTGCCCTGAGGCTTGGACGGCGGCGCGGCGACCAAAGCTCGCCTACCTACCCACCACCTCCCGAAAAAACTCGAGCGATTCCTCCGCGCAGCGCCCCCAGTGGAATAGCGCGGCGCGCGCTCTTCCGGCGGCAGCCATCTCCCGCGCCAGCCCGGGACGCGTCAGAACCTGCTCCATGGCCTCCGACATCTCCTCCACCGACGACGGGTCCACCAGCACCCCCGCCTCGCCCACCACCTCCGGCAGGCAGGAGCGGTTCGACGCAATCACCGGGACCCCCGCCGCCATCGCCTGGGCGGCCGGAAGCCCGAAGCCTTCATAATAGGACGGGTAAACCAGAGCCGCCGCTCCGCCATACAGGCCCGGCAAATCGCCCTCTGGCGCATATCCCAGGTAGCGAATCCCCCCTCCGCCGCCCAGCATTTCGCGCACCTCTTCGTCGGCCCATCCGAACGGGCCTGCAACCACTAGCTCCGCGTCCCGGCGAACGGGTTCGGGCAATCGCCGGTAGGCGCGAATCAAGTTCGAAACATTTTTTCGGGGTTCGATGCAACCCACGAACAGCAGGTAGGGGCGTTGCAAGTTGTACTTCGCGCCAACCCGCCGGGCATCCTCCGCGCTCGCTGTGAAGAACGGCTCCGCCACGCCGGGGTAGATCACCCGGATGCGCTCCGCGGGAATGTTGAGAATCTCGGCCGCGTCCCGCCGCGCGTGGCCCGAAATCGCGATCAGCCCATCGCACGCCTTCAGAATTCTCTCTCCGTAGCGTCGCGTGGCCGCCACGTTTTTGGCGGTGTGATATTCGGGGCAAATCCAGCACGACATGTCGAAGATAGTAGCTGTGATTTTCATCCCCGTGGGCAAATTCGCCACATGCTGGGAGGCGTGAAACACGTCCGCGCCGAATACCGACAAGCGGATCAGCGGGTTTCGCCGAATGTTGTGGAACTGAACCTGCCGCAGCTTCCACGTCGCCCGCAGGGAAGATTCCTGGTGATCCAAAATGGGCGGGCAGGAGATGTTTCGCGGATAGGTGACGATCCGGTCGCGCCCCCGGCGCGCGGCCTCTTCGAGCGAGCCCAGCCAATAGTAAACGTAGTTCCTGACGCCGGCGCTCGGCAGCAGCAGGGCGGTGGCGTCAATGGCTATTTTCATTTCGATGACACTGAATTATCGCATCGTGAAATGGCGGAAGGGAAAACCCCGGTATACGGCGGCGCCCTTCGCGGGAAACGTGTGCGAAGCGTCGCCTATAGGCTTGACGACCGGATTAGAAGAGCCCAAACTCGAAGATGAGGGCGGCCGATAAGTGATGCTGTTTCTTGATAAGCAACTCGGGATATCTATGTTACTAACTTTAGTTAGTAGCGCGGCCGTGGCGCAGCCGCGGGTTTTCCGGGTCGTCTTGCCCCCATCCGCGCAGGCGCCGCTGCCGGCCACCGCGCGGGTTATGAAAGTCGTTCCTGCCGCCGACAGCGTCTGGTATCTGGCGCGGGACTGTTCCACGTCGCCGTGCGCCGCCGCCGTGTATCAGTGGTCTCAGGCGGGCGTCGCGCAATTCGCCATCGCCGCTTCGGGGACCGATACGCCGGAAGTCCGCGAGCTGACCCTGGACCCCAACGGGCTTCCCGTGCTGGTCACCAGCCAGGGCTTATTCGGGCTTGTGGGAGATCAGTTCGCGCTAAGCGGCGGCGGGAGCGCCGGCGTCACGGCCGTGGCATCGAAAAGCGGATGGATGTGGATCGTCCGGAACGACGATTCGGTGTCTTTCGCGCCGGTTTATCCCCTGTCGGGCAGTGAGCCGCGAATTCCCCTCCCCGGCCGTATCGAGGCCTGGGCGTCCACTCAGGCGGGCGATCTCTGGGTGGCTATCGCCGCGCCCGGGACCACCGGCTCCAGCCTTCTTTACTTGGTGACTCGCGGCGGCGACATTCATCTGGAGCCTACGCCCGAATCCTGGAAAACCCTGCGCATCCGTTCGCTCTTTACCGACCGCATGGACAGCCTCTGGATTTCGCTTTCCGACGGCAGTCTGGCGCATGGGTCCGGCGGGGCTTACGATTCCTACGGCGCCGCCGACGGCCTGCCGGCCACTCCGCTGGCGGCGCTGGAAGACGACCCGGCGGGCAACTATTATCTGCTCTTCGCGGGGGGAGCCCTGTATGGCATTCCCGCCAGCTCCCAGGCGGCCGGCCGGGCCGACTTCATCCGTTTCCAGTTTCCAGGCATTCTCACGCCCCTACTTGGGATGGCTTTGGATGCGCAAAATGGCGTCTGGCTCGCCGCCGGGGCGGGAGGCGCGTTCCGCGTCCAGGGCACCGACGGCTTCAATTGGTTGCGCGGCTGGAGCAATTCCAGCCCGGAGGCCGTGGCCGCTGCCGCCAGCCGAAGCGCCACGCCGGCGGCGGCGCCGCACGGCCTGGCGGCTGACGCCATTGGCATCGCCCCATCCGGAAGATTCTCGATTTTGAACGACTCGAATGGATTGGCGGCCGACCAGGTGAGCTCCATCGCCTCCGACCTCCTGGGCAATCTCTACTTCACCACCGGGTACGCCTATGGCCTCACCGCCGAGCTGCCCAATACGCCGGGAAACGGCATCAGCCGCTGGGACCATCGCGCGTTTACCACCTTCAACACATCCAATACCGGCGGCGGCCTGCCCAGCAACACCGTTCACGCCAGCCTCTACGATCCGGCCAACAACGTCATCTGGTTCGGCACGGATCAAGGGTTGGCGCGCTTCAATCCCAATACCACCGTCTTCACCAGCATCACCTCCCTGGCCGGCGTGAATGTGCGCGATCTGCGCCTGGACGCATCCGGCAATCTCTGGGTGGCGACCCTGGGCCAGGGCGTGTACCAACTCCACTCGGCCGATGGTTCGAAAGTGGCGCAATACACCGTTGCCAACACCAGCGGACAACTTACCAGCAACCAGATCACCTCGCTGGCCATCGACGGGCTCAACCAGTTGTGGGCTGGCACCAACGGCGGGGGCCTGAACAAATTCAACCTAAGCTCCTCCTCCTGGACGCCCATCACCGACGCCTGGGTCCTCGGCGACGGCAACCGCATTTTCGATCTGGAAACCGACGCTTCCAATAATCTCTGGATCGGTCTGCCCTTCCACGGGCTGGTGCGGCGCTCGCCCGCCGGCGTGGACTCGAATTTCGCCGATCCCAACCAGCCATCCGGCAACGGCCTGGGGCGCAATCGCGTTTTCACCATCTATCGCGACCCGGAGAACAATCTTTGGTTTGGTTTCACCTTCAGCGGCGAGATAGGCCTGGTGGCCACCACTTTCCTGCCGGCCTCCCAGGTCAACGCCGCCTCGCCGGCTTTTCAGAGCTACAACGCCGCTAACGACGGCTTCCCCGTCAATAACGTCTTGTCCTTCGGCCAGGAAAGCCTCACCGCGATGTGGTTTGGATCCGCCACCGGCGGCGCCTGGCGTTATGGCGGCCCGGTGGACGCTCCCGGCTGGCCCCAGGCCCTCACCGGCTACGTGGTCCAGTCCTCGCCGGCGCTGGCGGACCTCGATGGCGATGGCAAACTCGAGATCATTGTCGGAGATACCGCCGGCTTCGTCTATGCCTTTCATGCCGACGGCTCGTTGTTGTGGAAGTACAACGCGCAGTCCGCATTTCCGGTCGGCTCCTCCGGGTCCATTTCCATCCAGTCGTCGCCCTCGGTGGCGGATGTCGATGGGGATGGCAAGCCCGAGGTCGTAATCGGCCTGAACGGCTTTTCGCTGCCGCCCATTCCGGTGGGGCAAGGCGGCGTTCTGGTCCTCAGCAACACGGGAACCCTGAAACGCATCCTGTACACCTACGACATAACCGACGTCACCCATACCGGTATGCAGGATGGCTACGCCGAGGGCGTTTTCGCCACCCCGGTCCTGGCCAATGTGGACGACGATCCGGAACCGGAAATCATGGTCGGCGCGCTCGACAATCTGTTCTATGCCTGGAATGCCGACGGCTCTTCGATCTATTCGCGCGACAACGATGGCGACGGCCAGTTCGACGAGGACCCGCCCGGCGACTGGACTCCCTGGACGCCCATGGACTCCGCGGACGATTTCCCCGGCTGGAAAGGCGTCGACGACGATCACAACGGCGAGATAGACGAGGGCAACTCGAGCGACGACGACGAGGACGGCATGATCGACGAAGATCCCTCGGAATGGCCCTTCATGGTCGGCGATACCACGCTTTCCTCGGCCGTTGTTGGCGACATCCTGCACACCGGCAAGCCGGCCATCGTGTTTGGGTCCGACTGGTATGGCAACGGCTCCACTACCCGCGGCGGCTTTATCAGGGCCATGGATCAACAAGGCAACCCGCTGCCCGGCTTCCCGCAAAAAACCGAGCAGGTGATCTGGTCCTCTCCCGTGCTGGTGGATTTGGACGGCGACGGCTACTGGGAAATCATCCACGGAAGCGGACTCGATATGAGCGGCAGCCCGAGCCCCCTCGTCGGCCGCCTGGTTTACGCCTGGAATAGGGACGGCACTTCTTTCCTGCCCGGCGCCAACGGCAAATTCGCCTCCACGGATGGGCGTTCGTTCGCTTCCTTCGCCGTGGGCGATATCGACAATGACGGTCAGCCCGAGCTGGTGATCGCCACCAGTTCCCTGCGCGCCGCCGACGGGACCCTGCTCGACGCCTCCGGAAATCCCACTACCAAAGCCATCGGGCAAATGCTCTACGTCTTCCGCCGCGATGGATCCTTGATGCCCGGCTTTCCCGTGCAGCCCTATTCCGTCAATCCTGCGGCCGATCTGGTGGGCTCCCCTGTGCTCGCCGACGTCAACGGAGACGGATATCTCGAGATTTTGGTCCCCGTCGCCGGGGGCGTTATCGTGATCGACCGCAACGGCCGCGGCGTTCCCGGAATGGGCATGTTCGAGAATCTCCAGGACGTCTCGTATCTGGGCGAAATGAAGTCTACCCCGGCGGTGGCGGATATCGATGGCGATGGCATCCTCGAGCTGGTCTACGCCATGGGCGTGGGCAGCGACTCGAGCGGCATTCTCCACGTGGTGAAGCTGGGCCCTGTGAACTCCACCGTGCAGCGAAGCTGGCCCATGGGCCGCCGCACTCCCAGCCGCAACGCCATCTTCGACGTATTGATCGGCGATGCGCAGGCGGTGGAAAACAGCGGAACCACCACCATCATCGTCCAGGCTTTCGCCGGGCGCGCCCCCATCGCTTCGGTGGTCGCGGACCTCTCTTCGTTCGGAGGATCCCCCACCCAGCAGTTGTACGACGACGGGGCCCACGGCGACCGCTCCGCCAACGATGGCTATTTCGCCTTCCAACTGCCCAGCTCCTCGGTCCCCGCGGGCCGCTTTCAAATCCCCATCACGGTCACCGACAGCGCCGGCCGGAGCGATGCCAAAGCCATCTTCTACCTGCACGCCGGAACCGGCAAGCTGCTTTCGGTTTCCAAGTCCGCCATCGATTTCGGAACCGTGGGGCAGGGGCTAAATGGCGAGATGCACTTCAGCGTCGCCAATGTGGGCAGCCTGAACGTGACCATCGCGGGGATGTCGAGCTCGAATGGGGAATTCTATGTCGCTATCCCGAGCAGCGTCCCCGATTCCAGCCCGCTCATTTATCCGAATTTCCCTTCGAGCGGTTTCCCGCAGACGCTGGCGCCGGGCGCAACCTTGATTGTGCGCCTGCGGCTGCATCCCGATTTCAACCCACCCGGCCCACGCTCGGCCACTCTCACTATTAACAGCGACGACGCCACCAACCCCAGCCGCACTATCGCCCTGACGGGAGCGGCCAGAACCGTGGCCGGCGGCATCCAGTTGCCCGCCACCACGGTCAACTTCGTCCCCACGGCGGTGGGTTCCACTTTCGATGTCTACTACAGCATCACCAGCATCGGCGCGGAGCCGTTGATTATCAAATCCATCAGTTTCAGCAATCCCGCGTTCTATCTCTATAAGCTCACTAACCCGCCGTACCCCAGGAGCTTCGATCCGGGGGTGGTGGCCCCTTACATCATTCGCTTTAAGCCATCCGTGGCCGGCGCGGTCGCCTCCACCATGACCATCACCACCAATGACCCCGCCAACCCCACGCTGACGGTCGCCCTGAACGGCACGGGAACGGGCGTGGCGCCGGTGTGCACCTATGCCCTGGGTGCGCTAAGCTCGGCGCCGGGCGCGGCCGCGGAAAGCGATACGGTCACGGTAACCGCGCCGGGGGGCTGCGCTTGGACGGCGTCGAGCAGCGATACATCCTGGCTGACCGTCACTTCGGGAAGCTCCGGAAGCGGCAGCGGTACGGTGAACTACTCCGTGACCGCCAATTCCGCCGGCCCGCCCCGCACCGGCACGCTCACCATCGCCGGGCAGAGCTT
>JBEKPK010000257.1:0-8180 GCA_049520795.1 Bryobacteraceae bacterium
CGGCGGAACAGGTCCTCGGCCACCGCGCCGCCGTAGCGAGCGCAACCGGCGTACAGGGGCTGGAGGTGCATGGGCTTCCAGACGGGGCGGGACTCCACGTTGGCGTCGTCGAGAAGACGGATCAGCTCATCGCGCGAGCGGCCGAACTTGCGTTCCTCGATAAGGAAGCAACTCAGCCAGTTCGTATGCGATCCATAGCGGGCCTGAGGCATAAGCGAGATGCCCGGAAGATCGGCGAAGGCGTCGCGGTAGCGGAAGGCGATGGCGCGGCGCTGCTCGACGCGCAGATCGAGGACTTCGAGCTGTCCGCGGCCGATGCCCGCCAGCACGTTGCTCATGCGATAGTTGTAGCCCAACTCCGAGTGTTCATAAGCGAGCCCGGGATCGCGCGCCTGCTGGGCCCAGAAGCGCGCCTTCTCGACCCAGGCGGAGTTGCGGGAGGCGAGCATACCGCCTCCGGTCGTGGTGATGATCTTGTTGCCGTTGAAAGAGAACGCCGCGATATCGCCGAAGGTTCCCGCGGGCCGCGCCCGGTAGGTGGCGCCGAGGGCCTCGGCGGCGTCTTCGAGTACCGGCACGCCGTAGTTTTTGCAGATCGCGAGGATAGGGTCCATATCGGCGCACTGCCCATACAGGTGGACGACAACGAGGGCGCGGGGCCGCTTGCGCCGGCGGGCGCGGCGCCGGAGTGCGCCGTCGAGGATATCGGGGTCCAGGTTCCAGGTGGCGTAATCGCTGTCCAGGAATACCGGCTCGGCTCCAAGATACCGGACCGGATTGCAACTCGCGGCGAATGTGAGGGTGGGGCAAAATACCTCATCGCCGGGGCCGACGCCGAGGAGGCGCAATCCAAGGTGGATGGCGGCCGTACCGGCGCCCAGGGCAACGGCGCGGAGCCCGATGCGTTCCTCGAACTCCCGTTCGAAAGCCGTGATATTGGGGCCGGCCGTGGATAGCCAGTTAGAGGCGAAGGCCTCACGGACGTAAGCCTGTTCGGCTCCGCCCATGTGCGGAATCGAGAGGGGGATGCGTTTCAAGAGGAACCTCTCACTACACCCACCGGACTAACGTGGCGCCCCATGAATAGCCAACCCCAAAACCGACCAGCATGACCAGCCGACCGGGCTGAATGCGCCCTTCTTCAGCCGCCTGCTTCAGGGCGATGGGGATCGTGCAGGAAACCGTGTTTCCGGAGTGGCGCATGCCGACGAAGAATTTTTCGGAGGGGATTTTCAGCTTCTTCCGTAGGTGTTCCAGCATGTATTGGTTCGCCTGGTGGAAAACGAATAGGTCGATATCGGCGAGACCTTTGCCGGCGCGGGCCAGCAGTTCCAGCACCGCCCTGGGAGCCGCGCGGAGAGTGAACGCGAAGATCTCCGGCCCATTCATATAAAGGTTCGCAGCGCTCCGCAGGTTGCCATCCGAATCCATGACAGCCTGTTCGCCGGTGGGGGCCGCGCGCTGCCGCATCGCACCCACGGGCACCATGAGATTCTTCGCGCCGGAGCCGTCCGTACCGTACACGAAGGGACCGATGGACTCGTCATTCCGCGCCACGCCACGGACCAGAGTGGCCGCGCCGGCATCTCCAAACAGCGTGCGGACGCTCTTGTCCCTAGGGTGGATGAACTTGCTGTACGTTTCGGCCGTCACCAGCAGCGCATTCGTCGCCTGCCCGGTCTCGATGAGCGCTTTTGCGAGGCCAAGGCCGTAGACGTACCCCGAACACCCCAGGTTGAAGTCCAATGCCCCGGCGGACGTCGGGACGCCGAGGCGCTGTTGCAACATGCAGGCGGTGGTCGGCAGGAAATAGTCGGGGCTCTGTGTGCAGAAAAGGATGTAATCGATATCGGCGGGTTTGCATACGCCCTTGTCGAACAGGTTTTGAGCGGCGGCGGCTCCCAGGTCGGAAGCGCACTCGTTTTCGGCCGCGATCCAGCGCTCGGCGATGCCGGTCTTTTCCTCGATCTTCTCCACGCTCCACTCGGGGAAGTCGGTTGCTAATCGTTCATTGGTCAGGCAGTGTTCCGGGAAGTGGTATTCGATTGCTGCGACGGTGGCTTTCATTGAATTCGCCTCGGCGGAGGGACGACTACTTTGCGGCTTTGGCGCAAATCAGTTTGGCGGGGACGCCCATCACCGTCGCGTAAGCCCGCACGCGCTTCAGTACGACGCTGCCCGCTCCGACCTTTGCGTAATCGCCGACTTTCGCGCCCGGCAGGACGCACGCATGACTTCCCATGAAGGCGCCCTCACCCAGCACAGCGAACCCGGTAACGTCGCAGTGGGCGCTCAGCGTACAGCCGTCCCCAAGCACCACATCATGCCCAACCGACGAGTGAGCGTTCACCGTCACGAAGTCGCCGATTTCCACGTTCGCGGTGACGGTGGAATATAGTCCGAAGATGCAGCCAACGCCAAACCTGCAGTTACTTCCGCGAAGCGCGGTGGGATGTGAGAGATTGATGAACTTAGCCCCACGTACTCTCAAATCGCGAGCGATTTGAAGTTTCCTCGTCGGATCCCCGATCGCACAAATAAAAACGTCATCGGGCGAGGCCGCGAACGTGCACGGGTCGCCCAGAACCCTGGTTTCTTGAGGGTACCCGTCTAAGGCCCTAGGATTGGCATCCAGGAAACCGCCGATTATCCAGTCCGACTGAGTCGGCCCGGCGTCCTGCGCCCACCCCAGGACCTCCCTGCCAAACCCCCCGGCGCCGACTATCAACAGACGTTTCACGCGCCTCCTTTAATGCGCCGTATAACCGCCGTCCACAACCAGGACCGCGCCTGTAATCCAACGAGCCGTCCCGGCGATTAAAAAGGCGATGGCGTAAGAAACGTCACGAGCGCTGCCCAGCCCTAGCAAATGCATCGCTTCCAGCGCCGCGCCTTGCTCCGGCGTCAGCATCTCCAGCACACCCTGCCAGAGCGGGGTTGTCACGACTCCGGGCGCTACGCAGTTCACGCGAATGCGCTCCGGCGCCAACTCCACGGCCAGCGCTCTGGTCAACGCGACGATCGCTCCCTTGCTTGCGGCATAGGCCGCTATCCCCGCTTGCCCCACTAAACCGGTGACGGAGGAGAGGAAAACGATACTGCCGCCGGCCGCGCCGACGCCTCTCTGGCAAAAGCCTCTGGCAAGCCCGATCGCCGCCCCCACGTTGATGCGCATTACATCTTCGACGGTCCGCGAACCGAGGACGCGAACCGGCCGCAGTCTGTGTATGCCCGCGCTGTGGACCAGTCCGTGTAACGGCCCGGACGACGCGCTAATGCTCTTAAGCCAGCGCGGAATCTCATCGGCCGAAGACAGATCGAACATCTCAGCCCTGTGGCCCTCGCCATCGAGGGACCGCAGCGTCTCCGCAAGGCGCTCCTGGTTGCGCCCCACCAGAACAACGCGGGCGCCCAACTGGCTGCACAGGCGGGCGGTTTCGCGTCCAATTCCCGACGAAGCGCCAGTGACCAAAATGGTCTGGCCCGTCAAATCCATTGGACTTGTCATCGCCATGCTGGCAGTTTCGCCATGGGCAATCCTGGGATTGCGTTACGGGCCATCGGCTGAACCGGGCTCGGGCTAGGCGCGAACCTCCGCGCCGATTCGATCGCCGAGCAAACCCACCAGGTCCGCGACAGTCGTGCACTTGGCGATCTGCCGTGGCTGTACGCTTACGCCGAAACGCTCATCCACAAGCGCCATGAAACTGATGACGGCGAGCGAGTTCCAGCCCTCGATGCTCTCCAAGGTCGCGGATCCTTTTAGTGCGCCTTGCTCGAGTTCGAGAAGTTCATCCAGCAATGATAAGAATTCTTTTTCTTGCACAACGTTCTCCTGAAGTAAGTCCGCCTCACTTGTCACGCCAGGACCTCCCTGACCAGGCAGAATGCCTCTGCCGCAGTCACGCCAATCGCGCAGCCCCTGACGCGCGCCAAGGACTCTATGGAAACCAGCGACCGGGCCCCTGGACTGAGAGTTAGCTGGCTCCGGTAACATTTCATCGCCTGCTGTTTGACGTCCAGGTACCGCGAGACGTCGACAAAGACCGTGGGCACAAACGCGTCGCTCGGAATCGGCGCTCCCCATTCCGTCTCCGAGGGCGTTTCATAGCACAGCACGCGCGCTGGGTAGAAACCGCCGTTCGGCCTGCTGGCCACCAAAGTGGCCCAATAAACCGCCTTGTGATCCCCGTGAAGATCTCCGTGATGGGGCAGGTACACGGTGCGTGCCCGCACCTGGACGACGACATCCCTTATGGCGCTGGCCAGCGAGGCAGCGGGCACGCCGTCGAGTCTGGGAGCGGGAAAGTCGAGGAAGAGCAACCGCTTTGTACCGAGGGCCTGGTTGGCCAAAAGGGTCTCCTCGCGCACCCGCGCGACCAGTTCCGGCGGATATACTTCAGCAGCGCCCTTGCTTACGATCGCGACGTAAACATCGTCGCCGCTGGCCACATGGCGGGCAATCACGCCTCCACATCCGAGCACCTCATCGTCCGGATGAGGCGCAACAACCAGAACGGAGCTCATAGTCGCACTCAAAACACGTCTGACAATAGCAGGCTGAACCGGATATCGGGCACTTCTCGGGTCAAAGGGAAGCCGAACAAGCGAACGACGTACCCTTGGTGCGAGGTAAGCTCGTGATCCGAAATGCCGAGTCGACCGGCGTGATATCCGGTGAGGCGGACCTCCGTGACGCCCAATGCGCTGGCGAGACCGCCCAGACAGCCGGCGGCGCGGCGTCCGCCGTTGGCCGAGGCGTCGAGCAGCACCAGGGAGGCCGGCTCGATGACTTTGTAGACCGCCAGAAGCGCTGTACCGATGACAGACGACCGGGCGTGGTTGATCTCGGTACGCCACTTCCAATACCGGTCGTCGGGGGGATACGAATAACCATCCTCCGGGCGGAGCGCCCGAGGCCCGTCCGCTCGCTCAACGGCGACTCCCGCCACCGCCTGCGGCCGCCAGTTATATAATCCCGTTTGCAGGACCGCCTTATACCCGCACAAGCTCGTGAACAGAGGCGCCGAACTGGCGTTCGGAAACGCCAAAACACACGCTCCGCCGGCTTCCTTGGCCGCCTCATGCAGCGTGTCGACCATGTAAAGGAACCCAGCCAAAGACCGGTACTCTCTTTGAACCATGGTGCTCATCGAAAGAAAGCACAGCATCGAGCCGCCGCCGGCTTCAACCAGCCGCTGCGGAACCAGCGCATGGTGGGCCACAACGTGGCCGCCCGAAAGCCCAACCACCGCCAGCGGGGCCCCGAACGGGTTAGCCAGATACCACTGCTCCCATGCGCGCCCGGGGAACGGCCGCGCGAAGACCGCGGAAAAAAGCGATGCCACGCCAACGACGCGCCGGGCGTATGCGTCCACGGTTCGCGTTACCTCGAACGACATGCAATCCGTCATGCGGAACGCCGTCTACAATTCCCCTGGCCGCTCCGATGCCGGAGGTCCTCCGGCGCCGGCGTCGTTGCCATTCAGCCCGGCAACTGCTTCGGCAAAGGGCGACTCCCTGTCCATGTCGCCTCGCTCGATGCCCTCCCGCCGCAGGACCGTTAGCGCCGTACGGACCAGAATCGCCATGTCGGCCCTAAAGCTCTGTTCCGACACATACCGCAAGTCGTATTCGAAGATCTTTTCCCACGGCTGGCTGTTCCGTCCGTTTACGCCCGCCAGTCCGGTCACTCCCGGCTTGACCGACAGACGCTTTGCCTGTTCCCCGGAATAGAGCCCGACATGCTCGATTGGAAGGGGCCGTGGTCCCACCAGGCTCATATCGCCAGCGAGTACATTGAAAAGCCCTGGCAGTTCGTCCAACGACGTTTCCCGCAGAAAGCTCCCGAATCGTGTGATTCGCGCCCGATCGGGCAGCAGGCGTCCGTCCGCGCCCGTCGCACGCGTCATGGACCGGAACTTGAAAATCCAGAACGGCCGACCCATCAGTCCCGCCCGCCTCTGGCGAAAAACGACCGGCCACCCCATGTCTATCATGACGCCCGCCGAGCATATGACCAGAAGGGGAAGGGCCAGTAACAACAGCACGAAGGCTCCCCACAAATCGAGCGTGCGCTTGCCGGCCTTTCTGTAGATCCGCATTCCCGAGGCCGGTTCCCTACAAGGCTTCTCGAACAACCAGGCCCGCGTCCCGACCTCTCGACGATGGCAGGCGGATTGAGACGTTCCGCCACCGCGCGCCGTACAATACGAAGAGGGGCGCTAACTGAATCTTCTGTCTGACGATAAGCCCTACATTCCCGATCGTAACCAGCAAACACACCACTGCGATCGTTGCCAGGAAGGCGAACATCACCGAACTATTTGAGAACAGCAAACCGGCATTTGACCGGATTCGAGACAGGCGCGCGCCGAGCAGCGCTATCAGCAAAAGGCAGTCAAACGACGCCGCGGCGCCGCCCACGGACTTCACGTCCCACGGTAAAGGCTCCGCAACCAGGCGAAGGATGCCGGCGGGCGCCTCACGAGCGAGGTCCTGGAGATTCTCGATGTTCCGAAACTCAACCCCGGAGCCTCCACCGCTGTTCTCGCGCGAATTCTGAACGAGCCGGTCGTCGATCCATTCGATGCCTGGCGCCTTCAGCCTTGCTTCTTTTTGCACGGCCGGCCAAACCAGCGCCGCCCCGCCGAAAGCGCCGAGCGTTATCAGCGCCCGGGCCCACCTTCGCCGTCTGATTGTGCTCGCGGTAAGCAGGAACGCCAGCCCTAGGGACGCAAACAGCAGCAGCCCCACATGTGGCCGGAAAACGAACACGATGAGCAGGCCCGCGAGTCCTTGCAGCATGTACTTGAGAGATCGCGCGCCTCTCGTCACAACCGCGATGGCGCCGGCGCACAGCGCCATCCCGAAATAAACCCAACTGTCTTTGCCGGGCAACACGGTCCAGACGGCGAGATTTGGAGCAAAGAGCAGATACATCACCAGACCCGACCTCTTACTCTCGCCGAGTGAGGCGGCAAGCCGCCCAAGAATCGCGGCCGCCCAGAACGACAATCCACAATGAATCGCAATCAAAACCCACAGATGCATTCCTGCGACAGCGTACACCAGGGAGAACCACAGGACGACCGCGTCGCTGCCCAGACCGAGCGGCGCTTCGCTGAATCGGCCGGCCCGTAAGTCGTCCGCATAGTACCGTGCGCTCGCGTCATAGGAAGTGACATCGGAGGAGTTGATCCCTGCATAGTAAGGAATCGCGATCAAAAGCAGGACAATCCCACAGATTGCGCGGATTCCGAAACTGAGGCCGAGAAGGGGCGCCCCTATGGGATGGCGCTTGGCCGGGCAACCGCCATGCCCGGCGGCGCTTCGCCCCAGCCATGTTACCCGCGGACCATAGGGATAGTTCTCTCTAACGGAGGGTTCCATTAAGTTTCGAGAGCCGCAACTACCGCATCGCAGAAGACCGATGCTACGGCGCGCTCGTCGTAAAGCTGGCGGGCCCTTCTTCGCGCCTCGATGCCCATGCGGCCTCTGGCCTGGGGATCGCATATCAGACGTGCGGTCATATCGGCCAGCGACTGGACATCTCGAAACGGAACCAACAGCCCGGTGCGCCGATGAGCGATAACATCGCGGCAGCCGCGCACGTCGAAGGCCACCGCGGGGACGGAACACATCGCCGCCTCGACTATTACCCGGCCAAAAGACTCCTTATAGGAGGGATGACACAACACGTCCAGGGCCGGCAATATGTCGGGCACATCGTCTCGAAACCCCAGCATGGTAACGGCAGGCCGGAGACCCTGCTCGTCCAGACGCGCCAAGAACTGGTTGCGGCAGATGCCTCGGTCCCCGGCGTGCGCCTCGCCAATCACCAGAAAATGCGCGTTTGCGTTCCTCTCCCCCAATATCCGGATGACCTCCACGAATTCCATCAGTCCCTTTTCTCTGACCAGTCTGCCGACGAAACCGACCACCGCGCACTCGCCGGTAAACCCCAGGCGCGCCCGCGCCGCGCGGCGGCGCCGGGCGACATCGGAAAGGTCTTCGTAGGGGGCGAAAGTGATTCCATTGCCGATGTATTGATACCGGGTGCGCCTCGAGAAAAGGCGGCTGCTTTCGGCCGTGGCGCAGTCCTCGCGATTGACAAACATGATGGCGCTGCACAGGCGGCTCAGCACTCCCTCGGTTGCCAGTAGCGTGAGCCGCCCGGC
>JBEKPK010000258.1:0-8164 GCA_049520795.1 Bryobacteraceae bacterium
CGCGTCGGTGGAGGAATCGATCACCGCAGCAGCGGGTAGTCGGCGGGGTTCCAGGGGACCAGGACAGGCCGAACGAACTCGCGCCGGACGCGATCGAGCGGTTCGCCGCGAGTCTCGATCTCTTCCAGGCGGTGTGGCCGGAGCCCGGCCTTGTGCGCCCAGGTGAAGGTCGAAATCTCCTCGGGATCGAATCCCATGAGGCTCGCCGCCACCATATCCGTGGCCAGCGGATTCGTGCCGGCGATGATGGTCTCCATGGGAACCTGGGTTCCGTCGGTCGGACCGTTTCCTTCCATCGCCGAAGAGCCATCGATCACCACCAGGCCGAGCTTGTTCGCGCGCACCATGTCCACGATTGGCGCCGCTGTAGCGGAGGGCTCGATCTTGGACGCCATGTCGTGCATGTTGCCGCGCGGCGCCTGATAGATTGCGCCCGGGTAAAGACCGATGACGTTCTTCATGCCCAGTGTGACCCCGGCCAGAACGTGGGTTTTCATCATGGGCGCCGAGCAAAGCAGGTCGATCTCGGTCAGCGATCGATGTAAGGTCAGCTTATCGAATAGCAAGGCATTAGGAACATTCACCTCGACCAGATCGCCGGTATGAAGATTCACCAGCGGAACCTTCTCCGTCTTGCTGAATTCGCTGTAGCCCAACTCGTCAAAGACGCGCTTCTGAAGGCCGTTGAGCAGATCTTTGTTGGAGGTGCGGAAGGTCTGGTCGTTGCGTACGTTGAACGGCGCCGCGGCGGCCGAGCCCTCGCCGATGGAAACATCCTTGTGGGCGCTTCGCATCAGCCGCACGAGCGCTCGCATCACCGGCAGCTTGGTGGTGGCTTCTGGAATAGACGCGAGCAGATTGGGCTTGAGCATGATGCGCTCCTTGCCGCGAGTGATCGCCGCCATGCCGCCTAGCAACTCGATGGCCTCTTCTACGGCGGCCTCGATATTGCCCTTGCGGATACTGACCACGCTCACGACTGGCCGGGCTTCCGCGGTCTGGCACGACGCCAGCGTGCCGGCAAGCACGGAGACGGCGGCGCCGGACAGGAATTCTCTGCGCGTTCGGCAAATCGGGAGTTTAGGCTCCATGAGGCCGAATACGAGCGAAGGGGCCACGAGGTTCCGTCGAGCGCATGTGCTCGACCCCGACTTCGTTTCCGCTCGACAGCGTAACACCCATTGTTCACACGTGGAAGGCCAGCAGGTCCTCCGGGACGAAGCACTTACCTATGCATCCCCTGTGGGGAGCCGCTCAAAATCACTGTTTTGGATATACAGGTTATGGGCGACCCCAAGCTGGACACTCCTCCTGTGACCCGGCTCTGCGTTATCCGAGTTGCATGATCTGCCTGAGGCCATCCTCCAGCGCCGCCATCTCATCCGTTGTGACTACGCCCAGTCGACTACGCAGGCGTTCCTTCGCCACCGCCCGAATCTGGTCACTCACCGCCGCCGCGGGGCGCCCATCGCAGGAGATCGGGATCAGGATTGGCGGACTGGCCTTCGGCGAACTCGACAGCGGGACAACGATCACCGTCCTTCGCCTTTCATTGAGCGCCTTAACCGAAATCACAACGCAGGGGCGTGTCTTGCGAATTTCCGAACCGAGCGCCGGGTCCAGCGCCACCCACCAGATATCACCGCGCTCCGGGATCACTTCCACGGTTCCGCCATTTGGTCGCCGATTCCGTCGAATTCTCTCTCGATTTCGGCCACATCCAGGTCCTGATTCGCAATCTCGCAGGCTCGGATCAACGCAACATCGCGCTCTTCCAGCCGTGCAGCCAGGGCCTCGCTTACGAAACGCGAACGGTCGCGTGAGGCAACCCCGCGCAGAAACCGCACAGCCAAGGGCTCCGGTACGCTGAAGGTCATTTTCCTCGTCGCCATAACGCCATAATACCAGAAAGCCAGAATTGGATGGTTCGGCACGATCATGTCTTGACCGATCCAGTGCGAATTGGTCTTCAGTAGCGGAGGCCGAGCAGGGCTACGTCCTCGGCCGCGGCGGCGGCCCGCAATTCGTTATCGAGGGTAGCGAGCGGCAGGCCGCGGCGGCGCGCCAGTTCCAGGTACGCGGCGTCGTAGAGGGTCAGGCGGTGGCGCGCGGCCAGATTCGCCGTCGTGCCCCATGCCTGACGGTCGGTCTCCTGATCCACCGTGATCGGAAGGAGAGCAAGATCGGCCAGCGCCGCATCCCGAAAACTGGAATCGGACCTGCCTTTTCGAACACCCATCTTGAGAACGTTGGCAACCTCCAGGCGCCAGAGCGCCGGGACCCATGCCCCGGATTCGACCACTCGCGCAAAAACCATCGAGATCTCTTCCGTGGTTTCGGCCGAGTAAACCCAGGCAAGCGTGATGGAACTGTCGAGAACCAGACTCAAGGCCGGCCCTCGTCGCGATCGGCTTTGAGAGCCTCCCAATCGAAACGTCCGGACGACAGATGTTCCGCACGGGCGCGAATGCGCTCCGCTGCCGCCTTCGCCCTCGCGCGATCAATGCCGCCGGCGCTGGCAACCAAACGAGCGACAGGTTTGCCGTGCCTCGTGATCAGGATTTCTTCACCCCGCTCGACGCGGTCCAATAAGGAGCCGAGGGTGTTTTTGGCTTCGAAAGCGCCGATTTCCTGCACGATTTCTCCTCAATCTAGCTGAAGCTAGCTTAACATAGATCTACTCGGCGGAGTTGTCTCCGCGGCTGGCTCCGCGCCTCCGCGGTGAACCGAGCTTACGGACGGATTACGGCCTGGAGCCTTATCCCACACAATTACGCTACAATCGTTTTTCTCAATGGCCCAACGGGTATCGCTTTTTGTAACCTGCATCGTCGATCAGCTTTTTCCGCAAGTCGGCATGGCCATGGCGGAGGTACTCGAGCGCCTCGGCTACGAGCTTGATTTCCCGGAGAAGCAGACCTGTTGCGGGCAGCCCGCGTTTAACAGCGGCTATCGCGACGAAGCTCGCGCGGTGGCGCGCCACTTCCTCGATACCTTCGAAGGCGGCGACCCCATCGTGATTCCGTCCGGTTCCTGCGCGTCCATGGTGGCGCATCATTTCGCCGAGCTGTTCGCCCAGGAGCCGGAGACGCTCGAGCGCGTGCATGCTCTCGAAAAGCGCGTTTGGGAGTTTTCCGCCTTTCTCACCGAAGTCGCGCGCGTGGAAGACGTGGGCGCCCGGCTGGAAGATATCGTCACATTTCACGATGGCTGCCACTCGCTCCGTGAGATGGGGATTCGTGACGGTCCGCGGCGTCTGCTGGCGCGCGTCCAAGGGCTGGAGCTGCGCGAGCTGGAGCCCGCCCAGGAGTGCTGCGGTTTCGGCGGCACGTTCGCGGTGAAGTTCGGCGAGCTCTCCGGGGCCATGGCGCGCTCCAAGGTGGACGCCATCCTGCGCACCGGGGCGCGAACGGTGGTTTCGCTCGACCCCAGTTGCCTGATGCAAATTCGCGGGGCTCTTTCGCGGCAAGGCTCCAGCGTCCGAACTATGCACCTGGCCGAGGTCCTGGCCAGCCGGTGATGCCATGACCAGCGAAATGCATCGGCACATCCACGAAACCCTGGGCGACGCCAGGCTGCAAGAGGCCGTCTACACGGCCACCGGCCGCCTCAAGGAGAGCCGCATCGCCGCCGTGGCGCCGGATGTTCTGCCCGATTACCAGGAACTGCGCACGCAGGCCCACGCCCTCAAGAAGCACGCCATCGAAAACCTGGACGCCTATCTGGAGGAGTTTGAGCGCAACCTGGAGGCCCATGGGGGCAAGGCGGTTTACTGCCAGGACGCAGCCGAGGTGGCCGATTTCATCCTCGGGCTCGCCCGCGAGCGCGGCGCGCGGCTGATCGTCAAATCGAAGTCCATGCTCACCGAGGAGATCGATCTCAACGAGCGCCTCGAGAAGCACGGCCTGGAATCGGTGGAAACCGACCTGGGCGAGTACATCCTGCAACTGGCGCATGAGCGCCCGTATCACCTGGTGGCGCCCGCCCTGCACAAAACGCGCTACGACGTGGCTGAGATCTTCAGCGCGCGCCTCGGCGTGCCGCACGAAGTCGTAATCGAAAAGCAGACCGCTACCGCGCGCGCCGTGCTGCGCGAGAAGTTCCTGGCCGCCGACATCGGAATCAGCGGGGCCAATTTCCTGGTGGCCGATTCCGGGGCCGTGGTCCTGGTGGAAAACGAGGGCAACGCGCGCCTTACCACCTCCGCCCCCAGAATTCACATTGCCATCGCGGGAATCGAGAAGATTATCCCGCGCGCCCAGGATCTGGCCACCTTCCTGAAGCTGCTGGCGCGCAGCGCCACCGGGCAATGGCTCTCGGTCTATACGTCGTTCCTGAGCGGACCGCGGCGCGCGGGTGAAATCGACGGCCCGGAAGAGTTTTACGTGGTTCTGGTGGATAACGGTCGCACGCGTCTGCTGGAGGACCCCGACAAGCGCCAGTCGCTGTACTGCATTCGCTGCGGGGCGTGCCTGAACGCCTGCCCGGTGTATCGCAAAATCGGCGGCTACAGCTTTCCGTGGGTGTACTCGGGGCCCATTGGGTCGATCCTCACGCCGCAATTCATGGGGCCTTCCCACGCGCCCGGTTTGCCTTTCGCCTCCAGCCTGTGCGGCGCCTGCGCGGAAGTCTGTCCGGTGAAGATCGACCTGCCCAAGGCGCTGCTCGAGCTGCGTTCCGAGGTCAAGATAGCGGATCGGCGCGAAGGGCGCGGCCGCTGGGAGAAACTGGGGTTCCGCCTGTTCGCCTGGCTCATGCGGCATCCCCGGCTGTACGAAATGGCGGGCCGGATGGCCTCGCTCTTCGCGCCTCCCGCGCGCGGCGGTTGGATCCGCTCGGTGCCTGGCCTGATGAACTTTCCTCCGCTCAAAGCCTGGATCGACGAGCGCGATCTGCCGCCTCCGCCGCCACGCTCCTTCCGCGAAATGTGGAGGCGCCGGTGATGTCCCGGGATGCCATTCTCAACCGCGTGCGCACCGCGCTGGGCCGCGCCGCCGGAGCGGCCACGCCCGAGGCGCCGCCGGTGCGCATTCGCATCCCGGAGACCATCGCCGATGCGCGCATCGCATCCCTGCTGACGCGGGTCGAAGCCCTGGCCGGAGAAGCGGTCCGGGTGGATACCCCCGCCGCCGCGCGCGCCTGGGTAGCCGCCGCCATCGAGGGAAAGCAGGCGGTGGCTTCCAATGCGCCGTTCCTGGCCGAATGCGGCATCCCGGAGCTCGCCGGCGTGCGATGCGGTCTTACCGTGGAAAGCGAGTTGCGCGGCCTGTGCGCGGTAGCCGGCGTGGGCATCACCAGCGCCGACTACGCCCTGGCCGATACCGGCACGCTGGTGATGCTCTCCAGCCCGCGCGAGGCCCGCCTCATCTCGCTGCTGCCGCCGGCGCACATCGCCGTGGTCCCCAGCGGCCGCATCCTCAGCGGCCTCGACGAGTTATTCGCCACGATTCCGCTTCCCGCCGGCGAGACCAGCTCCATGGTGCTGATCACCGGCCCCAGCCGGACGGCCGATATCGAGCAGATTCTGGTCCGCGGAGTGCATGGGCCGGGAAAGCTGGCGGTGGTAGTGGTTGGGTGAAAGGGTTGCTTGTGGGGCAGGCGCTTTCGCCTGCCAAGGGCCTTCAGCAGGCGGCCGGGCTCGGGGCCATACTGCTATACTCGTTCCGGGAGAACTCCAATGCGCCAGTTTTTCTTACTGCTTGCAGCGGCGGTCGCTATAATCGCGCCCCTCGGGTTGGCTCAACAATCCGGTCCTTACAAAGTGCTCAAGACCGCTAAGGTGGGCGGAGAAGGTGGCTGGGACTACATCTATGCCGACGCCGCCGGACGCCGGTTGTACATCCCGCGTCGCGGACAGGGCGCGGGCGTCCAGACACGGTTGACGATCTTCAATCTCGACACGCTCGAGCCGGCCGGCGAGATTGCCGGCGTCGGAGGCAATGGCACAGCGGTGGACCCCAAGGCTGGCCATGGCTTCACCAGCAGCAAGCCCGTCTCGATGTTCGACACGAAAACGATGACGCTCATCAAGACCATCGATCCGGGCGCCGCCCAGCCGGACGGCATTTACTTCGATCCCTTCAATGAAAGGGTCTACGTCTTCAGTCACCCGACGAAGGACGCGACCGTGATCGACGCCAAAGACGGGAGCGTGCTCGGCGCAATCGATCTCGGCGGCGTGCCGGAGCAGGGCGTGGGCGACGGCAAAGGCATGCTCTACGTGGTCATGCAGGACGCGCAGGGCAGCGTCGCGGCCGTGGACGTCAAGACAATGAAGACGGTCGCGCACTACCCCTTCGGGGACAAGGGCAGGTGCAACGGGCTGGCGTTGGACGCGAAGAACGATGTGCTGTTCGCGGCCTGCGCGAGCTCGGGAAACCCGCCCGCCCAACCGGCGCAGCCCATGATGGTGATTCTGAGCGCCAGGGACGGCAAGATCCTGGCGAATCTGCCGCTCGCCGGCGGCTCCGACGGCGCCATCTTTAATCCTTCGACGATGGAAGCCTTCAGCACGCAGGGTAACGGCACGCTGACCATCGTCAAGGAGAACAGCCCCACGAGTTTCGAGGTGGAGCAGAACCTGCAGACCATGAATGGCGCCCGGACCATCGCGTTCGACAGCCAGACGAACCACTTCTTCACAATGAGCCAGGAGCGTGGGCCGGCGGCGGCGCCACCGCCGGGCGGAGGCGGGGGCCGCGGGGGCCAGGGCGCAGCAGTGCCGGGCTCGTTCACCATTCTGATGATCGGCAAGTAAGAGCCAGCGATTTTCGAGTGACCACATTCGGTGTCTGCTTGGGCGCGGAGAGTGATCGGCTGTTTTAGCCTGAATCCCGAAGTTGGCGCATGGTATCAGGGCACGGCTTCAGCCGTGCCGCAAACGGGAATACCCGGGGGGCTTTAGCCCCTGTTTTTTCATGAGGACGAGAAGGACTTGCGAGGGGGCTGCCAAACCAGGGGCTAAAGCCCAGAGAATGCTGCCTAATCGGCACGTGCCCTGATACAAAGCCCGTTCTTTCAAGGTAATAGCCTGTAGGAATTCAGTTTATCCGAAGTTAACTTCGTAATTCAGGTTTAGATCTCCTGAAAGACGATTGGCAGGCGAAAGCGCCTGCCCCACAGGGATGGAAGTCCTTCGACAACAAGGTGGGGCAGGCGCTTTCGCCTGCCAACTACCCGGTCGCCGCTCGCAGCGCCCTTTCGAACCCCGGCAAGGACCGCTCCATGTCGCCTCTGGGAATGGTGATCGAAAGCCGCATGTAACCGCCGCGGCCGAACCCGGAGCCGGGGACCGCCAGGATGCCTTCCCGCTGCAAAATGCGAATGAACTCCACATCGTCCGCGATGGGCGTTTTCGGGAAGACATAATAGGAACCTTGCGGGCGCGGGGCCTGGTAGCCCATCGCGTTGAGCGCATCGCATAGCACGTCCCGCTTGCCCTGATATGCGCCTATGTCCACCGTGGCGTCGGGCGCCTGGGCCACCACCAACTGCCAGATGGCCGGCGCGTTGACGTAGCCCAGAATGCGATTGGCGAACGTGCAGGCGTTGCGCAGCTCCTCCGCTTCGGCCAGGCGCGGCGATATCGCCAGGTAGCCCACGCGCTCGCCGGCGATGGCCATGGCCTTCGACCAGCTCCACGCCACCACCGATCGCTCGATCAGACTCTGCGTCTCCGGAATCCGGAGGCCATCATAAGTCAAAGGACGATAGGGCTCGTCGCTGATGGCCACAACGGGCTCCCGGACAATGGCGTTCAGCTCCCTCAGAGCTTCGGCCGGGTACACCGCCCCGGTGGGGTTGTTGGGCGAGTTCAGGAGGATAGCCTTAGTGCGCGGCGTGATGGCCGCGGCGATGCGCCCTATCTCCGGCTGGAAGCTCCCGTCGGTTTCCACCGGGACCACGCAGCCGCCATGGTTCTCGATGTAGAAGCGGTACTCGGGGAAATAGGGGTTCAGCACGATAACCTCGTCGCCCGGATCGAGGATCGCCTTGAGCATCGTGTTGATGGCCCCCGCCGCGCCCACTGTCATGATGACGTCTTCACCGGTGAACGGCAGCCCCGTCCTTTCCGCCAGGCGGCGGGCGACGGCCTGGCGCACCTCCGAAAAGCCGGCGTTGGGCATATAGCCGTGGCTGCGCGGCCGGTTTTCCGCGACCACGC
>JBEKPK010000259.1:0-8125 GCA_049520795.1 Bryobacteraceae bacterium
GGCGTTTCCGCTGAGCGACCCCCGAAAGGCCGAAATCAAGCTGGGCCAGCTACTGGCGATGACTTCCGGGATGCAGGACGGGGCCGGCGGCACGGGGTTCGTGAATGGAGAGGACGTCAAAGTGGAGGCGGCGCCGGTGCGGGATCGTTCCCTCGGGACAGACCTTCTCGCCATGCGCGCGCCACTGTGGGTGAACCCCGGCGGCGGATACTTCTACTCGAACCTGGGCGCGCAAGTCTTGTCGGTCCTGGTACATCGAATCACGGGAAAGGTGATGGAGGACTATATCCGGGAGAAACTTGCGGGCCCCATGGAATGGGGACCCTGGGGCTATCCGCCTCCGGCCGGCGGCGCGGCGCCCGCGCCTAACACGCCGGGCGCGGGCGGCATCGCGGTGCGCGCCACGGATATGCTCCGCTTCGCCTATCTTCTGCTGCACCAGGGAAACTGGCGCGGGCGTCAGCTCATCCCATCGCGGTACGTCGAGCTTTGCTCCAAGCCCTCGCCGTACAATTTACACGCTCCATACAGCCTTCAGTTCAGCGTAAACACGGACGGGCAGGTGGCCGCGCCGCGAGACGCATTCTTCAAATCCGGCGCCGGCGGATATGGAATCTACGTCGTGCCCTCGCTGGATCTGGTGGTCTGGAAGATCGGCGGCGCCGACCGGCAATACCAGTGGACCGCTCCGGGGTTACCGAACAACACGAGCTACGATGGGAGCCGCGATAAATGGCAGCCCCATCCGGGCGACCAGTTCCATGACCCCCCGATTGACGTGGATACCGGCGTCCGGCGGACTCTGGAGATGGTGGTGGCAGCCATCCTGGACTAGCGCCGGTCGAATTGATGGCGCAGTAACGCTACATGCCCCTCAGGCAGGCAAGTCCGGGTTGGGCTTGTCGAAGCTGCCAGGCAGATAGGGAAACTTCTTCTCTATATCCGGAATCACCTCCACGCCGAAGCCGGGCTTATTGGGCAAGTCGATGTAACCGTTCTTGGCGAGAAGCGGCTCTTTGAATACCCCCTCTCGCAGATAACTGAAGGTCACGTTGTGCTCCAGCACAAGGTGGTTGGGAATAGCCGCGACCAGAGCGGCATTGGCCATGATGGTGAGCCCGCCATGCCAGTCGTGCGGGCAGCAGTATTTCTTCCACAAGTGCGCAACACGGGCGATGTTCCAGGCTTCCGTAATGCCAGTCACATTGCAGTCCGGCTGCACGATGTCATAAGCTCCACGCTCGATCCAATCCTTGAAGTCGAACCGGTTCGGACGGCTCTCCCCGCCGGAAACCATGACGTGGGGCATCACGCCGCGAATCTTCTTGTAGTTGTCGATGGCGTCGGACCCGTTCACGCGCACCGGTTCCTCGAGCCACAGGAAACGCAGTTCTTCGAGCGCCGGCGCCAGTTCCAAAGCCTCCTCCAGGCTCAACCGCATGTTGGCTTCCTGGATCAGGTTGAACTCCGGCCCAACCGCCGCGCGCAGCTTCCTCAGCATGGGGATGTAATTCTGTATGGTCGCGCCCTTCTGAAGTCTCCAGTCGGGCCCCAGACGGAACTTGTAAGCTGTGTAGCCCTGCTCTTTCACCCGCAGAGCTTCTCCCACCAGGTTCTCCGGGTTCTTGTAAAAGGCCCACTCATCACCGCCGCTGGCGTAAAGCTTGACGTGCGGCGCCGGCGCTCCCTCGGTGGCCAGCAACTTGTATACCGGCAGCCCTTTGGCCTTGCCGACGATATCCCAAAGGGCGCAATCCACGCCCGCCCAGACGCGCGACCCGGACATCACCGGGGTGGAAGCCGGCGTGCCTCCGATGAGTTCCACGTCGAACGGGTTTTGACCCACCAGAATCGGCTTGACGAAATCCTCGGCGTACTTCTTCATCTCCACCGGTCCGCCATAGGGCGAACCCTCGCCGATGCCGACGATTCCCTTATCGGTAAATACCTGCACCAGGACCGCATCCGATTTCCACACGATCGTGCGCGGGTTATACCACTGCCGCTCCTTGGGGATCTCGGCGGATAGCAGGGTCACCTTCACATCCGTGATCTTGATGTTCTCCCGCGCGATGCCATCGAGCGGATTGAAGCGCGCTCCCGGTTTTGCGACCTTCGCCGGCGATTGTTTGCCCGCGGCGGATAGCACGGTAGCGGCTGCGGCCGGAACGGATCTAAGCAGCGATCTTCTCGAAATGCTTCGCATTGCGCCCTCCCAACTCAAATTAGCTAGTGCAACGCCTGTGGCGACCACCCGGTCGGAACCTCACCCGGATTGGAAACTCGATATCACGGCTGGTACTCCCCTGGTTCAAGATGACGCCGAAGTTCACGTTTCCGAGAGTGGCGCCCTGAACATCGAGAATTGGGTCGCTTAGAAGACTGATAGGGAGTCCCATTTGTTTTCTGCCGGTCGCCAAACAGTATACTCCCGGCTGCCTCGTGGCGGTCCTTTCGATTGCGATTCGGTTGCGATTTTCCCTTATTTCCGCGACGCCTACGAACACCTGCGGACCGGCCTTGAAGGGTTGCGCCCGGCTGGGCCGGATCGGTGGGCGCCGCCGGCTCGACGCGAGCGAACGTGGCGCGAGGGAGTGGCCCTTCTTGGAAAACGGCGTCGTGTCAGCCCCGCGCGGCGTCGCGCCTCCTCTTGATGAACACATCTCGGTAGAATCGTGGTTGACCGCCTGGCCGGGCCTCATGGCGCGGCTGGTTGGTGACATGATTCGGTTTGGAGAGCGAACGGATGCTGAGGTCGATCTCACAACTCTTGAAGGAACAACAGGTCGTGGCGATTGCGCGAAGCGAAGCACGGCATTGGCGCCCGATGCGCGATCTGCCGGCCTCGGGAGTCCGACCGGCATGAAACGCGTCGCCCTGTCGTGGAGCAGCGGCAAGGACAGCGCCTGGGCGCTGCACCTTCTGAGGCAAACACCCGGCGTTGAGGTCACAGCGCTGATCACGACCTTCAACTGCACGGCCGATCGCGTGGCCATGCACGCGGTCCGGCGGCGACTGGTTGAGGAACAGGCCGGGCGTGTTGGCCTTCCGCTGTGGCCCGTGGAACTTCCATGGCCATGCTCGAATGGCGTATACGAGGATCTGATGGCGGGCGTTTGCCGCCGGGCCGTAGCGGAAGGCATCGACGCCATCGCTTTCGGCGACCTTTTTCTTCGCGACGTCCGCGAGTACCGTGAGCGCCAACTTCAGGGCTCGGGCCTCGAACCTCTGTTCCCGCTCTGGGAGCTTCCGACGGGCGAGCTCGCCGCCCGCATGATCCGCTCCGGTTTGAAAGCGAAGGTGACCTGCATTGACCCGAAGAAACTGGACCGTGGCTATGCCGGCCGCGATTTCGACTTCTCTTTCATCTCCGATTTGCCACCCACTGTAGATCCGTGCGGCGAGAACGGAGAATTTCACACTTTTGTGTACGACGCCCCGGTGTTTTCAGACCCCATCCATGTCCGGACGGGCGAAATTGTGGAACGTGAAGGCTTCATCTTCACCGATGTCCTTTAACACGGTCCGGGCGCGGAATCCGGAAGCCGCCGGGAATACTCCACCTAACGTGTGGCGCACTTCAACCTGAGAGACCTGCCGCGGGCGTTCGCCACGTTGACGGTCAATCGTACCGCCGGAGCCATTTGGTCGATTGAGATCGCGTCGTCCTTCTCCAGCACGCCGGCGGCGGCGCGATCGATTTCGATGTGGATCGCGCCACCGTTGGATTGCGTGGGGTCGGCAATCGCAATCTCGATCGCGCCGTCGGCCTCGATGACCAGCACCGAAGCGATTCTGTCGCAAGTAATGCCGCCCGAGGTCGTCCGGCTATCGGTCCAGAAGTTGACCGCGCGCAGGCCCCGTGCTGATTTCGAGACGGCCTGCGCCTGGGCCGAGTTCTCCATGATCCGGAATCCTGGCGCGGCGGCATAAGCGGCTACCGCCGCGGCATTCTTGCCGGGCAGCAGGGCGTAGGCGTACGAACCTCCCTCCGGCGTGGCGCCGTGATCGAACCAGATGGTCTGGTAGCGGCGCACGATCGCCGCCGGGGAGCCGCCAGCGTTGATCTCGCGCCAGTATCCCTGCCGGTCCGCGCGCGCCGATTTCCACCCCCCGCCGTTGGGGAAGAAGTAGCCCAGGTTACCCCCCAGACAGGCCCACTTGCCATCCTCCGCAACGGTGAACGCGGGTTCTCCGGTGAGGAGACGGTTCTCCACGATGGTCTCGACGTGCTGGTCCTGCGCGGCGCTGCTGATATCGGAGCCGAGCGCGATCACCTCATCGTCCAACAGGAACCAGGACTTCTTCGCATTGAGTTGCCCGGTAGTGGGCCGCAACTGCATCATGGCGGCCGAGTAGCCGGCAAGCGTGGCGCCTCCGGCCACGGGGCTGCCGCCAACCTGGTTCGATCGCGGCATGGAGCCGGCCACCACCGTGGTTCCCGGCAATCGCTGAGGATCGACGGTGGGCCAGAAACCATCGGAAAACTGCGTCAGGTCGCCGGTGTAAAGGTACGTCATGCCGTCGCCGGAATGCCAGCCGTGCAGGTTCTCGTTGTTGATGCTCTCGAAGTTGTAGATGCGGCTGGAGTGCATAGCAATGCCAAAACCCCAACCCGGGCGCAGATGCGCCACGCGGTCCATGCCGGCGAAGATCCAGCTTCCCAGCAGTTCCCCGCGCGCGGGGATGCCGCCATCGGCCAGCAGGCGGGAGAGGGGCATGACCTCATCGAGGGCGATGCCGGCGGACCAGTCGCGGGACGTGTCGCTTACCAACCATTCCTTGACCATCGATTGCATCTTCGCCGCCGGGCCTGCTGGGGCAAGCTGCGAAAGGCGCAGAATGCCCGCTGCGGTCGAGTGGCCGGCGCCATGGTCGCCCGATCCGGCGCGGGAGACTTCGCGGCCGCGGACCATGTCCATCATGGCGCCGCGGTAAATGAGGGGCTGGAAGGAATCGAAGACCCAATGGTAGACGTTGTCGCGCGCCGGATCCTTGACATCCCACGGCGAGCCGGCCAGCAAGTGGAGGACGTCGGCGAGTTGGGAAATGAAGGAGCTGCCGTAGCCGCCCGTGTAGGGGTGACGGCCATGTTGGATGAAGGAACCGTCCTGGTAGAAGCCGTCGCCGAAAGTGACGTAGGGGAAGACTGCGCCGAGGGAGTCGCTGGCGAGTTGCAGTTTCGCGGCGTCCTTCACAGCGATGGCTCCGAGCACCGCGCCCATGCATTTCCAGACCCGATTGGCGCCGGTGGAGACGGTGTTCACGATGATCACGCGGGGGTCGGAGTCAAACCGGTCGATGGCGGCGGCGTACTGGCCGGTTTCCTCGGGCGTGAGCTGGTCGTGCAGGAGAACCAGCAGATCACCCAGTTGAAGGGGCGCGCCGATCTCCCAATCCCACCAGTTGTCGTACTCCTTGGGGACGCGGGCGTTGTAGCGGTTCTCTTCGAGCCAAGTTGCTGCGGAACGAATGTCGGCCAGCAGCGCGGCGTCGCCGTAGAGGTTCTGTCCGGGCGTGGCCCAGGCCAGGGCCATGGACTTGAGGCGGCTCCACGCGGAGGTGATCTGCGCCGAGACGGTGGCGCTGGCGAGGTCCGGCCAGAGAGCCGCGCGGCCGGGATCTTTCTGAAGGCTCCTCCAGTATCCGCGGGCGCTGGACTCGATGTTCGCGAGGCGCGCGTGGATCTGCGGAAGGGCATAGTCGATGCCCGCGCCGCCGGTCAGCATGGCGTGGCGCTTGAGGCGCACGTCGTCAAATGGATCGGCCCAGACGGGCGCCGCGGCGAGAATAACCGCGAGGAGCAAGCCGGCGCGAATCATCGTCCGGCATTCTAGCGCCATTGGGGGTGGCCTCGACAACGTTCCATGCCAGGCGCATCGGCGTCGGCGTCTTCATCGGCGGAATGTTCGGCAAGAAGATGGGCCTTCACCGTGCGGCGTGAGAGAGAGGATCGACATCGCGAGGCGCGTCTCGGTCTTCTCGATCAGCCGGTCCCACACAGAGTTCGGATCCGTATCGAAGACCGTTGCGGAATCGCCGGGAAAGACGTACCATCTGCCAAGTTCCATTTCGCGGCCGAGTTGCGGGCCGCTCCAGCCGGCGTAGCCAAGGAAAACGTGGAAGGCGCTCGCCGCGATGGGCGATGCCAGCGATTTGTTCAGCAGCGATTTCGTCGTGATCAGGTAAACATCGCCGAAAACGTGTTTGGCCTCGGCCACATCGGCGCTCGAACGGGCCAGCGCCATGATCCCTCTTACTTGGACGGGCCCGCCGATGTAGATCGGGTCCGGCCGGCCTTTGGCCTCTTCGGCGCTCAACGCCCGTGAAATGGGGATCGTGGTGCGACGGTTGATCACCAGGCCCACCACGCCACCCTGCTGGAATTGCACCAATAGCACCACCGTCTCCATGAAGTTCGGGTCCCGGGTGTCGCGGCTCGCCACCAGAAACTTGCCCGCCGCCAAATCCTTGCCGCTGGTCGATTGGGCCGCGAGCGAGGGCGCGCACGCCAGCGCCGCTAGAACGCAGAAGAACCAATCGCGGAGCGCCATGAAACCAATTGTCCTCCCGAATCGCGCTACCCATCGTGTGCGCGGCCACCTCGAACCGGCGCAGGCCGCAACCCAGAAGCACTGCTCGGGAACCGGTCCGCCGAATGCCGGCGCCAGACATGTGCCATGCTGGAGTTGCTATGCGAGATGCGGATATCATCGAAACCGAGCTAATGGAAATCAGCGCCATTGCCGACGATACCATCAAGTTCGATCGCATCATCGTCTGGTGCGCGGCGCATCCCGACGAGGTTCCCTTCGCCCTGCATCAGCTCATGGGCCGCCGCGACAAGGTCGCGTCGCCAACCTCTGACAGCCTGCCGGAGAGCGAGCATCGGTAAGTCGGCCGAGACTGTTCTGCGAGCAGCGGCGCGTCAATTGCGGGGGCGCGCCAGGTTGGCCGGAAGGCTCTCATCTCCGTCCGATGCAATGGGCGTTGCCGCCGTCCATCGGTCGGCAAGGTCGCTTCGGTGCCCCTGACCGTATACGGCTGCAAGGGAATCGACTCGCCGAATGGGGCGCCGGTTGAAGCCCTTCCCGCCTTGGTATACAGTGGATTTCTCGTGAAAGGAGATGGTATGCGATTCCCTAAGGCCATTCTTTGCGTCACGCTGGTTCTTGGCTTGGTCCCCGTGGCGGCCGCCCAAGAGAACAAACCATTGCGGGAGCCGGACGTGATCTTTGTGCCGACGCCGCAGGCGGTGGTGGACGCCATGCTCAAGATGGCGGGGGTGCACAAGGGCGACGTGGTGTATGACTTGGGCTCCGGCGACGGCCGCATCGTGGTCACGGCCGCCAAAGAATACGGCGTCAAGGGAATCGGCATCGACATCAATCCCCAGAGAATCGCCGAAGCCAACGCCAACGCCGCCCAGGCGGGGGTGACCAGCCTGGTCACGTTCCGCAACGAGGATTTATTCGAAGCCGACATTCACGAAGCGTCCGTAGTGACCCTGTACCTTTTGACATCGCTCAACCTCAAGCTGCGGCCCAAGCTGTGGCACGACCTGAAACCCGGCACACGGGTGGTTTCCCAAACCTTCGACATGGGGGACTGGAAGCCGGAGAAAGAGGACGAGATTGAGGGGCACACCATCTACCTGTGGAGGATTCCGGAGAACGCCGCCGAAAAGAAATCGCTCCTCCGGCTTTTTGGTGGGGCGCCGGCGAGCCTTTGATTTCAGCCTCTGGGCCAACGGGCTGGGCCAATCGCGAGAACCTCCGGCGAAAAACCGGCGAGCGCTCCCGGTTTCACCAGGCGGCCGCAAACGGAAAATCATCGGCGCTGTATGCCTCCGCAATATAATTGGGATGCATGCATCCGATCTCGACAGCAAAGTGCGTCCTCCGCCGCCTGCCATGGCTCTTGGTCCCGTTGTTCGCCGGCGGCGCCTGCGCCCAGTGGAATCCGCTGAATCCGGTGACCGACGTCCATCAGGAGGCCGATGGCGTCCGGTTCGAGATGCGAGTGGGCGCATTGCGGATCCAGGTCTGCTCCGATTCCATCATCCGCGCGCGGTATTCGCCGACTTCCAACCTCCCCAGCCGCCCGGACTTTGTGGTCACGAAGA
>JBEKPK010000260.1:0-8091 GCA_049520795.1 Bryobacteraceae bacterium
GGTCGGGCTGGGCGTAGCCACCGGATCGAACGGCCGCATCGCCGCCGACAAGGATACGCTGGCTACCAGCGTGGCCGGCATTTTCGCGGGCGGAGACGGCGTCCTGGGTCCGGCATCCATCGTGGACGCCATGGCCCAGGGCCACAGAGCAGCCGAGGCCATCGATGCCTACCTTCGCGGCGCCCATCCGGCCAAGGCGCCGGCGGCTTCCACCCAGGCCAAGCCGGCCCGCAATCCCGAGCCCGGCGCCCCGCGGCGGGAGCGCGTCAAAATGCCGCGCGCGGATATGGCCGCGCGGTTGCGCGGCTTCACCGAGATTGAGCAAGGCTATACGCCGGAGCAGGCCATCGCCGAAGCCCGGCGCTGCCTGGCGTGCGGTCTGTGCAGCGAGTGCATGGAGTGCGTGAAGGCCTGTTCGGCCGGCGCCATCCGCCACGAGCAACTGGCCGTGGAACGCCGGCTCGACGTGGGCAGCGTGATTCTCACCCCCGGCTTCGAGGAGTTCCAGGCATCCCTGCGCGGCGAGTTCGGCCACGGGCGCTACGCCAACGTGCTCTCCAGCGTGCAATTCGAACGGATGCTCTCCGCGGCGGGTCCCACCGGCGGAATCGTCGAGCGCCCCTCGGACGGCGGCCAGGTGAACAGGATCGCCTTCATCCAGTGCGTAGGCAGCCGCGACGCGGCCCGCGGCAATGGCTACTGCTCCTCCATCTGCTGCATGAGCGCCACCAAAGAGGCCATGGTCGCTCTGGAACACGCGCACGGGCGGAAGCTCGAAATCTCCATCTTCTGCATGGACGTGCGGGCCTTCGGCAAGGAGTTCGATAGCTACGTCAACCGCGCCCGCGACGAGCACGGCGTCGAGTTCATCCGCGCCATCCCCTCGCGGGTCGTCGAGATGCCCGGCAGCCGTACGCCGCGAATCCGCTACTTCGACCAGGATGGCGCCGAACAGCAGCGCGATTTCGACCTGGTGGTGCTCAGCGTGGGGCTGCGGCCCTCGGCCGGCGTGAAGGAGATGGCCGCCAACCTGGGTGTGGAGCTAAACGAGTTCGGCTTCAGCCGGACCGAACGGCTCTCTCCGCTGGCGACTTCCAAACCCGGCATCTACGTGGCCGGAGCGTTCCAGGAACCCAAGGACATTCCCGAATCGGTGGCCCAGGCCTCCGCCGCCGCAGCCTGCGCCATGGATCAGCTCGCCCCCTCCCGCGGCACGATGATCGAGCGCCACGAATACCCCTGGGAGCGCGACATTACCGACGAGGCCCCGCGCGTGGGCGTGTTCATCTGTCACTGCGGCCACAATATCGCTTCGGTCGTCGATGTGAAACAGGTGGCCGAAAAAGCCGCCGGCATGGGCAATGTCTGCCACGCCGAAGCCAATCTCTACACCTGCTCGGATACCAACCAGCAGCACATCAAGGATATGATCGCCACGCACCGGCTCAACCGCCTGGTGGTTTCCTCCTGCTCTCCCCGCACTCACGAGATGCTCTTTCAGGAGACCCTCCGCGAGAGCGGGCTGAACCAGTATCTCTTCGCCATGACCAATATCCGCGACCAGTGCTCCTGGGTCCACAAGGACGATCCCGAAGCGGCCACGGAGAAGGCGCTCGATCTGACATTCATGGCCGTGGCCCGGGCGCGGCGCCTGAAGGCCCTGCCGACGGGCCGGTTGCCGGTGACGGCCTCGGCTTTGGTTATTGGCGGCGGCCTGGCCGGCATGACCGCGGCCCTGGCCATAGCCGATCAGGGTTTCGAAGTTCACCTGGCGGAGAAAGAGCCGCACCTTGGCGGCATGCTCCGCAACGTCCACAGCACGCTCGAAGGGGCCGATGTGCAGCTTCATCTCAAGCGGCTCATGGCCCGCGTCCAGTCTCACCAGAAGATCCACGTATACCTCAACGCCACGCCCGCGGTTATCGGCGGCCACGTGGGCAATTTCAGGAGCGTGCTGAACATAGCCGGGCATGAGAAGCCCGTCAGCCACGGCGTATTGATCGTCGCGGTCGGCGGACGGGAGAGATCCACCGAGCTATACCTCCACGGCAAGAACTCGCACGTGACCACCCAAACCAAGCTCGACGCCGCGCTGGCGGACGGCGGCCTGCCGCCGGAACTGGCGGGAAAACCCGACCCGACGGTGGTCATGATCCAGTGCGTGGAAAGCCGCAACGACCAGCACACCTACTGTAGCCGCATCTGCTGTTCGGAAGCGGTCAAGAACGCCCTGGAAATCAAGCGCCGCCTGCCAAGAGCTAGGGTAGCTATCCTGGGCCGCGACATCCGCACCTACGGATTCCGCGAGACGTACTTCCAAAAGGCCCGCGAAGCGGGCGTGCTGTTTGTCCGCTATCCGGATAAGTGCGACCCGCTGGTGACCGAGGAAGGCGGCCGGCTCAAGGTGACGGTTCATGATATCTCGATCAACCGCGACCTGGTTCTGCGGCCGGACCTGCTGGCGCTCTCCACCGGCCTCGCCCCAGCCGCCGACAACCCGGCGCTCTCGGGGCTGCTGCGTAGCGCTCTGACGGCCGATGGCTTTTTCCTCGAAGCCCATCCCAAGCTTCGCCCTGTGGATCTGGCCAACGAAGGCGAATTTCTCTGCGGGTTGGCGCATTCACCCCGCTTCATCGATGAGACCATTTCCCAGGCTCAGGCCGCCGCCGGGCGCGCCGCCACCATCCTGTCCAAGGACCACCTCGAAATTCCCGGCCAGGTGGCCCGCGTCAACCCGGAGAACTGCGTAGCCTGCGCCACCTGCGTGGGTCTCTGCCCATACGGCGCGCCGATGATCAACGACCTCAAGAAAGCCGAGATCCAAGGCGCCAAGTGCATGGGGTGCGGAACTTGCGCGGCCGCCTGCCCGGCCAGGACCATCACCCTCCAGCACCAGGAAGACCAGGCCTTGGTGGCGATGCTCGACGAATTGCTCGCCGCCGGAGTGAACGCATGATTCAGTTGGAACGAGAAGAAATCGCGGCGCCGGTTTCCACCGGGCGCTGGGAGCCGCGCATCATCGCCTTCTGCTGCAATTACTGCGCCTATGCGGCAGCCGACCTGGCGGGCTCCAAGCGCATGCAGTATCCCGCCAACGTGCGCATCGTCCACACGCCGTGCACCGGCAAGATCGAAATGGAACATATCCTCGACGCCTTCGAGAAGGGCATCGACGGGGTGCTGGTAGCCGGCTGCCTGGAAGGCGGCTGCCACTTCCTGGAGGGCAATCTCCGCGCGCGCCAGCACATCGGACGCATGCGCGAGATTCTGGACGAAATCGGCGTCGGCGCCGAACGGCTCAAGATGGTCAACCTTTCGGCCGCCATGGCCCCGGCGTTCGTCGAGCGCGTCGAGGAGATCGTCGAAACCGTCCGCGCGCTGGGCCCCAGTCCGCTTTCGCCGTCGCGGCGGAAAGAGAGTGCAGGTAAGTCATGATAGTCGCTTCCCCTAAGTCCGTTACTGAACTGAAGAATCTTATCGCGCCTCACCGCAAGGTCCTGTTTGTGGGCTGCGGCACCTGCGTCACGGTATGCCTGGCCGGCGGCGAGCGCGAGGTGGGCATCGCCTCCTATGCCGTCCGCATGGCGCGCAAGATCGAGGGCAAGCCGCTGGAACTTACCCAGATCACCATCGAGCGCCAGTGCGAGAACGAGTTCATCAAAGACATGGCGGAGCCGGCGGCCAAGGCCGACGCCATCGTGTCCTTCGGCTGCGGGGCCGGCGTGCAGGCGTTGGCCGAGCGCTTCCCCGGCAAGCCGGTCTATCCTGCGCTGAACACGCAGTTCTTAGGGATACTCGAAGAACAGGCGGTCTGGACGGAAAAGTGCCTCGGCTGCGGCGACTGCATGCTGGCCGAATTCGGCGGCATCTGCCCGGTAACAAGATGCGCCAAGCGCCTGCTGAACGGCCCCTGCGGCGGATCGACGGAGAAGCAGTGCGAGGTAGGCGACGGCCGCCCCTGCGCCTGGCAGCTAATCTACAATCGCCTCAAGAGCATCGATCAACTAGACCGTCTGGACGCCATAGTTCCGCCCAAGGACTGGAGCCCGAGCTGGCACGGCAGCCCGAGGAAGATCGTGAGGGAAGAGCATCGGGTGTGAGCGCCTTGTGGGACAGATGATCGGTTTTCGTCGTCTGTCAGCTTCGGTGCGCCCATCGCGCCGGACCCCAAGGACAGTTACCTCCTCGCGCTGGCTGAAGCCGGCAAAGCCGATTTTGTAGCCGGACCTTCTGACCGGTGTTTAGGCGTGATGGCGGGGCGGGCACTCCCGTCTGCCGCGTCGCGGCTCATGCCGACGTCTGGCTACGACACTTTGTCGGAAACGCGATCGCGTGTCGGGACGAGTCTCGACACGGCAGACACGGGTAGTTGTGGGGCAGGCGCTTTCGCCTGCCAACCGGCTTCATTAGGGGGCGCCCGAGCTTCGCTCGGGTTGACAGGCGGAAGCGCCTGTCCCACATCGGAGGGTGGAGCGTGAGATATGCGTGCTAGTGACTGGCGAGAAGCAACTCCTGTCCCTGAAACATCACAAATCCACCCGGATTGTCACTTCCACGGCGATGATCGAAATT
This sequence comes from Bryobacteraceae bacterium, assembly GCA_049520795.1. GTDB lineage: Bacteria > Acidobacteriota > Terriglobia > Bryobacterales > Bryobacteraceae > BOG-224. Next base: position 4,573 of record JBEKPK010000260.1, read on the forward strand.
CTGAAGGGAAACCGGTGACGCCTCGAAGTGAGGGGAGGCCGCGCTACATACGGTGGTACTTGCCGCGGCGGTACTCGCGAACCACCGATAGCACGTCGAACCCGTACTTGACGGGGTTCAGGTGCGACTTTTCCCCGGCGTAGATGGTGGGAATGGGCACCTCGGCGATGCGCAGGCCTTTGACGTGGGCGAGCACCAGCATTTCGAGATCGAAATCGAACGAGTTGGAGAGTTTCTCCCAGGGAATGGTCTCCATAGCCCGGCGCGAGTAAGCCATATAGCCGCTGTGATACTCGGCCATAGTCATGCCGAAGGCGCGATTTTCGATGGCCGTGAGGATCTTGTTGGCCACGAACTTATAGAGCGGCATGCCGCCGCGCAGAGCGCCGCCGCCCGACATGCGTGAGCCCTGCGCCATGTCGGCCGCGCCGCGGTCGAAAGGCTCCAGGATTTCGGGGATCTTCTCGGGGGAGTACTGCCCGTCGGAGTGCAGCAGGATGGCCACCTGCGCGCCCTCCGCCAGGGCGTAACGCAGGAGCGTCTTCTCAGCCTCGCCGTAGCCGCGGTTGTTCGGGTGATCGAGGATCGCCAGGTTGGGGAAGCGCGCGGCCAGCCGCTCCAGGGCCGCCGCCGTATCGTCTTTCGAGCCGTCGTTCACGGCGGCGTAGCGCCGGATGCGGCGGCGCGCCTGCTCGGGGATGCGCTCGAAGACCCGCTCCACGGTTGCGCCGGCGTTGTACGCGGGCACGAGAACGAAAACGCCTTCCACCATCAGGCGATCTGCGCCTTGGCTTTGCGGGTTTCCTCCACGTAGTAACGCATGGTGGTCTCGAGGATGTCCCGCACGGGCCAAGCCGGCTCCCATCCCAGGAGCGTCCGCGCCTTGGCGATGTCGGGGATGCGGCGGTCGGAATCGTCGTAGCCTGCCCCGTAGAATTCTTCGCCGGTGACGCTGACGATGGCGGAGAGCGGCTCGCCCGGCTGGCGGAATTCCGCGGCGTAGATCTCGCGCATGGTCTCCGCCATTTTGCGAATCGAGATTTCGTTGTGCGGCGAACCGATGTTGAGGATCTGCCGGTCGCAGACGCCGCCGGGGTTCTGGACGATGCGCCAACAGCACTCCACCGCATCGTCTATATAGGTGTAGCAGCGCCGGTTCGAGCCGCCGTTCACCAGTTGCATGGGCGTCCCGTTCAGCAGCGCGTCCATGAAGAACGAGAAAACGCGCGGGATGCCTTCGCCGTCGCTGGGGAGGAAATCGATTTTCGGTCCGATGAAGTTGAAGGGACGGATAATGGTGTAATTGAAGCCCATCTCCAGCCCGTAGGCGTGCAGCACGCGCTCGAGCAACTGTTTGGCGCAGGAGTAGATCCAGCGGTGCTTGGACACGGGGCCGAGGATGTACTCGCTCGTGTCTTCCGAGAAGGTGGCGTGAATCGGGTCCTCCGGATCGGCCAGGCGGGCGTTCGGGAGGCTGGCGGCGGTTCTGCCGTAGACCTCGCAGGTGGAGAATTGGATAAGCCGCTTCCTGTGCCGGACGCAGGCCTCCGCGATCTTCAGGTTTTCGATGAAGTTGAGGCGGAAGACTTCCAGCGGGATGCGGAGGTACAGGCCGGGATTGGCGTAGGCGATGAGGTCGATCACCAGGTCCGCGTCGCGCACGGCGCGGTCCAGGTCCCAGCCCGGCTCGCGGATGTCCTGCCGGACGGCTTTGAGATTCGAACTCCCGATATCGTCGGACACCTTATCCAGATCGATATCGACCGCCGTGACCGCGCATCCTTCCCGCAGCAGGCGGTGGGTGAGATGAGAGCCAATGAAGCCACCGGCTCCCAGACTTAAGATATTCATACCCGTTACTGTTTGATACAGCCCTTCAATCGACGCTATACTAGCACGATTGTGACGGGCGTTTTTCCGGAAAGTGCGGGGGTACTACCAAACCCGGAACTCTGGCTGGCGGCGGCGGCGCTGCTGGCGGCGCTGGCGGCGGCGTGGTTCCGCTGGCGGTGGGTGGGATGGTGGGAGCGGCCGCTCGCGCGGCTGGCCCGGCGCAAGAAGGCGGCTATCCTGGCGGCGTCGCTGGCGCCGCTCGTGGTGCGCGCTGCGCTGCTTCCCTGGTTTCCCCCTCCGGAGCCCAGGGTGCACGACGAATTCAGCTTCCTCCTGGCGGCGGACACTCTCGCGCACGGACGGCTGGCCAACCCGCCGCACCCTTTCTGGGTTCACTTCGAGAGCATCCACATTCTGACCCGCCCCACTTACGCCAGCGCGTTCCCGGTGGCGCCGGCCGTTATTCTGGCGGTGGGGATGGTCCTGTTCGGATCCCCGTGGATCGGGGTGATGCTCGGCATCGGGCTCATGTGCGGAGCGCTGTGCTGGATGCTGCAAGGCTTCGCCGCGCCGCGCTGGGCGCTGCTGGGCGCGCTGATATGGGCCGTGCGCGTGGGCGTTTCCACTTACTGGATGAACGCGTTCTGGGGCGGGGCGGTGGCCGCCACGGGAGGAGCTCTCGCGCTGGGCGCCGTGGCGCGCATCATGCGGAAACCGGATTGGCGGCTCACCGCGGCGCTGGGCGCCGGATTCGCCATCCTGTTCCACAGCCGCCCATATGAAGGCGGCGTGCTCGGGCTGGTTATCGGTGCGGCGCTGCTGGTCCGGCTGGCCGGCAAGGGGGCGCCAACCCGTGAGATTGTCTATCGTCAGGTGGCGCTCCCGTTGGCGCTGTTCCTGCTGGCGCTGGGGGTCGCCAGCGCCTGGTATTTCTATAGCGTCACGGGCAACCCGCTCGTCCTGCCGTATTCGCTGTACCGCCGGACGATGACCCTGGCGCCGCATTTTATCTGGCAATTGCCCCGGCCCGAGCCGCTCTACAATAACGCGGAAATGCGCGGGTTTTACACCATCTGGGAGATGCACGCCTACCACCTGGCCCGCAACTCGCTACGCACCGACCTGCCGCTGAAGCTGGCTACCTTCTGGCGGTTCTATTTCGGCCCGCTGCTCACCGGGCCGCTGCTGGCCGCGCTGCTTCTCTGGCGGAACCGGCAGGTGAGGATGGCCCTGATGATGGTGGCGGCGCTGACCCTGGCGCTGATGCCGGAAGTGTGGCATCTGCCGCACTACGCCGCTCCCGGCGCGTGCCTAGCCATGCTGCTGGTGGTGATGGGGATGAGGCGCCTGTGCGCCGTTTCATGGCGGAGGCGCCGGTGGGGCCTGTATTTCGTTCGCTGTCTCCCGGCGGGCTGCATAGCCATGCTGATCGCTCAAATCGCGGCCGGCCCGCAAGCCAGCCATGGCCTGCCGCGGCAGAGCTGGCGCTGGCCGGAGGCCGATTGGGACCGGCCGCGACTCCTCCGCCAGCTCTCCAACACGCCCGGGCAACACCTGGTGTTCGTACGATACGACCGGCGCCACGACCCGGGCGGCGAGTGGGTCTACAACGGCGCCGATATCGATGGCTCGCCAGTGGTCTGGGCGCGCGAACTGGACCCCGAGAGCAACGCCAGGCTGATGCCC
>JBEKPK010000261.1:0-8063 GCA_049520795.1 Bryobacteraceae bacterium
CGCTCCAACATCGCCGCCGCGCTGGTGGGCGTTTTCGATTCGCAGGTGAGCGGGGGCAAGCGCTACGATCTCGCCACTGCGGGCCGGCGCCTGGCTCACGCTACTTATTTCGCCTCCCACGGCACGGACGAAGAAAGCGCCCTGAACTTCGCCATGGACCTTACCCCGCTGGTCCAGGACCCCAGCCTCTCCATTGCCGATTACGTTTTGGGGTTCGCGGACCGCTTCCGCGCCGACGTCGCCAGGCGCCTGGGCGCGGTTGGGTAATCCTGCCTCAGTTCAGACTCCTGCCCTCGCTTCGCCGGGCCGGCGTTTCACCATCCGGAAGCTGATCGCGATCAGACCGAGCGTGGCGGCGATGTAGGCCATCCAGAGCGCAGCCATGAGCGGTTCACCCAGCCAGGGCGATTTGAAGGCGGTGAGGCGGTTTAGCATTTCCGAGAGGCTGGCTCCGGCGGGATGAAATGCCGCAAGGGGGCCGTTGGGACGGTGCGCGATCAGGCCGGTGTAGTAGGGAATCGCGATCATGTGGATGGTGTAGAGGTCGAGCAGGGCGAAGAGCGCCACGCCTGCGGGGGCGACGAAACGGCGGGCCGCGCGCGGCGCCAGGGCGCGGAGGCCGGCCACCGAGAGCGCCACTTCGGCGGCGGCCACGGCATACAGATAGCAGCCCATGGACGTGGGAACGCCCCAGATGGTGAACATCGGTATCACGTGGTAGAGCTGGCCCAGCCAGAAGGCGATGAAGAACCCGGCCAACAGCGCCAAAGGCCGGGGGTCGAAGGACCGGCGGCGGGGGAGGACGAGACCTATCGCGGCCAGCGCGATCAGGAGATAAAAGAGGTGGTACATCCAGCTCCGGACGGTGAGGGAACTCCACGCGCCAAAATAGAGGTGCGAAAGCAGGATCGAATCGATGGCCACGCCCCAGGGAACACGGGCGATTTGCCGCAACTGAGCGCCCAGCCCCGCGTGGGGAAGCAGCGCCGATTCCCACATGCCGGTAAGCGTGCCGGTGAGGAAAAGGTTGCGGATGTACCACCATCCGGAAACGGCGAAAGCGACGATTGGCACAAGCAGCGCGCGAGGGCGCCGGCATTTCCAGAGGAGCAGCGCGGCGACGGGAGGGATCGCCGTCAGGAAGTAGGCTTTGGCGAGGAGGCCGGCTCCCAAAACAAAGCCCAGCGCCAGCGCGCGGGAGCGCGTGAGGCCGTCGCGCAGGACTTCGAGCAACAGCCAGATGGCCAGCGTGAAGAGCAGGACGGCGATGCCGTCATTGCCCACGCGCGCGACGTCGATCAGGAACTCCGGCATGACGGCGACAATGGCAGCGCAGCCGAGGGCTACGGCGTCGTCGCCAAAAACCGGGCGGCCGATGAGGAACGCGAGCGGAATGACCAGCGACACGAGGGCCACGCCGAAGCAGCGCAGCAAAAGGACCTGCGTCGCCAGATGGGCCGAGCCGGCCGCCCACAGGAGCGGCGTCATGAGCCAGCCGTACAGCGGACCCTGCAAACCTTCGTAGGCTTTGAGATTGCCGACTGCGTCTTCTCGCGCTAAGGAGGACGGGATGGCGCGGAAGCGCGCTTCGCGTCGGGCGCGCTCTTCGGTGGGCAGGCGCCAGAAAGCGTCCTGGGTCAGTGCGGGCGGCGGCAGATAGCGGCACTCCCAGGGAACGGGCGCGAGCTCGAGCGAAGCCGCGATGTCACGGCCCACCGGCGCATCGCGCGAGACCAGCGGCTCGCCCCTAAAGGCCATGCGCTGCACTACGGCGAAGTGCGCCCATTCGTCATAGCCTTCCCAGAGGGGAAGCGCGGCGCAATAGAAAAACGCCCTGGCCAGGAACAGGAACCAGATAACCAGGGGCCCGCGGCGCTGAAGCATCTCCATTCGATAATAGCCGGTCGCGGGACGCTCGAACGCGGAGACGCCGCGGAGGATTTCCGGTATCCGCTCCGCGTTGTCTCAGCGCCCTTGCGCCTGCATATCACGCGTTCGGATTCACGGACGCGAGGGCGGCGCGCTCGAAGGCCCACGCTCTAATGTGGTTGATCTGCTCGTGCATGGTGCGCGACAGGGGAACGATCTTCACGGCCGTGCCGATCAGGTCCTGGTCGGTCAGCTCCCGGTCCGCCAGGCGCGCCTTGGTTATGGCCGAAACCACGCACTGCTCCACCTCGGCGCCGGCCCAGCCCTTGGTGAACTCGGTCAACTGCTCGACATGGAACCGCGTCGGATCGAGGCCCCGCCGCTTCAGGTGAATCTTGAAGATCTCGATGCGTTCCTCGTCGTACGGCAGGTCCACGAAGAATACCTCGTCGAAGCGCCCTTTGCGAATCATCTCGGCGGGCAGAAGGTCGATCCGGTTGGCCGTGGCGGCCACGAACAGCCCGCGCGTCTTCTCCTGCATCCAGGTCAGGAAGAAGGCGAAAATCCGGCCCTGCTCCCCGCTGGTCTCCGTGGAGGTGATCCCCATCTCGATCTCGTCGAACCACAGCACCGCGGGAGCCAGGTCCTCCAACATCCGGCACGCCTCCACAAACGCGCCCTCGGGCTTGCCGTGCCGGCCGGAGAAAATCTCCACCATGTCCACCCGGTACAGCGGAAGCTGGAAGCAGGACGCGATGGCCTTCACCGAAAGGCTCTTGCCGCAGCCTGGGATGCCCATCATGAGCAACCCCTTGGGCACGATTTCGGCGCTCACCTTGTCGCGCATGTCGAACAGCTTGCGCCGTTCGAGCAGCCACTTCTTCAGTCCGTCCAACCCCCCGATCTCGGCGATCTCGGTGCGCTCGGAGATGAATTCGATGACCCCGCTGCGGTTCACCAGCAGGCGCTTCTCTTCGAGTACCGCCGGCAACGACTCCGGCCCCAGCCGCCCATGGGCGGCCATGGCGCGGCGTATGGCGTAGCGCGATTCGTCGAGGGTCAGCCCCTGCAGCGCCCCCGCAATCTGGTAGATCACCGCGTCGCTGGTCTCGCCGCCGCCCTCCGCCGAAATCCGCTGCGCCTCCTCGCGCACGAACTCCGCCAGTTCCACCGGATCGGGCGGCCGCAGGTCCAGGAACACCACGCTGCGCTCCACCTCCTCGGGAATGAAGCGCACCGGCGAGCTGATCACCACGAACTTCCGCTGGTCGAGGCAGCTCTCGTAGACGTCCCGCAGCCGGCGCCGGATTTCCGCCGACGCCCGCAGCGGCTCATGGAAATCCTTGAGGTGGAAAATGGCGGCGCCTTGGTAGGAGTCGATGAAATCCAGCGCCTCTCGCGGCCCCTGCGCGCCATCTTCCACGGCGCCATCGTCGCGGCGCATTCCCTCCGTCAGGCTCCAGGTCCAGACGGGCGCCGGCCGCCCCGCGTCCGCCCTCAGGCTGACCTCGCGCAGCACCCGTACCACGCGCTGTTCTTCGGCCGAGCGGATGTAGGTGAGCGGCCGTCCGGATTCGAAGGTCTCCCGCACCATCCGCGCCGCGCGGCTCTCGGCGGCCGGCGGGGCGGCGGCAAGCTCTTCCTTCAACGTGGTATTCGACATGTCATCGTGGTGGGGCAGGCGGCCAACAGGGAGCGGGCGCACAATACCCACCTCCCAGGGTAATCCCAAGACGCCGCCGTCTGTTCTGACGCGCGGGCGCCATGGAAAGTCGTACGTACCGTTGTCGCGCCACGAGCGAAATAATCGGCTACCATCGGAGAGGAGGCCACTGTGAGCCGCGTTCAAGAAATTGCGGACCAATTGCGCACCCTCTCGGGCGCGGAGCTTCGCGAATTGCGGGCTTGGCTGGATGCGTACGCCGACCAGATCTGGGACGAAGAATTCGAGGCTGAAGTTGCCGCCGGCAGGTGGGACGCACTCGCCGAGAAGGCGCTGCGGGACCATCGGGAAGGCAGTTCCACTCCGCTTTGAAGCATTACGCCGCGCCGGCGTTTTGGGAGGCCTTTGGCTCGCTCGACCCGGCAACACAGAAGGCGGCAACGGCCGCGAGAAGGGCGACCGGCGCCGCGCCGAACTGCTAGGCCACCGTGGCCAGTCCATTCCTCTCGACCAGCGATAGCAGCTTGAGCGAGGCCCCGGAAGGCCGCTTTTCGCCGCGCTCCCACTTGCTGACAAGGCTGCTGGTGACGTTCAGATAGTTCGCGAAAACGGTTTGGCTGACGCGTTCTCTCTCCCGTATCGCCTTGATCTCTTCAGGCTCCAATGGCCGGATCGGCGTAAGGCAGGCGTTGTCGAAACGCCGCATCGTCTGCTTGTCGATGGCCCCCACGTCATGCGATGCCTCCATGGTCTCATGGATGGCCGCCATCGCATCGCTTCGATACTTCTTGCTCATTCGCTTTTCACCTCCATGAAATCGCCTCTCTTCAGCAGCACCGCGAGTTGCTTCTCCGTCAACGCCAGGACGTGCTTTGCGGCTACCGAAAAGGTCCTTTGTGAGACAGCGCAACATACCTGACCTGCGGGCAGATCACCTCACACGGCCTCTTCCCTGCTTTGCAGTTTACCGCTATTCTGAAAGAGGCATGGCTAACAGAACTCAAACGGAGCTTCAACAGTTGCTTGATGCATGCGCCGATGGAAGCGGCTACGGCGACCCTGATGCGAGGCTCAACGATGATCGCAAAGTCCAAGTTCTTCTTGCAAGGGAACAATTCAAAATTGGCGAGAGACTAAATCGGCTAACCCTCCTGCTAGTTGTCGTGGGGCTACTCAACGTCGCGGTACTCGCATTCCAGATCTGGGGTAGCCACTGAACACGTTTCGGAAACCAGTGAGTTTCGGGACGGGGTCCGGACCCTGCAAAAGGGGGCTTGCGTGCCCCCGTCTGCCCGGCCGCACGATTCTGGCGCCCTCTCGCCTTTTCGAACCCTACGGCGACCCCTGCTCCCCAATCCTCCGCCTCCAAACCCCCAGCAGCGCCGTCCCAATCAATATCAACGCCGCCAATAATCCTACCCACAGGCCACTCACGCCCCATCGGAACGAAAAGCACAGCGCGTACGCCAACGGCAGCCCCACCAGCCAATAGCCGCCGAAGTGGGCCAGCATCGGCGTGCGCGTGTCGCCCAGGCCGCGCAGCGCGCCCGTGGTCACGGTCTGAAAGCCGTCGAACAACTCGAAGAACGCCGCGATCCGCAACAGCGTTACGCCGATGCGGATCACCGCCGGGTCATGGGTGTAGATCTCTACGATCCACCGCGGAACCACCCACAACGCTACGCCGGCCGCGCCCATGAAAAGCGCGCTCAGCAGCACCGCCGACCATCCCGCTGCCGCCGCGCCGCGCGGGTCCTTTCTCCCCACCGCCTGCCCCACCCGTACGGCCGCCGCCGAGCCGATCCCCAGCGGGACCATGTAGGTGGTCGAAATCACGTTCATGGCAATGCCGTGGGCCGCGAGCGACGCCTCGTCCAGGCGCGCCGCGAACACGGTCACCAATCCGAACACCGCGCCCTCCACCAACATCTGCGTCGCCGCCGGAATGCCCAGCCCGGCCAGGCGCCGCAGGCGCTCCGCGTTCCAGCGCCATGAGATGCGCATGATCGCTCCGCGCTCGTGCCACGCCACCGCGGCCAGCAGCACTCCGGCCATATAGAGCCTTGCAATCGACGTCGAATATCCCGAACCCTTCAGTCCCAGAGCCGGAAAGCCCCAGTGGCCGTACATGAGCGCGTAGTTTCCAAGCCCGTTGACGATGTTGGCGCTCACCAGCGCGAAGGTAATCGGCTTGACGATGTTCACCGCCTGCAAGTACCTGCGGAAGGCCGTGAACCAGAGCAGCGGCAATATACCCCACAGCAGCGCTTCCACATACCCGGTGAACGGGGCCATCACGCGCGGGTTGATGCCCACGGCGCGCAGAATCGGCACGGTCGCCAGCATCGCCGCCGCCAGAGGCGCGCTCAGCGCGGTCGCCAGCCACAAGCCATCCACCAACGTGCGGCGGCAATCGCGCCGGTCGTTGGCGCCGAAGGACTGCGCCACCAGCGTATCCATCCCCAACAGCACGCCGGCGCCGCTGATCACGATGGGGTAGAACAACATGCCGCCCAGGCTGCCGGCGCCGATGGCCGCCGCGCCCAGCGGCCCGGCCATGATGGTATCCACCGTGCCCATGGCCATCCAGCCCAACTCCGCCAGGGCCAGCGGCGCGGCCATGCGCAGCATGGGACCCATGTGGGGCCAGGATTTCATCCTGCCGCCGGCTTTCTGGCCGGCGTTCTTCGCACCGGCACAAGACGCCGGCCCGAAGCCCGGCGGCAGGCCGAAAGGCCTGGCCCCACATCCAGGTGACCCGTTTCGCTCATGCGGCCTATGCCTTCGGGTGGGCCTTGTCGTACACGCGCATCAAATCGACCAGCGACACTTGCGTGTATTTCTGCGTCGTGGAAAGGCGCGCATGCCCCAGCAGTTCCTGGATGGCGCGCAGGTCCGCGCCGCTCGACAACAGGTGCGTGGCGTAGGCATGGCGGAAGCTGTGCGGATGGATGGAGGAATCGCCGGTCAGAAACGCCGCATAGAGGTTCACGATGCCTCGAATGCCGCGGTCCGTCAGCCGCCCGCCGCGGTGGTTCAGCAAGAGAGCGCGCTCGTCGCGCATCACCGGGCGCTCGGCCAGGTAGCGCTCCAGCGCGGCCTTGGCCTTGCCCGGCAGCGGAACCTGCCGCTCCTTGTGCCCCTTGCCGCGCACCAGGACCCAGCCTTCGGCGCGGTCGATGTCTTCCAAATCGATCCCCGCCAGCTCGCTCACGCGCACGCCGCAGCCGTAGAGCAGCTCGAAAATAGCCAGGTCGCGCGCGGGGTGCGGGCGCTCGAGCTGGCCCGCCGCCACGGAGTCGAGCAGCGTATTGGCCTGCTCTTCGGTCATCACCTCCGGGGCCCTCTTCGGCGCTTTGGGCGTGTACACCAGGCGCGCCACGTTGGTCTTCACCAGCCCGTCGCGGCGCAGGAACGCGAAGAAGCCGCGGAGGGCCGCCAGCTTCCGCCGGATGGTCACGGTGGCCAACTTCCGTGCGTACAGGCCCATCAGCCACTCGCGCAGCGTCAGCGTGTCGAGCGCCGCGGGCTCGGGCGGCTCGGTCTCCGGCGGCGAAAGGTATTCGAGAAACTCCGCCAGGTCGGCGGCGTAAGCCCTGGATGTGTGCGGCGAAACGCCCCGCCGCTCCAGCTCCGCAACGTAGCGCTCGATCTGCGCCTCGAGATCAGACATGCGCCGCCTCCTCCGCGCGGTACGCGTCCAGCGCATCGAGCGCGCGCCGGCACACCTCCGCGTGGCGCGCTTTCTTATCGCGGCGCAACCGGTTGTGGGTCTCCTCGTCGAGCGGAGGCAGCAGGTCGAAAGTGATGTTGGCCGGCTGATAATGGGCGGGGTCCGCGCCGGAAACGTAGCGGCACAGCGAGCCCAGTGCAGTCTCGAAGGGCAGCGCGCGCGGCGTTCCGCCGGCGGCCAGCGCGGCCGCGTGTATGCCGGCCATCAGCCCGGTGGCGATCGCTTCCACGTATCCTTCCACTCCCGAGATCTGCCCCGCGAAGAGCACCTCCGGCCGCGCGCGCAATTGTAGCGCCGGCGTGAGCAGCGCGGGCGCGTTGATGTAAGTGTTCCGGTGCATCTGCCCGAAGCGTGGGAACTCCGCGTTTTCCAGGCCAGGTATCAAACGCAAAATGCGCGCCTGGTCGCCGAATTGCAAGTGGTTCTGGAAGCCCACCAGGTTGAAGCTGCCGCCCCGCAGGCTCTCCTGACGAAGCTGCACCACCGCCCAGGGCCGCTTTCCGGTGCGCGGGTCCACCAGGCCCATGGGCTTCATGGGGCCGAACCGCAGCGTCTCCCGCCCGCGCCGGGCCAGCTCTTCAATCGGCAGGCACGCTTCGAAAAACGGCGTCTTATCCTCGGGAATGTGCGCCGTGGCTTCCCGCGCTTCGAGCAGCGCGTCCACGAAGCGCTCGTATTGCTCCCGGTCGAACGGGCAATTCAGATAATCCTTCGTGCCGGTGGCCGATTTGTCGTAGCGCGAGGCCCAGAACGCCACGCTGGCGTCGACGGTGTCGGCGTCCACAATAGGGCTGATGC
>JBEKPK010000262.1:0-8061 GCA_049520795.1 Bryobacteraceae bacterium
GACCCGATACCCGATATAAGGCTCATAGGTACCGGTATCGGTCTTCGATCGCTATTCGATAACGCCCGCACGGTTTTGAATAGACACGTCTCGGGCGAGTTCATTACGACGCCAGGAAGACAATCGGAGCACGTGCCAGAGGCCGTCGGAGTCACGCTCCGCATTGCGCGCAACGGTCATTACGAACCACCGCTCGTGCTCGATGGCCCATTTGACACCCCTCGGTCACTCGCCACAGGAACGGCAGAAGCACTGCTGAATGCTGTTAATCCCTTTACACTTGCCATATACCGTTACAGTGCGGGCGACCACGCCGCAGCCGGAAAGCTTTGGGGTCGGCTCGCCGCTGACACAAGCCGCAGCGACCGACAACGAGCAGCGGCCTCGGCCGCGTGGGCGATGGTACTTGTGGAGCAGGGCAACTTGGACGCCGCGATTGAAAAAGGCAAGGAGGCCACCAGAAGAGATCCAAGCCTGTCGGAAGCGTACCTAGTCTGGAGCGTGGCACTGCTGAGGGAGGGCAGGTTGGCAGAGGCACTGGAAAAGAGCGAAAAAGCCGCCATGCTTGACCGAAAATCCGCACTGGCCTATTCCGACTGGGGTGTCATACTGGGGCAGTCAGGAGATTACTCAGGCGCGATAGCAAAGCTGGCGAAGGCCTCCGAACTCGATCCGGGCCTGTTTGCAGTTTATTGTAACTGGGGCGCCATGCTCCGTTCGCAGAGGCGCTACGCCGAGGCCGCGACGAAATTTCAAAAGGCAATCGAGCTCAACCCCGCGGATGCACTTGCGTACGCAGACTGGGGCGGCTCGCTGCTCGACGAGGGCAATCCCCAAGAGGCCATAGCCAAGTTCGAAAGGGCTCTCGAACTTGATCCCAAGTCCGCATTATCTCTCCTTAACTGGGGTGTAGCATTGCGGGACGAGGGCGAACCTACTCAAGCGATATCGAAGTTCCAAGCGGCTAGTGCGCTTGAGCCAGGGTGGGCGCTCATTTACGAGCACTGGGCGTTTGTGCTGAGCAAAAGCGGCAAACTGAGGGAGGCGGCTGCCAAGTTACGAGAGTCGATCAGGTTGGACCCCAAGCGCGCTGACCTACACTTTAACTTGGGCAATACGCTAAGAGATGGGGGCGATCTCGACGCGGCAATGGCTGAATTCCAGCAATCGGTTGCGATCGATCCTAGTTTTACGCCGCCTTACACAAACTGGGGGATCATACTTCTCTGCCGGGGCAGGGTGGATGACGCAATGGCTAAGTTCCAGAGGGCCACCGTCCTCAATCCAGATGACGCGGTCGCGTACGACGCATGGGGCGTCGTGCTACAAGAGCAGGGCAAATTGGATGAGGCAATCGGGAAGTATCGCACGGCCGTCGACCTCGACCCCAACCTGGTGGACCCCTACCTGAACTGGGGCCTCGCCTTGACTCAGCAGGGCGAGCCCGACCGGGCGATCGCCAAATTCGACAGCGCGCTACGGATTGATCCCTCCTATGCAAGGGCTTACAACGACTGGGGCATCGCACTATCCCGCTTGGGTAGATCCGAGGAGGCGATCGCTAGATATGAGAGAGCTATAGAGCTGGCTCCCAAACTCGTCAGCGCCTACGAAAACCTTGGGACCGAACTTTGCAGGCTTGGCAAATTCGAGATGGCGATCGGGAAGTTCAGAAGAGCCAGTGAGATCGACCCCGGAGCTGGCCAGGCGTATTCGGCTTGGGGTACGGCGCTCGACAAGCTCGGCCGACACACGGAGGCCAAAGAGAAACTTGCCAAAGGGCGCGTTTTGGAGTCGCGTGGCATCCAAGAATGGGCCTGCTCCGATCAAGGAATCCGGCTCGCGATCGCGTGGACCCCCTCTGGAGGCGGAGCGGTCAAGCCGTAGCACGGATCGTTCTTCGCAGCTTCGCCGCCGCGGGACCGCCTCGGGGTTTCGGCCGCCAACTTCGACGCGAACACGGTGACAACCTGCCACTGGGAGCAAGCCCCGACAGGTCGGCGGCCGCGGACGGAATGTCGGCCAGATAACGCGTGGCTCCAGCCACCGCCCGCTCGGAAAAGCCGCCACGGTTTTCCCGCGTGCCGCCGTCTCCAGCGAACCGCTCCAAGGGGCCGGCCGCCCTGTGAATTTTCCGGGCCGGTTCGTTCTGCTACAATCTTCGGCCATGAAGCTTGCGCTCGCACTGTGTATCTCCGCTTTGCCGGTTCTCGGGCAGTATTCGGCTCGCCGGGAGGGCGACGTCGTTCGCCTGCAGGATGCCCGGCGCCAGACCGTCGTGTCCATAGCGCCCTCCAACGGCAATGCCGCTTTCGAGATGAAGGTGAAAGGCAAGGACGTCCTTCGTTTCCCCTACGCTTCGGCCGCGGAATACCTGAAAGCGGGCGCGGTGAGCGGCATTCCCTTCCTCGCGCCTTGGGCCAACCGGCTGGACGAGCCGGCGTTCTACGCCAACGGAAAGAAGTACGTTTTCAACCTGGAACTCGGAAATGTCCGTCCGGGGTCCGACAATCACCCCAGTCACGGCTTCTTGACCAGGGCTTCTCAGTGGGAAGTGACCGACCTCAAGGCCGATGCGAATGCCGCCTGGGTGACCAGCCGACTGGATTTCTACCGCCAGCCCGATTGGATGGCCCAGTTTCCTTTCGCTCACACCATTGAGATGACGTACCGATTGAAGGACGGAGCCTTGCAGGTCGACACGGTGTTGAATAACCTCAGCGCCGCGCCCATGCCCGTCTCCATCGGCTACCATCCGTGTTTCCAGGTGAATGACGCGCCGCGCGATGAGTGGACCTTCGCCATCGGCGCGCGAACCCAGTGGATACTCACCTCTCAGAACATTCCCACCGGCGAGACTCGTCCCATCGAGCGGCTCCTGCCCAACCCGCGCGGCAATCCGCTCAAAGGGCTGAGCCTCGACGACGTCTTCAGCGACCTCATCCGGGACGCCTCAGGCAAGGCCGTCATGTGGCTCCAGGGTAAATCCGAAAAGGTGGAAGTGGCATTCGGCCCGAACTACAAGGCGGTGGTCGTCTATACGCCCACCAGACCGGGTGAGAACCCCGCCTGCTTTGAGCCCATGGCCGCCATCACCGATGCGCTCAATCTCGCGCAAAAGGGCGTTTACAAAGAGCTGCAGTACATCCCGCCCGGTCAGAAGTGGCGCGAGAGCTTCTGGATCACCCCCAGCGGTTTCTGAATGGCCCCGTAGAGCGGGCTTGCAGCCTGCCATGCCGGCATCCTTGCCGGCATTCTTCTTCCGCGCCGGGTTTCTGAGCGCGCCGGCGCCAGCTAAGTGAACCAGGAGTTAGACTACTTCCTTGGGCCAAAGGCCCTTCAGGGTGAAAACTATGAAGCTCGGAACTCTTCTTACTACGATAATCCTGCTATCGCTGGCCTCCACGGCGGCTTTTTCGCAGGCGAACATACCGCACCTCGCCAAACAAGGAACCGCCACGCAATTGATCGTGGACGGCAAACCCTTCCTGGTCCTGGGCTCGGAGCTGAATAACTCCAGCGGCTCCAGCATGGAGTACATGCGGCCGCTGTGGCCTAAGATCGCGGCCACCAACCTCAACACCGTGCTGGCCACGGCGTCCTGGGAATTGATGGAGCCCGAGGAGGGCCGCTTCGATTTCAGCCTGGTCGACGGTCTGATTCAAGACGCCCGGCGCTACAACCTGCACCTGATCATGATCTGGTTCGGAAGCTGGAAAAACGGCAAGTCCACCTACCAGCCCCTGTGGGTCAAGGCCAACCAGCAGCGCTTTCCACTGGTCCAGGACGAGAAGGGCAAGGGCCTTCCCATTATGAGCGCCTTGAGCGACGCCAACCGGGACGCCGATTCGCGCGCCTTCGCCGCCATGATGAAGCACATCCGCGAGGTGGACGGGGAGGCGCACACGGTCGTCATGATTCAGGTGGAGAACGAAGTGGGCGTTCTCGGCGAGTCGCGCGACCATTCGCCGGCGGCGAATAGAGCCTTCGCCGGGCCCGTGCCGAAGGAGTTCCTGGACTACCTCCAGAAGCACAAAGATGCGCTGATTCCGGAAATGCACAAGCGTTGGGAAGCCGCCGGCTTCAAGACCTCCGGAAGCTGGGAAGAGGTTTTTGGCGCGGGCATCGAAACCGACGAGATTTTCATGGCATGGAACTACGCCCGCTTCGTCGGCCATGTCGCGGCGGCCGGCAAAGCCGAATATCCGCTGCCCATGTTTGTCAATACCTGGCTGCGCCAGGGAAAGGAAAAGCCCAACGAGGATAAGCCCGGCGGCTATCCCAGCGGCGGCCCGTTGGCCCAGGTAATGGATGCCTGGCGCGCCGGAGGGCCGGTGATCGACATTCTCTCGCCGGACGTCCACGTCCCCAATTACTCCGACTGGTGTGACTGGTACACCCAATCCGGCAACCCGCTGTTCATTCCCGAATCCCGAGGAGACGCGCGCGGCATCGCGTGGGCGATTGCGACCGCCGGAAAGTATGACGGCATCGGCTACTCGCCGTTCGGGATCGACCGCCTCGCCAATCCGGACGGTGAACTCGCCAGAGGCTATCAACTCCTGGGGCAGGTAGCTCCATTAATCCTCGAGAAGCAGGGTCTGGGGCAAATGACGGCCGTGCTGGTGGATAAGGAGACCCCCAGGTCCAAGGTGCGGCTGGGCGACTACACTATCGAAGCCCGCTTCGCCGCGCGCGCCCAGGACCCCAATGCGCCGGTGGCTGCCCCTGTAGACAGCGTGGCCGGCCTGTTCATCCGCACGGGCCCCGATGACTACGTGATTGTGGGCCGAAGCATGAACATCTACTTCGAGTCGGCCACCGATGCCGCCCAAAGCGTGGGTTTGGCCTCCGCCGACGAAGGCCAGTTTGTGGATGGCCGCTGGGTCCCCGGACGCCGGCTGAATGGCGACGAGACTCCCGACTGGCGAGCCCTCTGGTTCCCAGGCGACCGCTACAGCATCCAGAAGATCAAGCTCTACCGCTACCGCTAAACCGGAGCCGGTGGGGCAGGCGCTTTCGCCTGCCAACCATCAGTTCGCCAGCGTCCAATTCGTGATCGTCGCGGCGCTGCCGTCGGAGTAGTTAATGGCGCCCGAGCCCGAGTGGTCCATCGCGCCGGTCGCCAGCGTCTTGCCCGTACTCACCTGAGTGATCGTCAGGCTCGAATTGCGGGTGATGTTGTCGATCACCGAGATCTGGAGTTGCTCGTCGTGCGCCGCATCGGTGAGCGTCCAGGAGGTCGGCGTCGGCGGGAAGAGCGAGAACCCGGCGGCGCTGCCGCTGGCAGTGGTCGAAGTGTAGGCGGCGCCGCCCTGAATGACGAACAAGGGCGGCGACGGGTTGGTCAACGTGAGCGATCCGATTGGCCCGGTGACGGTAGATCCGCTGCCGGTGAAGGCCACGCCGGTCGAGCCCGACGCGGACGTGAACGAATTCAGGGTGATGGTCGTCACGCTGCCTATAGCCAGACCCAGCTCCGGGAAGTCCTGCGCCACCGCCCCCGAGCACGGGGTATTCGTCAGCGAGAGAAGACCGCTCATCATCGGGGGAAGATTGCAATACAACCCCAACTGTATGGGGGTATGCAGCCCGCCCGACGGCGTGAACTGGCCGAGACCGTTCACCGTGGTCGCGTAACTCGTCGCCACCAGATCCACGTTGAGCGCCATGGTTCCGAGTTTCGTTCCGTTGAGACCGTAATACGTGGCGGTCTCCCTCATGACGCCGGCGCTGTCCCCCGTCTGCGTGATCCCCGTCACGTCGCCCGTGATATAAGGTTTTGTGCAGGAGGCGTCGTAATACAAGGTCACGGGATAAAGCGGGGTCCCGTCCGCAGCGGTCATCGTCGGGATTCCACCCGTTTGCATGCTATACGTGACATCGGTCGAGGCAGTGCAGGAGACGGGGTTGCCGGTCATCAGGATGACATCCATCTGACTTTGCAACACGACGGAGGCCAGCGCAATCGAGAGCCCCGTCTGCGCCAGCGCCCGGTCCGCCACCGCGCCGCCGGGAGTCATCACCGGAACCGTGGTGTAGGCGCCGGCGGGCGCGGCGCGGATGCCGAGCGCGCCGATCTGCGCGTTCGCCGGCGTATCGAACTCCAGCGTGCCGCGAATGGTAGCAGCCTCGGGGAACAGAGTCGGCAGCATGGGCCAGATGTGGCCGTTGGCCGGCAAGTTGATCGTGGTCGTCGCCAGCGTCGCTCCGGTATCGTCGCGCAGCGTCGCCGGTACCACCGTGGCCTGGCTCGAACTGTTCGCCAGCGCGATGCCTGTCTGCAGTCCGTTGGTGTCGTCGAATGCCAGCGTGTAGGAGTTGGCGCTGCCCGCCTCGAGCGGCACCACGGCCTCCTGTCCGGCGTTCTGGAAAATGGCGAAACCGCTCACGTTGCCGGTGGTGGAAAGTTGCGCCGATCCGGTCACCACGTTGGCCGATATCGGCCCATTCGTGACGACGATCAGCGTCGCGCCCGCGGGAATCGCTTGCTCGACCGACGATGCTATGGCCGCACCCCCGGTCTGCGGGTATCTCAGCGGCAGCGTAAGCGGGTTGCCGTTATCGGCGAAGAAGGACAGCGTGACATTGGCCGGCGCGGCCCCGGTGTTCACCAGCGTAAAAATAGTCTGCCATCCGCCGCCGGACGCTACGTGCGCCAACCTGCCGCCGGCTGTTCCAACCTCCGCCAGCACCGGCAGCGACGTCAGCGCACTCCCATTGGCGCGCAATCCGAGTACGCTGATCCGGCCGCCCTGCGGCGTGTCGAATTCCACCGTGCCCCGCTTGCCCGCCGTCACCGGGAAGCCATAGGTCGCGTCTGTCAGCATAAACGAGTTATGGCCCTCGGCCGCCAGACCGATCGAGCCTGCGCCGATCTGCGCGCCGGTGTCGTCGCGAATTACCACTCCCACGCTCGCCGGAGTGGTGGAAAGATTGGCGATGGCGAGGCCGGTTCCCAACGCGCCCGTATTATCGAAGGCCAGCAGGTAGGAACCGGCGTCGCGCGTCTCCAGCGGCACAACCGCCTCCTGTCCGCTGGGCGTGTTCTTGAAAATCGCGAAGCCGCCGATGGCGCCGCTGGTGAACAATTGCGACGAGCCGACTGCATCCGTCTGGCTGAGCGGCCCGGTGGTATCGAGCACCAGCATGGCATTGGCGTTGAGATTCTGGGTGAAGGTCGAGCCGGTCGTGGCCCCCAGCGCGGGCTGCTGCGGGAAGGTGAACGGCAGCGCCAATGCGCTTCCGTCGTTCGCGTAGAAACTCAAATTGGCTTCGCCCGCCGCGGCGCCGAGATTGACCAGGGTAAGCGACGTATCCCAGCCGCCGGCCGACGCGATCTGCGCCATTGACCCCGCCAGACTGAGGCTTGCGCCATCGGCGGCCGCCCGCGTTGGGAGCACGGACATCGCGGGGGAAGTATCGGCCAAAGTGTGTATGGCATTGTCTTGCGCCATCATGGAGGCGCACGGGAGCAGGATCAGGAACAGCAGCGCCGACAAGGATCGCGCCAATCGGCGCAAACCGACCAGGTGCAGCATGGCGGGAACACCCCCCCAAGGTGATATTTCGTACAGAAACCGGCCTTTCCAAAGTAGCCGTCGCTCGAGTGAAAGTCAACCAGGACCCCGTTTTGGCTTTAATTCGGCGCGTGAACTCATTCGCGCGATAATGAAGTTCAAAGATGAGGCCCGACCAGTGGCAATCGTTTAAGAAAGCGGCCAAGCGCGCATCGGATGCCGCCACGCCCGTCGCTTTGATCGTTGATAGTCCATGGATTCCCGGTTATATCGGCATAAGCCATATGGACTACTATCTGGACCCGGAAGTCTGGTTTCAGGCCAATCTCAGCATCGTCCGCGAGTTCGAGGACGTGATCCTGTTCCCCTCCTGGTGGGTGGAATACGGCATGGCCATCGAACCTTCGGCCTACGGGAGCCGCATCCACTTCTGGCCCGACCGCACACCCGATCCCTCACCCTGCCCCGGCCGCCTTGAGGATCTGAATGGTTTGCCCCGCATCGATCCCGCCTCCGACGGGCTGATGCCCTTCGCCCTCCA
>JBEKPK010000263.1:0-8055 GCA_049520795.1 Bryobacteraceae bacterium
GGATACTGAGGCGGGCCAGCGGCGAGCCATGCGTGCGCCTCTACTCGCGCAGCCTGGCGGACACTCCGAACCAGATCGTGGTGGAATTCCAGGACGCGCTGAACGGATATCAGCAGGACAGTCTCTCGGTGGTGGATCCGGACGACGTAGCGCTGAGCGGGCAGGTGATTTCGGTGACGCTGAACGCCATCGGGATGCCGGATTACGACCAGGCGGCGCGCCTTCTGCAATTGAATCTGGACAAATCCCTTCGCGGCAACACGTACATCGAATTCGACACCAGCGTGAAGTCGGTCGGGATCAGGCCCGGGGACATTATCACGATCACGTATCTCAAGGAAGGGTTCACTCGCCAGCCATTCCGGGTCCTGAAGATCGCGCCGGGCACGAATTATCGAGTCTCCACCATCACGGCGCAAATCCACGACGACGCATGGTACGCGGACAGCAACGGGCAACCGGCGTCGGCCCCGGGAGGCGGGGCCCAGACCGGCGCGGGAGTGGGCGTGCCGCGGCCGCTGGTGGGCAGCGTGACGGACGCGAACGGCCAGAACCAGTTTGGAATAACGGAGAGTTCCAGCCCGCAGTCGGACGGCTCGGTGGCGACCAGCGTCTCGGTGAGTTGGGTTCAGCCGGCCGCAAGCGGACCGGCCGGGCCAGGCATTCCGCTGGTGAGCCTGATAAGCGACGTCACAGCCGGAGGGACGCTGACCGGCGACCAGACGTTGTTCTACGCCTTCACGGCGACGGACGCGGAAGGCAACGAAAGCCCGTTGTCGTTCGTGGTGATGGCCACGATTGTCAGCGACGGGAGCCAGGTGACGCTTTCCGGATTGAGCTTTGCATCGGGAAGCCTGGCGTTCGACGTGTACCGAGGGACAACCTCGAACAACCTGCTCCGCATCGCCACCGGCCAGCCGCTGAACGCGCAGTTCATTGACGCCGGGCTGGCGCCGCAACTCATCGCGCCCCCGGATCCGAATTTCGATCACGCCAATTTCTACTGGCGCCAGGAGCTGCAGCCGGAGTTCGCGGCGGTGTTGACATCGGCCAGCACGGTGGGCAACGCCACGCTCGAGATGGCGCCCAACGCGTATTGCGGGGCGGTGGCGCGAATCACGCGCGGGCGCGGAGCGGGACAGGAGCAGACCATCGCATCAAACACCGCTACGGTGTTGACGGTGGCGCCGGCGTGGGCGATGGCGCCGGACGCCACGAGCTTTTTCACGGTGGCGGAGAGCGGGTGGAAGTTCGGGGCCGTCAGCCAGAGCAGCCCGGCGCAGTTCGCCATCCCAAACCGCTCGGGAGAGACGATCCAGATTACCGGCCGGGCGGCTAACGTGTACGACGTGGAGTGCGACCCGGAGATCTCGATCGTCACGCGGTGGCAGATCGGCGGTTCCGGCACGTCCGATGCCAGCGCGCCGCCCCTGCCGTTCTTCGGGCTTGGGCCGGGGAAACAGAGCGGCACGGCTGACCTGAGCGGCGTTTCCTTCACGGACCTGACGAACACGCGCACTGTAACCGCGGCCACGGTGACGCTGCACTACTGGGACGAACTGCAGGGCCAGCCGGCGACAACGCTCGCAAACGCGTTGGACGCTGTGGGTACGGAGGTGGATCTGAGCCAGGCGGGATCCGCACAAGCGGGGAACTTTCTTCAGATCGACAGCGAGGTCATGCTTGTGGCGGCGGTCCTCAACAACGGCCTGGGCTACAGCGTGACGCGCGGGGTGCACGGCAGCCAGGCGGCGGCGCACACCACGGTTCCGACGGCGGTATTTCAACTGTCCGACCTAACCCAGATTGCGCCATTCCCACAAGACTTTTTCGGAAGCGTCTACAGCGGAAGCTGGACCTACCCGGTCTCACTGCCCGACGTGCGGGTGGCCAGCGCGGAACTCTTCGTCACGAACCAGAGAGGGAACAGCCCGGTCAACGCGATCTGTCTCACCGGCACGACGGACTTAGGGTTGCGGACGCTGTCGGGCGGGCAGTACACCATCCAAGTGGGCGGATTTTTAGCGGTGGATCAATCGGCGGCGCCGGCGCTGATAGTGGATGCGCCGCATTCCGTGCGGGACGTCTTCGCGGTTTTGGGAACGGCGGCGGACGCGCAGGTACAACTTCAAGTGAATGTGAACGGCGCGCCATATTGCACGCTTTCGTTCGATCCGGGGATTACGCTGGCGCCCAGCGTGAACGGGAACGGGCTGGCGCCGCTCGCAGCAGGATCGCAGATCACCCTCGCCGTGCTCTCCGTGGGGCAAGCATGCCCCGGCGCTGACCTGACGATAATCATACGGCTCTAAATGGCTGAAGAACTCAATAAACTTACCCCGGACCGGGATCTGCAGTGCTACTTCCAGATGCCTTCGGCGGTGGCGGCGCTAAGCGCGACCAGCGATACCGGTTTTACGGTTTCGGGGAGCTGGCGGCAACAGCTCGACTGGGCCGTGGTGGAGTGGAATCGCGACAACGGCTTTGAACATCCGGCTTTGCGCAATCTGCCGGACGGCGACTTGAGCGGCGTGCGACTGTCCTACGAGGAGATGCGCCAAAACTGCATGGCGATGGACTGTTCGCTGTGGCCCACGGTGGACTGGCCGTATCTGCGAATCTGGGCGACGGGCGCGGACGGCGCCGAGTTGGTGTACAAAGTCCCTCTGATCGCCCATGCAACTCCGGCGGCGGGTAGCTATGCGCCGGCGCAGGCGGTCTTCGAGCTAACGGGCGCGACCACGGCCAACGACTATGTGGAGCTGGTCTGGGAGGCGGGAGACGGAGTCACCCCGTCGGATCGTCACGCCACGCACATGATGTACTACAACGACACGCTGGCAGGCGTGGCGCAGACGCTGGCCGCCGCCATCAGCGCCAATGCAAGCGCGACCGGCATGACGGCCGCGGCGGATGGAGCGCAGATCACGTTGCAGTACCAAGCCGCCGCCGGCGCAAACGGGAACCGGGTAGGGGTATATGGAAACGTGAATGGGGCGCAAACCGAAGCGTGGCAGCCAACATGGCAGACGATGAGCGGCGGCTCCTCGCCGACCGAGTGGCGGATCGACCTGGACTTCAGCGCTCTCCAGGGTTATGTGGGGCCCGATTTTACAGCGCTGGGGCCAGTGCCAACTGGCGCGGTACGGAAGATGCGTTGGACCTGGGCCCCGAATCAGCAGGCCGGCGACTTCGCGCGGACGGAGTTTCAAGCGGTCGTCTCGGGATGGACGGTAACGGCAGCCAACCGGCTGTATCAGGTGGCCGGCCCGGGCAGCCGGCGGATTGAGGACGATTCGGCGGCGCTGGCCTACTCCGGCTCGTGGGGCGCATCCGTCGTGGGAAACTACTCGGGCGGGTCGATCCGGTCAACCGAGACTCTGAACTCTTCGGTGTCGTACACCTATACGCAAGCCGCAAGCCACACCCTGTACCTGGGAACCCGCATGTTCCAGAACGACTCGGCCGCCGGGGCGCAGATACAGATCACTATCGACGGCGCTTCGCACAGCGAGAACCTCGCACTCGCCGGCGAGGACGTGCTGGTACGGATCAAAGTCGCCGACCTGGGGCCCGGTCAGCACACCGTCAGCGTGTCTCAAACCGGCGTGGGCGTGTTCTATTTCGATTTTTTCGAGGTCGCTTTCCCTTCGACGACCCTTCCCGAATTAGGGGTGACTCCGCTCACCACGCTCGCCACGGACTGGGACACAGAGCATTCCATTGTGCTCGCTCCGGAGCGCACAGCCTGGTTAATCGAGAAACTGGGATTCACCGGACGCGCCAACCACTACGTGGGGGCCATGTGGTTCTACGAGCTTATCCGGCCGGGCCATAACTACGCATCGGCGACTGTTACGTTCACGGGCGCTCCGGATTTCGGCGCGTACACCAATCTCCAGGTAAGCGGCGCCCCTTTCCAACACTTGAACCTGATCGCCGACACGGCCGACAGCGTGGCGAAGGCGTTTGAACTCGAAATCAACGCCGGGGCCACGGCGGTGTGGGCCAGCGCGCAGGGCGGCGTTTTGACCATCTGGGCCCGGGCGATGGGCACGGCGGGGAATGGAATCACCGTAACGGCGGACACCGGCGGCAGCCAGAACTTCACGGCGGCGCCGCCGAGCGGAGTGTCGGCTGGGGGTCTAGACGGCGACCTTTCCACGATGCCTTGGGCCGGTGGCTGGCGCACGGACCTGTCGGCGGCGCCGCGCATCAACCGCGCCGCGCGGGATTGGCACGCCAGTTACTTCGAGGCGCTGCGGGGTTACGGCCTCACGGCGACGGCGGCATTCTCGATGGAACTGCAACACGGCGATCCACAGCCGGCAACCGGCATCGCCCAGCGATACCCTTCCGGGGACCCGGCGCTGCTGAACACGCCGGCCCTGCAAACCAATTTCTCGCCCACGAGCACGTCATTTTGGAGGGAGGTCTATCTGGAAATGGCGAATCTCATGAGCGCGGCGGGAGCGGCGCCGTACCTGCAGTTCGGCGAGGTTCAGTGGTGGTACTCGCCGGACTCTTCGGGCATGCCCTTTTACGACGCCTACGCCACGAGCGCATTCCAGACCGCCTACGGCCGGCCGATGGGGGTGATCGCGAGCCAAAACACGCCGCCGGCGGGGTTCACCGAGGAGTGCGCGTTTCTGGCGGAGCTCATTGCCCAGTTCACCCAGGCGATCATGGACTATGTGCGCACGGCGCTACCCGGCGCCGTCTTCGAGGCGCTCTATCCGCTGGACGTGAACGACACGCCGCTCAACAGAATCGTGAACTATCCGCTTGACGAATGGACGCCGGCCAAGCTGGTTTGCCTCAAGACGGAGAACTTCACTTACACCGGCGACCGCGACCTGGACAAAGCGCGTGAGTCCATCGCTTTGCCGGCGCAGCTCGGATTCCCGCCGGCGCAGGCGAGTCACCTGATAGGCATCAGCGATTACACAACCCCGTGGCAGAGGGAGAGGCAACTGGCGCTGGCGCAAGGCGTCGAATCCGTGGCGCTATTCGCGCTCGATCAGTTCTGCCTGATAGGCTACGGCCTGCCCTTGAACCGGGGCATCAGACGGGTCGGCCGGATGGGCGCATAGACCTCCGTCACGCACGCGCCGCCGCGGCGTCCGCCGCACTGTCTTTGTCCAAGGCCAGATAGCCGCAGGCGACCACCACCAGAAACATGGTGAGCACCTCGCTATCCCCAAGGTTCAACTCCACCACGCCTTCCACCATGGTAGCCAGCAGGACGGCGATTCCTCCGTTTAGAAGAAAGCGGCGAAGGCTCGGACCGGGCGGCAGGGCGCGCAATCCGCGCCAGAAATCCACCCCAATCTGAATCAGCATCCACACCAGCGCCAGCATGGTCGGAACACCGCGCTCGGCGGCGTAATGCACATAGATGTTATGCAAGTGCCCGTAATACCCTTCCGGCAGCGGGCGCGGGATGTCCGCCGGAACGTACTCGTCAAAATGGCGCATCACGCCCTCCGGTCCGACCCCCAGAAGCGGGTGCCGCTCGATCATGCGCAGGCCGGTGCGCCAGGCAACGATGCGGAACTGGTTGGAATCCACGGTGGTGGGATTGTAGATCGACTTGAAACGCGCTCGCATGGCTGAGGGCGACGCGATAAAGGCGACCAAAACAACCAGGGGGACGAAAACCACCAGCCATGCGCGGCGTTGCCAGACAAGATAGGCAGCCGCTACGGCGGCGGCGATCCACACGCCTCGCGTCCAGGCCAGCAGCACCGCGACGCCGATCAGCAGCCCGCACAGGACCCAAACCCAAGTCCGCTTCCCGCGCGGAGCAAACAATAGGAACGC
Source organism: Bryobacteraceae bacterium (assembly GCA_049520795.1). Lineage (GTDB taxonomy): Bacteria > Acidobacteriota > Terriglobia > Bryobacterales > Bryobacteraceae > BOG-224. Next base: position 5,824 of record JBEKPK010000263.1, read on the forward strand.
TCCCACCATCACCAGCGCGAACATCTCCTCGGCGGCGTACGTATTCCAGTGACTGGTAAAGCCGGTGATGCGTTCGGCGACGTAAGCGTTGTAGGAGCTCCGCCCGAACTCGGCGGCCTGGCGCATCTTGTCGAAAAACTGCACGAAGCCGCGAACCGCGGTGAGGCCGCCGATTCCGGCCCAGGTCAGAAACAGCCAGCGGACGACTTTCAGATCCCGCAAGGTGGAATACACCACCAGCAGTTCCAGGAAGACGTGGAACTTCCGCACCTGCGGGATGCCTGCTCTGGGGTCGCCCGAGAACGCCAGCGAGAGGAGCGTTCCCAGCATGAAAAGCGCCAGCGGCCACTTGATCCGCGGCAGGCGCAATTCCTCGCCGGAGGCCAACAAAGCCGCCACCGCCAGCGCCAGCAGAATCTGGGAAACGGCGATCGAGAACATGATGGCCGCGGCCGATCCGAACGTCAGCCAGCGCGCGGCGCGCGCCGCCGGCGCCTGGAAGCGGTAAGGCGTGAGGTCATTGGACGATCCATAAGTCAGCCAACACGCTACGCGCGACAAGAGCGATTCCGACGAGTTCATGGAAGCAGAACTTCAGTATGCCAGAGTGCGCACGCGAAAATCCGACGGCGGACAACCTCAGGGCCGCCACGGCGAAACTACGGCCCCATCCGTGTCCTCGCCCGCCATTCGGCTACAATGCTCGCATGCTCTCGAAACGGGACCGCTGGGTCCTCGCGTTGCTCGTCATTTCCGCATTCATCAATTACATCGACCGCGCCAATCTCTCAGTTGGCGCCGTCAGCATCCAGCGCGAGATGGGCCTCTCCAGCCTGCAACTCGGGCGCTTGCTGTCCGGTTTCTCCTGGACCTATGCCGCCTTCCAGATTCTCTTCGTGGCTGGGTGGCTGGCGGACCGCTTCAATGTGAGCCTGGTTTTCGCGGCGGGTTTCCTGATCTGGTCCGCCGCGACGGCCGGGGCGGGCTTGGCTGGCGGCTTCACGACTCTCTTCATGTTCCTGCTGCTGCTGGGAGCGGGAGAATCGATCGCCTATCCGTGCTACTCCCGGATCCTGGCCGCCTTCCCCCAGCAGCGCCGCGGCTTGGCCAACTCGCTGGTGGACGCGGGCACCAAATTGGGTCCCGCGCTGGGCACGCTGCTGGGCGGCCTGATGATGGCGCACTTCGGATGGCGCGTCTTCTTCATAGCCGTGGGATTCGCAAGCCTGCTCTGGCTCGCGCCCTGGCTCTATTGGGCGCCGCGCGGTTACGCCGCTCCGGCCAAGGCGGAACAGGTTGAAACGCCCAGCTTGCTGGATATCCTGCGGCAGCGCTCGGCGTGGTTCAGCTTCCTGGGCCTTTTCTGCTCGAACTACTACTGGTTCTTCCTGCTCCACTGGCTGCCGGCCTATCTCGAAAAGGAACGCGGTTTCCCCAAACCCAAAATGGCGGTTCTGGGCTCGCTGGCCTTCTTCACGGTGGCCGTATCGACGGTGGTCAGCGGGTGGCTGTCGGACCGCTGGATCGTCCGCGGCGGTTCGCCGACGCGCGTCCGCAAGACCTTCGCGGGTTTGGGCCTGACATGCGCCACGATTCTGCTGCCGGTCTCCATTGTTCGCGACGATGCCGCCGCCATGGCGCTGCTGCTGCTAGCCTGTGCAGCCTATGGCATGTTCAGTTCGAACCTTTGGGCCATCACCCAGACCCTGGCTGGTCCTCGCGCGGCAGGCAAATGGACCGGCATGCAGAACGGCGTCGGGAACCTGTCCGGGATCGCCGCGCCCTGGTTCACGGGCTGGGCCGTGGGGCAGACCGGCAGTTTCTATGTGGCGTTCCTGGTGGCGGCCCTGATCGCCCTTACTGGCGCCGCGGTTTTCGTGTTCGGCATCGGGCCGGTGCAGCAGGTGGATTTCGCCCGAAGACCGGCGGCGCGCGACCACGCAGCGCGGCTGTAGCGCCCGCGCGAAATCAGAACTTCACTTCTTCCGGCTTGTATCGCAAATCGCGGTCCAACACCATTTCGAGCGTGGTCCCAGGGCGCAGCGCCACGTCGGGGCCCCGCGAGACCAGCACGGAGGCCAACCCCACCGCCGCGCCCGCCACCAAACCGGCCTCGGAGCCGGCTCCCGTGACCGCGCCCGCCAGCGAGCCAGCCGCGGCTCCGGCGCTTGCCCGGCCGTTGGCCGTGCGCGCATCCTCCCCCGTGTTCTTCTCACCGGTGATCTTGCCCGC
>JBEKPK010000264.1:0-8027 GCA_049520795.1 Bryobacteraceae bacterium
GCGGGCTCGAGAAATCCACCGAAAGGGCCAGCCGCACGCCCCATGGCCGGAAGACATCGGCAATCCGCGCCACCTGCTTGAGGATCTCCGGGGAAAGCGCTTTCGGATTGGCGTTCACGTTGTTCACCGAACAGGCATTGATGCCCACCGAGGCCAGCAGGCGCGCGTACTCCCCGGCGCGCGTGAGGTCCGCGCGCACCGCGCCGTTCTCCCAGAAGATGGAACGGCCGCCGTAGCCGCGCTCGATCGAGCCATCCAGGTTGTCCCACTGGTTCACCCAGCGGACCGGCGCATAGGGCGTCTGGGTTTCGTCGAGGTTGGCGATGGGTTCGTGAAGTCCGATCTTCCGCAGCAGCGTGAAAGCGCCGTAGAGCGCCCCGCGCGGGTTGGCGGCGGCGATCACTGTGTACCGGATGCCTCCCGAGGCCACCGTGCGCAGGCGGAAAGCGTCCTCGGCCAGGTCTCCGCCCGATGCCAGCGCGGGCGCTTCGCGGCGCAGAGCCTCGAGGGTCCCGGTGACGATAGCGTTCTCGCGCGGCAGGCCCGCCTCCACGCGCAACGTCCGCCCCAACATTCCGCGTACGCCGCGCAGGATTTCCTGGCGCGCGCTCGCGATTTCAGGCGCATCCCCAAAAGCCGCCAGCACGGCCGGCAGAGCTTCGCGATATGGCCTCGCGGCGGTCTCATCGAGCGCCTCGTAGCGCAGCCAGGCATCCCGGCCGGTCTCCGCGAACAGGCCGCCGGTCGAGAGCAACCCGCAAAATACGATCATTTTCGCCGTCATGGCAGTGGATATGTATAAGGACGGTAGCTGCCGGTAGACCGTATGTCAAGCGGGCGTCTTGCGGTTTTCCGATTTGTCCATCTACCATGTATAGAGTAGGCCGTTCGCGGCCTTTGCGGTAGAATCTCCAGCCATGAAGTTCAAGACTCTGTCCGTTCACGCCGGCCACCATCCGGCCGACCACGCCGGCGCCGTCATGACGCCGATTTATCAAACCTCGACTTTCGCGTTCCAGGGAGTCAACCGGCCCGGGCAGTTCGAGTATTCGCGCAGTGGCAATCCCACCAGAAAGGCGCTTGAGACCTGCCTCGCCGCCCTCGAAGGCGGGGCCTTCGGCTTCGCCTTCGCCACCGGACTGGCGGCCGAAACCACCATCCTCATGATGTTCCAAGCCGGGGACCGGGTGATCGTCCACAGCGACCTGTACGGCGGAACGTACCGCCTTTTTCAGGGGGTGTTTCGCGACAAGGGCATTGAAGCCGTTTATGTGGATTTGCGCGACCTCGAGGCAACCGAACGCGAGCTCGAGCGCGGCGCCAAAGCCGTCTGGATCGAATCGCCCACCAATCCGCTCATGAACCTGGTGGATCTGCGCGCCGTCGCGGAGCTGGCGCGCCGCTTCGGAGCCGTCTCGATTTGCGACAACACCTTTCTTTCCCCCTACTTCCAGCGGCCGCTCGATTGCGGCGTCGATATCGCGGTCCATTCCACCACCAAGTACATCAACGGCCACTCCGACGTGGTGGGCGGCGCCGCCATGGTCAATTCACCAGTGCTGGCCGAGAAGATAGCGTTCCTCCAGAACGCCATGGGCACGTGCGCTGGCCCGCAGGATTGCTACCTGGTGCTGCGCGGCATCAAGACGCTGGCACTGCGCATGGAAGAGCACAACCGCAACGCTTTGACCATCGCGCGCTGGTTGCAAACCCAGCCGCAGGTGGCCGAAACGCTGCATCCCGGCCTGGAATCGCACCCCCAACACGAACTGGCCAAGCGGCAGGCCACCGGCTTTGGCGGCACGTTCTCATTCCGCTTGAAGGGCGGCCAGGATGCCGTGTTTCAAGCGCTGGACGCCGTTCGCGTTTTCACCCTGGCCGAATCGCTGGGCGGCGTCGAATCGCTCATCGAACACCCTGTAACCATGACCCACTCTTCGGTGGACCCGGCGGTGCTGGCCGGCATGGGAATCACCCCGGACCTGATCCGAATTTCCGTCGGCATCGAGGACGTCGAAGACCTGATCGCGGACCTGGCCCAGGCACTGGCGCGCTGAGGCAAGTGGGACAACAGACGATCGGCTTCCGTCGTCTGTCAACCCGAGCGAAGCTCGGGCAATCCGGCGCCAAGACTGTCGGCCCACCAGATATTTTAATCTCGATAGATTTACTTGACAATCATCTGATTCACGTATAGTATATTCTCTATCGGAATAATGGATTAATCGCAATCCGATGGGCATCGTTTTCGCCTGAAGGAGCACATTCGACAATTATGTCTCGACAACGAAATATCTTCATCGGCTTGGCTCTCATTATCGGTATGCCTTCCATACCGGCGCTGGCCCAATCCACGGACCAGAAGATTCAGGACCTGGAACAGAAGGTCGAGCAACTGGATCAGGAGGTGAAAGTCGCCGAGCGCAACAAGGAATTGAAGGATGAGGACGCCGCCAACCAGGCGAAGAACGCCGCGTCGGTGACCGCCGATACCAGTGGATTCACCATCAAATCGAACGATGGCGATTTCCTGCTGAAGATCGGCGCCGACTTGCAGGTGGACAACCGAGCCTACGTCGGGGATGGGGCCGCCGCGGGCGCCGATACCATCCTCTTGCGCCGCGTCCGGCCCACGTTCTCGGGAACCGTCTACAAGTTCGTCGATTTCTTCTTCCGGCCCGATTTCGGCCAGGGGACCACCGTCATCTATGACGCCTATCTCGAGCTGAAGTACTTTTCAAAGGCCAAGGTCCGCGTGGGAAAGTTCAAGCCTCCCGTGGGGTTGGAGCGCCTTCAATCGGACGACGATACCAGCTTCGTCGAGCGTGGCTTGCCGACCCTGCTGGTTCCCAGCCGCGATATCGGCTACCAGATCTCGGGCGATGTGGTTCCCAAGCTGGTGAACTACGCCGTGGGCGTATTCAACGGAGTGCCGGACAACGGGCTGGGCGACGTAGCCGTCAGCAGCCACCGCGATTACGCGGCCCGGCTGTTTCTGACGCCCTTCAGCGGCGCGGCCAAGAACCCATTGAGAGGCCTCGGTTTCGGATCGGGCATCTCGGGCGGAGGCGTGGACGGCATCGCGTTGCCGTCTTACAAAACCTTCGGCCAAACCACCTTCTTCACCTTCGCCTCGGGAGTGACCTCGGCCGGCCACCGGACGCGTCTCACGCCGCAAGGCTATTACTACCTGGGGCCATTCGGACTCCTGTCGGAGTATACTCTCACCGAGGAGGGCTTCAAGAAGGGTCTGGTCCAAAAGGACATCGCGTTCCGGGCCTGGCAGGTGGAAGCCACCTGGATTCTCACGGGAGAGAACAAGAGCTTTACCAGCCCCACTCCCAAGAGATCATTCGATCCGCGCAACCACGGGTGGGGAGCGGTGGAACTGGCGGCGCGCGTAGGAGACTTCAGCGCCGAGAAGGGCATCTACAACTACGGTTTTGCGAGCTCCAATACCACGCCGCGCCACGCGCACGAGGTGGTGGGGGGCGTCAACTGGTATCTCAACCGCCTGTTCCGGATCTCGGTGGATTACGGGAACACGAACTTCGGAGGAGGCGCGGTCCTCTCGAACCGGCTCTCGGAAAGGGTGCTGATTGGCCGGTTCCAGGTTAACTTCATCTAAGCGGCCGCAGGCCGGGCAAGCAGGCGCGTGAGGAGGCAATAACATGAAACTGACGGCGTTACTTATGATCGCGGTCGGGGCGGCTTCGTTATCGGCCGGCGCAGTCAGACTGCTCAACGTGTCTTACGATCCCACCCGCGAGCTATACCAGAATATCAACGCCGCCTTCGTCAAGCAGTGGAAGGCCAAGACCGGAGTCGATGTGGTGATCAGCCAGTCGCATGGAGGATCGGGAAGCCAGGCCCGCAGCGTCATCGACGGCTTGCAGGCCGACGTGGTCACCCTCGCGCTGGCCTATGACATCGACGCCATCGCCGAAAAGGCCGGACTGCTGCCCAAGAACTGGCAAAGCCGCCTACCCGACAACAGCTCTCCCTTTACCTCGACCATCGTCTTCCTGGTCCGCAAAGGCAACCCCAAGCGCATCAAGGACTGGAACGACCTGGTCCGCCCCGGAATCTCCGTCATTACCCCCAATCCGAAAACCTCCGGCGGCGCGCGTTGGAACTACCTGGCGGCTTGGGGCTATGCCCTGCGGCAGTCCAACAACGACGAAAGCAAGGCCAAGGATTTTGTGGCGCGCCTGTACAAGAACGTCCCGGTGCTCGACTCCGGCGCCCGCGGCGCCACCACCACCTTCGTGCAGCGCGGCATCGGCGATGTCCTGATAGCATGGGAGAACGAGGCGTTTCTGGCCATTAACGAACTCGGCAAGGACAAACTCGAACTGATTGTGCCCTCGGTGAGCATTCTGGCGGAACCACCCGTCGCCGTGCTCGATAAGATCGCCGCGCGCCATGGCACGGCCGCCGTGGCCAAGGCCTACCTGGAGTTTCTCTATTCGCCGGAGGGGCAGGAAATAGCGGCCCGGAATTACTACCGCCCGCGCTCGAAAGAGATCGCGGCCAAATACGACAGCCAGTTCCCCCATCTCACGCTATTCACCGTGGACGAGGTGTTCGGCGGTTGGCAAAAGGCGCAGAAGAAGCACTTCGACGAAGGCGGAACGTTCGACCAGATCTACCAGCCGGGAAGGTGACATGCGGGGCGCCTGGTTCCAACGCTACAGCATCCTGCCGGGCTTCTGGGGTTCGCTCGGGCTGTCCATGCTGTACCTGAGCCTGATTGTGCTAGTTCCGCTGAGCGCGATTTTCCTGAAGACGGCGTCGATGACCTGGCCTCGCTTCTGGAGCGCCGTCACCTCGCCGGCCGTGGTGGCATCTTATCGGCTGACCTTCGGCGCGTCCCTGGGAGCGGCGCTGGTCAACGCCTTCTTCGGCTTCCTGGTGGCTTGGGTGCTGGCGCGCTATAGCTTCCCCGGCAAGAAGCTGGTGGACGCCCTGGTGGACCTTCCGTTCGCGCTGCCCACGGCGGTGGCCGGCATCGCGCTGACCTCGCTCTACTCGGAGAACGGCTGGGTGGGCCGGCGCCTGGCGCCATTTGGCATTCACGTGGCTTTCACTCCCCTGGGGGTGCTGGTGGCGCTGATCTTCATCGGCCTTCCCTTCGTGGTGCGCAGCGTCCAGCCGGTGCTCGAAGGCGCCGACCGCGAGATTGAAGAAGCCGCCGCCAGCCTGGGCGCGAACCGCTGGCAGGTGTTCAGCCGGGTGGTGTTCCCCATAGTCCGGCCGGCCCTGTTGGCCGGGTTCGCCATGGCCTTCGCCCGCGCGCTGGGCGAATACGGCTCGGTGATTTTCATTTCGGGCAACATGCCCATGCGGACTCAGATCACTCCGCTGCTGATCGTCGCCAAGCTGGAGCAGTTCGATTACGCCGGCGCCGCGGCCCTGGCCGTAGTCATGCTGGCCGCGTCCTTTGTCCTGCTTCTGGCCATCAACTTACTCGGTTCTTATAGCCGAAAGTTCATGGAGTCTCCATGAGCCACTCCCGTAGAGCGGGCCTCCGGCCTGCCACGTCGGCGTCCGCGCCGACGTTCTTCTTTGGTTGCGGCCGGGCTGCTCCGGCCTTGCGGAGTGACCAATGAACCGTAGCATCACGGATCCCGCGCCGCTGCGCTGGGGACTTACTTTGCTGGCGTTGGTCTTTCTCGGGTTGTTCGTGGCCTTGCCCCTGGCCGCCGTCTTCTCTCAAGCGCTTGCAAAAGGCTGGCAGGCTTACTGGGCGGCCATCCGCGAGCCGGATGCGCTGTCGGCCATTCGCCTCACCCTGCTGGTCGCGGGTATCGCCGTGCTTTCGAACCTGGCCTTCGGACTGGCGGCGGCCTGGGCCATCGCCAAGTTCCAGTTCCGCGGCAAAAACATCCTGGTCACTCTGATCGATCTGCCCTTCGCCGTCTCCCCCGTGATCGCCGGCCTGATCTACGTGCTGGTCTTCGGCGCCCGCGGATGGTTCGGCGATTGGCTGGACGCCCACGATGTCCGCATCGTCTTCGCCGTGCCGGGAATCGTGCTGGCCACCATCTTCGTGACCTTTCCCTTCGTGGCGCGCGAGCTCATCCCCCTGATGCAGAGCCAGGGAACCGAGGAGGAGGAAGCCGGTATTTCGCTCGGCGCCGGCGGCTGGCAGGTCCTCTACCGCATCACGCTTCCCAATGTCAAATGGAGCCTCCTTTACGGCGTAATCCTGTGCAACGCCCGCGCCATGGGTGAGTTCGGCGCCGTTTCGGTGGTCTCCGGGCATATCCGCGGCCAGACCAACACTATGCCGCTGCACGTCGAGGTGCTCTACAACGAATACAATTTCGCGGCCGCCTTCGCGGTGGCCAGCCTGTTGGCCATCCTCGCGCTGGTGACGCTGGCGGCCAAAAGCCTGTTGGAATGGAAGATGCGCCGAGTCTATTCGGAATTGCGGGTGGAGGCGAACCCGGAGGCATGAATTGTCCATAGAGGCGCGTCACATCACCAAGACCTTCGGCCGGTTCACCGCGCTGCGCGACGTAAGCATGACGGTGAACGATGGGGAGCTGCTGGCCCTTCTGGGCCCTTCGGGCTCGGGCAAAACCACCCTGCTGCGCATCATCGCGGGTCTCGAAACGCCCGACCCCGATCCGGCCAGCGCCTTGCTGTTCGAGGGCCGCGATGTCACCGCGGAAGGCGCCGGCGAGCGGCGCGTGGGCTTCGTATTCCAGCACTATGCGCTGTTCCGCAACATGAACGTGTTCGAGAACATCGCCTTCGGGTTGCGTGTCCGCCCGCGCAAGGTGCGCCCCTCCGCGAGCGCCGTCCGCGATCGCGTCCGGGAGCTGATGGCGCTGATCCAACTCGAAGCTTTCGCCGACCGCTATCCCAGCCAGCTCTCCGGCGGCCAGCGGCAGAGGGTGGCGCTGGCCCGCGCCTTGGCCATCGAACCCAAGGTGCTGCTGCTCGACGAACCCTTCGGCGCGCTCGACGCCAAAGTCCGCCAGGGACTGCGGCGCTGGTTGCGGCGGCTGCATGACACCGTCCATGTCACCAGCCTCCTGGTCACCCACGACCAGGAGGAGGCGCTCGAAGTGGCCGACCGCGTAGTGGTCATGAACAACGCGCGCATCGAGCAGACCGGCACGCCCGAGCAGCTCTTCCACCACCCGGCATCGGAATTCGTCATGGATTTCATGGGCAACGTGAACCTCTTCCACGGGCGCATAGAGAGCGGCAAGGCGGTCTTCGGACCGCTGGTGCTGGACCACTCCTCGAGCGGCGCCGTGGAGGGGCAAACCGCGCGCCTGTTCGTGCGGCCCTACGACCTCGACATTCGCCACAGCAGCAGCGGCGCCCCCAGCCTGCGCGCCCGCGTGTTGCGCATTCAAGCGGCCGGCCCGCAAGTGAGAGTCGAGCTGCAAGCCGAAACCGGAGAAGCCGTGGTGGTAGAGATGCCCCACAATCAGTTCCGCGAAAGCGGCATCCAGGCCGGCGACGACGTCTTCATAGGCCTTCGCGACGCACGCGTATTCACCGAGGATTATTCGATTTAAGGGGGCTCTTCGGGTGGCCCGAACATCTATAGACTCCCTCGCCTCTAACTTCTTCGGCAAGAAGGTTATTGGCTCAGGTCTGATTACGCATTGACCATCAGAGATTTATGCGCGCGGCGGCGACGGCGCGCTCCCTCTACGCCGTCTTCACCACCGGCAGGCGCGCCGCCGCGGCCGGCATGGGCGGAAAGTCGGTGTAAGGCTTGTCCTGATACCAGTAGCCCACCGAAAAGAAATTGTCCCCACGGTCGTTGGCGTGACCGTGCTCGATGGTGTGCTTCAGGTAGCGCTCGAAGGTCACCGGGTTATCACCGTGCCAGCGATACACGCAGTACCGGCCGCCAGTGCGCTCCGCATTGACGATCAGGGGGGCGCCGTACATGCGGTGGGCAAACGGCTCCGCGCCGTCGCGGCCGCCGAAATCCCAGCTCCCCAGCAGATAGTCCTCGGAGCCGGTGCCGTTGATGGCGGGCTTCGATTCGTCAT
>JBEKPK010000265.1:0-8018 GCA_049520795.1 Bryobacteraceae bacterium
GGACGAAAGGCGCTTCTACGAGCTCTGTGCGTGGGTGGTGATGCCGAACCATGTTCATCTGCTCCTCCTTCCCCAGGTTCCCCTCCCCGTACTGACGCGCTGGCTGAAAGGATCGACCGCGCGAAGCGCCAACCAAATCCTGGGACGGACTGGGCAGCCGTTCTGGCAGGACGAGTCTTTCGATCACTACCTGCGCAGTTCGGAGCAGACCGGGCGGCTTACGGCATACATCGAGGGCAACCCAATTTCAGCCGGCTTGGCGCGCTCAGCGGAATGCTGGCCGTGGTCCAGAGCGGGTTGGCAGGCGAAACCGCCTGCCCCACCAAACCTCCCTGGTGATCGAGCCAAAATGTAGAAACTCCAGACGCCGGCGTCCTCGCCGGCGTTCTTCCGGCCAGGGCAGTCCGAACCGCACGAATTCGACTTCAGTCGTGCAGAATCACGTTCAGCAGGGAACTGTGGATTTTCAGGCCGCCGTTGTATTCGATGAACCCAAGCTTGCGAAACCGGTTCATGAAAAAGCTGACCCTGGAGCGGGTGGTGCCGACGATGGCCGCCAGGGTCTCCTGGCTGATCTTCGGAATAAGCGGCTCCGGCTTGCTTTCCTTTCCGAAGTTGGCCAGCAGTAAAAGCACTCGCGCCAGCCTCTTTTCACTGGAATTGAACAACTGGTCGACCAAATCCTCCTCGATTTTGATGTTCCGGGAAAGCAGATGGGCCATGAACAGCTCCGAGAACGCCGGCTCTTCGCGAAGGAGCCTCACCACCGCCTCCTTCTCCAGCTTCATGACCGAGCACTCCGTAATCGCCACTGCGGTCGCCATGCGTACCTGTTGTCCCGCCAGACAGCCTTCCCCAAAGAAATCGCCGTCTTTCAAAATGGCGACCACGGCTTCCTTTCCCTGCTTGGAGAAGACGGTGAGCTTGACCTTGCCTTCCTTGACATAGAAAACCGAGTTCGCCGCGTCGCCTTGGGAAAAGACGTGGTCGTTGGTGCGGTATTCGGCATCCGTTCGTCCACCGTTGACCTTGATCAGAAAGATCTTCAGATCGAAAGGTGTTTTGGGCTTTCTGGTTGGTTCCATTTCCGCCTCGCGCCTTACCTTTATTCAGAAAATAGCCCAATGGATAGGTTGTTGCAAGCCCTTTGTTTCGGCCGCGATTTCCGCGGAGCCGGGTGAGCAGTATTGACCAGACCGCAAAGCGCGAACTTGATATCGTTAATCTGCGGATAGACACGGACGAACTGCGCAAACTAGAGCCACATGGTCAGTTTTGGCGCAGTGGCTGCCGGGCGGTCTTAGCCCGATCCGGCAGGGACCCGATGTCGGTAATTCGCACAAGATCCGGAGGCACGCCCGTGGTTTCAAGGCAAATATGATCCCTAAAGACGCCGAAGCCCGAGACGGCGAGGAGCCTGTTCAGCCCTTCGTTCGCCCGGATCTCCCGTCGTCGGGTGTCCGGCGCCCCGTCATTCTGGTTGCGGACGATGAGGTCATGGTTCGCAATCTGGTGAGAATTCTGATGGAAACCGAGGGATATCTCGTGCTCAGCGCCGCCGATGGTCATGAGGGTCTGGAGCTGTCACGCAAGTACCGGGGCGCCATTGACCTGGTAATCACGGACCTGCAAATGCCCCGGCTGAACGGCGCCGACCTGTGTGCGCATCTGCTCGAAGAGCGTCCGGGAATCAAGGTGCTGGTGATGTCGGGCTTGGACATGCGCGAAATCCTCAGCCAGAATGTCAATTTGCCCTTCCTGCCCAAGCCGTTCGATGGGGAGACGCTCAAAGCGAGAGTTCGGGCGCTCCTGGGCATAAACGTTCAGCCGCCGGCGGATCTGCTTCCCTCGACATGAGCCCCGTAATCCCGCTGGCTGAAGGCCGGGAATCCGGTCCGCATCGGCCACAGTGGTCAATTCGGAACAGCCGGGGGCGGAACAACGTGGTATGTTTGCTGCGGTAGTTGGTACGGACTGGGACAAGCGACCGGCTGAGCGGGGCGGAAGAGTCCTCTCATGGATGTGACGAGAATCATCGCGGAGTTGCGCGCGGAGCGTGCGGGCATCGAACGGGCTATCCGCTCCCTGGAGCGATCCGACCGGGTCCATGGCGCGGCGGTATTAACGGTGGCGCACTCGACGATCGAAACCGGAAGCGGCCGGGATCACCGCGTCCTTTCGTTCAGGCGATGGGCTTGCCGCAGGCAGGTGAGTAAACTTTCCGTCTGACGCAACGGACGCCTGTCGGCCCGGTGAAACGCCCGGCAAGGAATTGGCAGACAACAATCCCCGCGATTTCACTACTTCTTGAAAAACCAGAGCCAGTAATACTGTTCCCCCGCGCCAAAGTGGTAGCGCATTTCAAAGCCGCAGCGTTCCGCCATGGCGCGGGCGTCGGCCTCCGTGAAATGAACTCCCACCCAACTGTCCTGGGCGTCCGGTTCGGCGCGCGTGGAGCCCTGCACCTGGAATTTGAACAGAGCTCCGGGCCGCAGCAGGCGGTGCGCATCCCGCACATAGCTCTCGATGATTTCGCGGCTGGGGATATGCTGGAAGACCATGAACGAGAAGGCGAAATCGAGTTGCAGCCGGGGGCCGAAACCGAACCGGCTCCACCAGCTTGGGCGCACCACGGAGAGGTCCCTGCCGTTATTGCGGAACACGTGCGCGTTGGGCAAATCGGCCACCAGGCGCCGCGCCTGGCGCACCATTTCGCGGCTGATATCGACGGCGTAGACCTCTCCGAAGAACTCGGCGAAGGCCCGTGTGACGCGCCCTGCGCCGCAGCCGATCTCAAGCGCCTTCATCCCCTTGGGGTCTTGTCCCTGGCACACGTTGCCAAGGTCGTTGAGGACCTCCTCCTCGAGGGTCAAGCGTCCGGACCGGCGGAATTCCTCGTCCGACCATTCGTCCTGGCCGGTGACCACGTAGTGGCGCGCGTTTTCGAGGGCGCGCCGGTCCCAATCGCGCCGCATGCGCTCGATCTGCCTGGTGATTTCGCTTCCCGGCATCTGCTGCTTATTCCGAATTGTACAATACCCGTGCGCCATCGCCGGGCAGCAAGGAACACCGGTGTAGCGTGAGGAGATCCCCGGCTCCCGGTGAAGGGGGGTGGTGGACGAGATGGGAGTCGAACCCACGGCCTCCGCAGTGCGAGTGCGGCGCTCTCCCAACTGAGCTACTCGCCCATCGACAGAATGAATATACCCATCATGCCATCAACGGCGCGCGAATCGCAACTGGCGAGAACTGCCTGTCAGTACGGGCCCGGTTCCCGCACTTTCACTTTTCCGGAGAAGTTCCTGTACGTGTAAACGAAATACGCGCCCGTCAGGATCATGCCGGGGATGAACCACATCAGCCCGATCCGGAGGCCGTAAAGAGGGGCCGCCGAGTTGTGGACGGTCAGACCGAGCGAGGGATCGGCGTTCGAAGGCAGCACGTAGGGATACACGCCGAAGGCGGCGCTGGTCAGCATTCCCAGGATGAACAGACAGGAGGCCAGAAAGGCGTCGAGCCCATTGCGCCGGCCCTCCAGAACACGTATGCCGATCAGGCCCAGGACTGCCGAAAGCGGGAAAACGTAACCCCACGGCTGCGCGGCGAAACTCTCTTTCAAATGCGGCTGAATGCGGAAACTGGCAAGCGTGATCAGAACGACCCAGGCCAGAAGACCCCACCAAACGCCCTTGGCCAACCCTCGCGCGCGATCCGCGACAGCTCCTTCCGTTTTCAACGCGACCCAGAGGGCTCCATGCACCGTTAGCGTGAGCAGCGCGGCAAGCGCAATCAGGATGGTGTACCAATCCAGAATCCCGCCATCCCTGCCGGCGGTGAAATCGGTCCACAGCGGCAGGAAAAACTCGCCCGACCGGTCTAGCGGCACGCCCCGCACCACGTTGCCGAGAGCGGCGCCGAAGAAAATTACGAGCAGCGCGCTCGCGCCCGCGAAGACCGCGTCCCAGAGCGGTTGCCAGACGAGGCTCTGAATATGGTTGCGGAACTCGATGGCAATGCCCCGCGAGATCAAAAGCCAGAGCACAATCATCAAAGGCAGATAGAACCCGCTGAAGCTCGAAGAATATAGCGCCGGGAAGGCGAAGTAGAGGGTTCCACCACCCGCCAGGAGCCATACTTCGTTGCCGTTCCAGACCGGGCCGATCGAGCTCAGAACCGCCTGGCGCTCCTCATCGGTGCGCGCCACCAACAGGTGAACGATGCCGGCGCCCAGGTCGAAGCCGTCCAGGACCACATACAGGGCGATCATGACGGCGACTAAACAGAACCAGATGGTTTCCATGACAAATCCTCAAATCTCGGCCGGATGCCCGGGGCCCTCTTCGATTTCCCGGCGGACCAGAAATAAAAACAGGATCGAGAGGATCGTGTAAATCCCCATGAAGCCGATCAGGGTGAAGAGCGCATTGCCGGCCGAAATGTGGGGGGACACGCCCTCCGGAGTGCGCATGATGCCATAGATGAGCCACGGCTGGCGGCCCACTTCCGCGGTGATCCAGCCGGCGGTGGTCGCGATGTATGGAAATGGCAGCATGAGCATCAACAGCCAGAGCACATGCCGCGCATGAAAGAGCTTGCCGCGCCACAGGCTCAGCGATGCCAGAGCCATTACTCCGATTAAAATAGTGCCCAGCCCTACCATGATGTGATAGCTGTAATAGAGCAGCGGAATATTGTCCGGCAGGCGTTCCGGGGGAAACTCGTTGAGTCCCTTTACTTCCGCGCCCCAGCGCTGATAGGTCAGGAAGCTGAGCGCGCGCGGGATTACGAGCGGATTGTCCAGGCGGCGCTTTTCGAGATCCGGCTGTCCGATAAGGGCGAGCGGCGCGCCGTGCTCGGTTTCAAACAGCCCCTCCATTGCGGCCAGCGTGGGGGGCTGATGCCAGGCGATATTCCTTCCTTGGCCGTCGCCGGTGGGGAAGGCCATCAGAAATGTGGAAGTCATGCCGGCGATCACGCCCAGCCGCACAAACGTGCGGCCATACTCCTCACTGCGCCTGCTGAGCAGGTAAAACGCGCCCACGGAGGCCATCACGAAGCTGGCCGTGACCACCGACCCGATCATGTTGTGGAGGTACTGCCAGAACAACCACGGGTTCAGCAGCAGTCCGGAAAGGCTGGTAAGCAGTATCTCGCCGTTCTTTCCCAGTTGGTATCCGGTAGGGTTTTGCATCCAGGCGTCGGTCGCGATAATGAAGAAGCCGGAAAGCCATGAGCCGGCGAAGACCAGGAAGGCGGCGAACCAGTGCGCCTTCGGTCCCAGCCGTTTCTCTCCAAAGAGAAACACGCCCAGGAAGCTCGATTCGAGAAAGAAGGAAAACACTCCTTCCATGGCGAGCGTCTGCCCTATGACGCCGCCGGCGGCCTTGGAGAAGCGAGCCCAGTTGGTCCCAAATTGAAACTCCATGGGGATGCCGGTGACCACTCCCATAGCGAAGTTGATGGCGAAGATTCTGGCCCAGAATCGAGCCGCGCGGTTGTAGTGCTCGTCTCCCGTCCGCAACGCCATGGTTTTGAGGATCACGATCAGCAGCGCCAGCCCCATGGTCAACTGCGGAAAGAGGTAGTGAAAAGTCACCGTGAATGCGAAGTGCAGACGGTGAACCGTCAAAGCGTCCATAAGCGGAAAGCACCTGTCTCCTGTCTTAGCACAAGTGCCGGCCGCCTGTATCCGCTTAAACGCGAGCCTTCATCCGGCCTTCGGAAGAGGGAACCCCCAGCTTGCGCAGGAAGGTCATCATGTGGCGCCAGTTGGTGAATGCGGATTGAAACAGGTTCAGCCCCACAAAGGCGGTGAACAGGAACCAGCCGGGATGCACCCAGTAGCCCAAAGCCACACTGGCCATCACGAAGAGACCCGCGACCAGGCGGAGATAACGTTCGATGCTCATGCCACTTTGCTCCTTCGATTGACAATGAAGTAGACGATCGGGACGGTCATGCGGGAAAGCGCCAGCGAAGCCACTTCACCCGCCATCAGAGCGATCGCCAGTCCCTGGAATATGGGGTCGAAGAGAATGATCGCGGCCCCCACCACCACCGCCGCGGCGGTCAGCAGCATGGGCCGGAACCGCACCGCGCCCGCGTCGATCACGGCTGCCTCCAGGGCCATGCCCTGCTGCAAGCGCAACTCGACGAAATCCACCAGGATGATCGAGTTCCGCACCACAATGCCGGCGCCGGCGATGAACCCGATCATCGAGGTAGCCGTGAAAAAGGCGTGCATCATGCCGTGAGCCGGCAGAATTCCAACCAGCGAAAACGGAATCGCCGCCATGATGATGAGCGGCGTAACGAACGACTGGAACCACCCCACCACCAGCGCATAAATGAGGATGAGCACCACCGCGAATGCAAATCCCAAATCGCGGAACACCTCGTAGGTGATGTGCCACTCGCCGTCCCATTTCATCGAGTAGCGGTCGGAGTCGGTCGGCAGCGCCGCCATGTGTTGCTCGATCGAATATCCTTCGGGCGCTTTGAACTTGTCCATTTCCGGTCCCAGCTTCAGGATGGCGTAGACCGGGCTCTCCATCGCGCCGGCCACATCGCCGGTTACATAGGTCACCGGCATGAGGTTCTTGTGGTAGATGCTCTTTTCCTCGGTGACCTGCTCCACTTTCACCAGTTCGCCGAGCGCCACCAGCCTGCCCGTTCGGCCGGCCAGCCTCAATCCCCCGATCCGCTCCATGTCGGAGCGGCTGGCGCGGTCCAAGCGGACCATCAGCGGCACGTCCTCCTTGGCGGAATCCACGTGCAGCAACCCGTCCGGATAACCCGCGGAGGCCACCTGCAAGGTGCGTGCGATCTCGTCCTCGGAGATGCCGTTAAGCGCAGCCTTTTCCTGGTCCACAATCAGGCGGTATTTCGGCTGGTCGTCCTCCACATACCAGTCCACATCCACCACCCCGCCGGTGCTTTTCCACAGATCGCGGATCTGTCTGGCGATCCCTATGCGGCCTTCCTGCGCGGGCCCGTACACCTCCGCCACCAGGGTCTGAAGTACCGGCGGACCCGGCGGAACCTCGGCCACTTTGATGCGCGCCCCATAGCGGTTGGCCACCGGCAGCAGGCGCTGTCGCACCTGCTTGGCGATCTCGTGGCTTTGCAGATGGCGGTCTCCTTTCCCCAGCAGGTTCACTTGGATGT
This sequence comes from Bryobacteraceae bacterium, assembly GCA_049520795.1. Classification (GTDB taxonomy): domain Bacteria; phylum Acidobacteriota; class Terriglobia; order Bryobacterales; family Bryobacteraceae; genus BOG-224. The sequence continues at coordinate 7,168 of JBEKPK010000265.1, forward strand.
CGGCTACGTTCGATCCCCGGCGAAGATAGTAGTGCCGCACCAACCCGTTGAAGTTATACGGGGACGCCGTACCCACGTAAGTCTGGAGATTGACCACCTCCGGCTGATCGAGCGCAGCCCTGGCGAGCGCGGCGGCCACGCCCGCGGTCTCTTCGAGCGTGGTTCCGTTGGGCATATCCACGATCACCTGAAACTCGCTCTTGTTGTCGAAGGGCAGCATTTTGACCTTGACGAACTCGAAGTAGAACAGCGATACCGACCCGAGCAAAAGGCACACCACGCCGGCCAGAAACCCCCAGCGCAGCGGCGCCCGGCGCAAGATGGCCCCCATTGCCCGGCGGTAGGCCCTGGTGACCAGATCCTCCCGTTCCGCGTGCGACCCAGCCTGCGACGGCTTCAGAATACGCACTGCGGCCCAAGGCGTCACAATCAGCGCCACCAACAGCGAGAAGACCATCGCGGCGGTGGCGCCGATGGGGATGGGCCGCATGTACGGCCCCATCAGCCCGCCCACAAACGCCATCGGCAGGATCGCGGCCACCACCGTGAGGGTGGCCAGAATGGTGGGGTTTCCCACCTCGTCGACGGCCTCGACCGCCACTTCATATGGCGGGCGGGTCCGGTTCGCCGGCATCCGCCAGTGACGGGCGATATTCTCCACCACCACAATGGCGTCGTCCACGAGAATGCCGATCGAAAAGATCAAAGCGAAGAGCGTGATCCGGTTCAGCGTGTAGCCGTAGAGATAGAACACGGCAAGCGTGAGCGCCAGCGTCACTGGGATGGCCAGGAACACGATCAGGGACTCGCGTCTACCCAGCGTGACGGCGATCAGGAGGCTTACCGAGATC
>JBEKPK010000266.1:0-7997 GCA_049520795.1 Bryobacteraceae bacterium
TTCACGCCCATGGCGAGAGCCGCCTCCTGGGTCGAGATGCCTTCCAAATCCCGCAGCGTCACGGCCGCCCGCTCGCGTTCGGAAAGCAGCCGCAAGCTCAATTCGAGCGCCCGGCGCCGTTCCGAATCCGTGAGTGCCTGCTGCGGATCGGCCGCACGATCCGGCGCCTCGCCTGCGTCTTCCACGGAAGCTTCAATCGGCCGCCTGCGGCGAGCATCGTGGCAGACGTTCACCGTCACACGGTAGAGCCAGCCGGTCAGATTGCCCGCCCGCTCCAGCTTCCCCAGGTTCCGGTAGAGCTTGAGAAACACCTCCTGGGAGGCGTCCTGGGCGTCTTCCATGCTCCCCAGAAGGCGCAGCGCGGTGACCAGAACCAGCCGCTGGTACTGGCGCATCAGCAGGTCGAAAGCGGCCAGGTCGCCCGCGCGGGCGGCCGTTACCAAACGGAGCCGTTCGTCCGGTCCGTCCGTGGGCACTGCCGCCGCCTCTAACGCCAGGGCTCTCATCCTTTCTATTAAAGAGAACCGGCAAACCCCGGAAAACGTGCAGACGATTTTTCTTCCTGGTACTCTGTCGGTTTGCCTATGTCCGCGAACCTCGCCCCCCCGGCGGAGCAGATCCGCTCGCTGGCCCAAGCCGCCGCCGAGGTGATGGCTTCCTATTACGATACGCTCGCCTCCCGCCCGGTGCTGGGCCCCGTGACCTCGGAGGCGATCTGCGCGGCCCTTCAGGAGCCTTTGCCGCGCGACCCCACGGATTTCGCCGCGCTGTTAACCGTATTTGAGGATGTGATTCTCCGTTATAGCCGCCACAGCGGACACCCGCGCTTCTTCGGCTTCATCGCCTCGCCGGGGACGCCGGTGGCGGCCATCGGCCAGATGCTGGCGGCGGCGCTCAACACCAACGTCACTTCGTGGCGCTCCGCTCCCGCCGCCACCGAGATGGAACACCTGACCATAGACTGGCTGAAGGAGATGCTGGGCTATCCCGCGGACGCCGCCGGCCTCTACGTGAGCGGGGGCTCGATGGCCAATTTCGCCGGCCTGGCCGCGGCGCGCAGCGCCAAGTGCCCCGAAGCGGTTCGGCAGGGCGTGGCGGCGGCCGGGCGGCGTATGCGCGTCTACGTTTCCGAGGAAGCGCACCAGTCCATGCGCAAGGCCGCCGGAATGCTTGGCATGGGCGAAGAAAACGTGCGCTCGGTGGCCACCGATCAACGCCTGCGGATGGACGTGGCGGACCTGGAGCGGGTGGTGGCGGCCGACCTGGCCGCGGGCCATCTGCCGGCGTGCGTTTCCGCCAGTCTGGGCACCACTCCGAGCGGCGCCGTAGACCCCATCGGCGATATCGCCACGGTGGCCCGCCGCCACGGCCTCTGGCTGCACGTGGACGCCGCCTACGGAGCCTTCGCGGCCCTGGCGCCCTCGTGCCGGCCATTCTTCGAGCACATTGGCGAAGCCGATTCGGTGGCCCTCGATCCCCATAAGTGGCTGTATCTGCCTATCGGCTGCGGCTGCATCCTCTACAAGGAACCGGCCGCCGCGCGAGCGGCGTTTAGCCACGACGCCGAGTACCTGCGCGTGATCGGCCGGGAGCGCGGCGAAGCCTTTCCATTTTGGGATTACGGCCCCGAGCTTTCGCGGCCCTTCCGCGCGCTCGATGTGTGGCTGATGCTGAAATTCGCCGGAACCCGCCTGCTGGGCGAGGCCATCGAGAAGAACATCGCCTGCGCCAAGTACCTGGAGCGCCTGGTGGAGTCGAGCGACGATTTCGAGATGCTGGCGCCGGTGGAGCTTTCGGTGTTCTGCTTCCGCTACGCGCCTCCCGGATTCACCGGCGACTTGGACGCCCTGAATCAGCGCATCATGGTGGACTTGCAAAAGGAAGGCGGCAGCTATCTCTCGAACGCCCGAATCCGGGGCCGCTTCGCCCTACGCGGCTGCGTCCTGAACTACCGCACCACCGAGCGGGACATGGAGATCCTGCTGGAGGACGTGAGGCGCGCCGCGGCTTAATTGGCCGGCGCTTCCCGCGCGGGCCAGATCGCGGGCGGCGAACGCCGGCGTCCGCCGCACATCGTCCGGCGGCGTAGCGGCGCTTCTTGCGAGGCATGGAGCGTGGCTCACGCCGCGGCGGGAGCCGGCATGGCCGTGAGCGCGAGCAGGGAGATGGCCGCCCCCTGGGCATCGGTAATCAAGGAAAAGCGGCCGACGTTGGGAATGTCGGTGGGAGGCACGCGGACGGCGGCGCCGAGCTGCCGGGCGCGGGCGGTGCGCTCGTCGCAATCGGCCACGCTGACATAGACCGCCCAGCGCGACGGAACGCCTTTCCACCCTTCGCCGCGCATGGGCAACATGCCGGAGAAGGGCTTTCCGTTATTGATCCACTCGATGTACGCGGCGGCGTCGAGGCCGGTATCCGGCCTGGTCTTCCATCCGAACAGGCTGGTATAAAAAGCCAGTGAGCCGGCCGGATCGGTGGTGTTCAGCTCGGCCCAGCAGACCCGGTTGAGAAGGCCGCCGTGGGTGGCGCCGATATGACGGCCGGGCTGCCAGAGCGAGAAAAAGACGCCTGCCGGGTCCTGGACAACGGCCATGCGGCCGGCTTCCATGACATCAGACGGACCGTCAACGACCTTGCCACCGAGCGGGGCCACGCGGGCGGCGGATGCATCGGCGTCGGCGGTGGAGAAGTAAACGCCCCAGTGGGGCGGCATGCCGGGGCCGGCGGGGCGCGCCGCGGCGGCGTGGTTTCCCTGCGCCTGGAAGATGAGGTAAGGGCCAGCGGGCGTGGGGTATTCGACCACCGTCCAGCCGAACATCTCGCCGTAGAACTTCCTGGCGCTTTCCACATCGCTGGTAGCCAGTTCGGCCCAACAGAAGGAGCCGGGGGCGTAACTTTCGATTCTCTCGCTCATTGCGGAGCCTCCCGTAGGCTGAGATTATATAACGAACGGCGGGGCAATCTGTGAATTGCAGTGCAGAGTCGCACAAACCATGAGGTGAAGCCGCGGGCGCGCTGCCGTTACACCCAAAAGACAGGCGATTCGGTATTCCTACTCTCACCACCCGCCTCCTGGAGCAGGGGGCCACGTTCGAGGAGGTGGCCGACATCCTGGGGAACAGCCCGGAGGCGGTCCGGAAGCGCTACGGGAGGTGGTGCAGGGGGCGTCAGGCGAACATCGACCGGCTGGTGATGGCCCACTTTCAGACCGAGGGTTTTACAAATCCAGCCACACGCCAGTCACACGAAAAAATGGGCGCCGTAAACTAATGAAAGCACAAGAGAAAAACTGGTGCGGAGAGGGGGACTTGAACCCCCACGAGATTGCTCCCGCTAGCACCTCAAGCTAGTGCGTCTGCCAATTCCGCCACCTCCGCAAGTGTATGGCGCCTTTGAGTTTACCATGGTTTCGGCCGAGGCGCGCGGTAGCGGTTCCGGTAGCGGTTCTCGATTAGGCGGCAAAGAACGCGTCCCAGACGCCGCCCCATTGCGTATTTAGTTGATTTCGAGTTTACCACGCATCCCGTATCCAACTGAGATTTGCGCGCTTCCCTAGACAGGCGAGATAGTGGAAACACCAAGCGACATTCCTATTTGGGGAGTGCTCGTCGAACGGGGTTCCTTGTGTCTTGTTGCTATCGGCTTTGACGCGATGGGCCGAACGGTGAGTCTGCGCGTGCCTCTTAACGACCTAAAGCGCGTAGAGGGCCCGCTCACGCCGCATTCCTGGCCCTGTAAAGTACCCGTTCCTTGTCAGACGATTCCTACATCCCGTGGTTCATTTTCGCCTCAAATGCATATGACCAAACACGAATTATCACGATGTCATGCAATGGCATAGCGTCGTTTCCAATACAGCGCCAGAGCCTTGCCCGGTGATTTCTCCTTGCGCTTGAGAGTCGCAAGTCCTAATATCACCTTCTGATGTTTCTGTATCAAAACGCCTCGCGCCACGGTCTTCTGGCTTGCTGTTTGGTCCTCGAAAAGGGGGCTTTCGAGGCGTTTCATGCCGACGGTTAGACAAACTGGGCGTCCGAGTCTGCTCCAAGCGTCCAGGGTTGGCGCCGGCTCCAAAAGAAGAAAACCCACAGAGCGAAACGAGCCCGGCAAGTTAGGGAAAACACAGGAGAGCGCCCGTAATGAGGAGACCACTTTCCAAGGAACTCAGTTCCATTTCCGGATGCGCGGGTCCCATGTGCGCCGATCCGTGTTCCTTCGCGGCTAAGCCCGAACTCTCGGCGCTTCCCGATTCCGCCGTCGGTCTGCGCGCCGCCAATGCCAAAGAGATCGGCCCTCAAATCGATGCCCTCTGAAACAAGCGAAAAGAACGACGTTCGCGAACAGGCCAGGATCTTCGAACACCTGTCCAAATTGCCCGTTTTTTCTCCATCCGCTCTGCGTCTCCTCAGCGTCTCCACCGAAAGCGACTCCGCCATGGGCGCCTTTTTCGAGGCTTTCGGGTCCGATCCCGCGCTGGCCGCCGACCTCCTTCTGGCGGTGAATTCGGCCGCGTTCGCTTCTCGTTGCCCCATCGAAACGATTCGCCACGCGCTCACCTTCCTCGGTCTGGACAGAGCTCGGTCGCTGGCGTCCAGCATCGCTCTCAAAATAGCCATGCGCAACTTCGGCCGCAAGGAGCATGCGCGGTCGGTGTGGGCTCACGGCATCGCCGCCGCCGTGGTCGCTGAGGAACTGAGGACCAACCACGGCGCGCCCGAACTATACACGGCGGCGCTCATGCATGATCTGGGCCGCTTGGGGCTGCTGCTGGCCGATGAATCCAGGTACGCGGCAATCCTCTCGGGGATGTATGACGACCTGGAAGAGTCGAACCGGCTGGAACGGACGCTGTTTGGCATAGATCACTGCCAGGCCGGGGAAATGCTGGGGCGAACGTGGCTGTTTCCCACCGGACTGCAGGCCAGCATGGGCGCTCACCACGAGGCCGTTCCGCCGAGCAAGCTCCAGGAGTTTGTCCAGATCGCCTGCATGACGGCCGATTTCCTGGGGTTCCCGGAAGTGCAACGGCGCGATTTGGAGCAGACGGCGCCGGTGTGGGAGAAAACCGGGATCTCGCTGGATAACATGCGCGAGAAGATAGCGCAGCGCATTGCCGTACTCGGCGGTTGAGGATCTCGCCGACCGTCGGCCCTCCTTGGGGTCGGGGTGACCGCCGATTCCCTCCGCCGGTTTCAGATCTTCGCCTGCTTTCGCAGTCGGACCGCCTCGATGAAGGCCTGCCCCATTTGAGTTCGCTCAATCGTCATCGCATCAGTTACAAACCGTACGAACCTTCGGCAGCATTGACGGGTACCGGTGGTACCATTAGAATCTGGGATGCGGCGTCAGGAAAGGGGAACCGCGCGAAGTTCATTCCTCCGGTCGGTTTGGCGCAGCGAGGCGGAACGAAGTAGGGTCGTTGATATGCCGAAGAGAGGATCCTTCCCAAGGCGGATGGTGGCTGGGGCGGCGGCGGGTCTGTTCCTTCTCCCCATTTCCGTTTGGGGTCAGGCCCTCAACGCCTGTGACCTGAACGGCGACGGATCGGTCAACATCGTCGACGTGCAGTTGGCGGTGAACATGACGCTCGGGTTGACGCCCTGCACGAGCGCCATCCTGGGAGCCGGGGTGTGCAACATCGTCGTCGTGCAGCGCGTGACGAACGCGTTCCTGACCGGAACTTGCATTACCGGAACTTCTCACAGCGTCACGTTGAATTGGACCGCCAGCACATCCTCGAACGTGAGCGGCTACAACGTGTACCGGGGTCTCATATCGGGCGGACCTTACGCCAGGGTGAACTCGTCCTTGATCGCTGGCGTCACCTATGTTGACACGAATGCCCAGTCGGGGCAGACCTACTATTACGTCGCAACGGCCGTGGACAACAGCAACAACGAAAGCGCCTATTCGAATCCTCCGGCGCAGGCGGTTATACCGTCTCCGTAGGCGCTCCGCTCGCAACCGGGGACAGTTCGAGCCATGTCGCGCCGACGCGACACCCGCGAGCATGAAAATGCTCGCCTCCCGTGCCAGTGGAATCATTAGGTTACGGGCATTTACAAGAGAGTACCGAGTGGCTCGCCCCCCGGCCTGTTCCACCAGCGCGAGCAGGCGCGACAGGTTCGATTTGGCCTCATGTACGTTGAACTCCGGCATGCATCTACCTTAGCTCCGGGAATGCGCCATCCTTCCCCGTGCTAACGTAAAGTCCTGGCATGAACATTCTCTTCGTCGGGGATATCTTCGCCTCCCCGGGCCGGCGCATTGTGGCGGATCACCTGGCGGACATCGTCGCGACCAACCGCATCGACCTGGCCATCGCTAATGCCGAGAACGCCGCCGGCGGGTTCGGCATCACGCCTCCCATCGCCGAAGAGCTGTTCGCCCTGGGCCTCGATGTCCTCACCACCGGCAACCACGTGTGGGACAAGAAAGAAATCTTCGCCTACCTGGACCGCCAACCGCGCCTTTTGCGGCCAGCCAACTATCCCGATGCGCCCGGCAGCGGCCTGGCCGTGCTGCGCGCGCACAACGGCGTCGAATGCGCCGTTCTGAATCTTCAGGGCCGCACGTTCATGCCCAATACCGACTGCCCTTTCCGCGCGGCCGACCGCATTCTGGCGGGGCTCGACCCTGCCGTCAAAGTGAGGTTCGTGGACTTTCACGCCGAGGTCACCAGCGAGAAAATCGCCATGGGCTGGTACCTCGATGGCCGTGTATCGGCGGTAATTGGCACCCACACGCACGTACCCACCGCCGACACGCGCATCCTTCCCGGCGGCGCCGCCTATCAGACCGACTGCGGCATGACCGGGCCGTACCGCTCCGTGATCGGCGTCGATACCGACGTCATCATCCGGCGCTTCCTCACCGCCCTGCCCGTGCGCATGGAGGCTTCGCGCCTCTCGCCCGAGCTGCACGCAGTAATCGTGGACGTGGACGAGGCCACCGGCCGCGCCCGGGCCGTGCGCCGCCACGCCATCGACGGAGACTAATCGGATGGATCTTTCCAGCCCGGCGCCCGACGTCACCGCCTTTTGCATCCAGGAAATCGGCGCGCTGCTGTTCGGACTCGTTTTCCTCTTTCTCTGGCGCCAGTCGAGGGTGGTCTATTTCGGGCTTTGGGCCGGCGCGTGGGCCGTGCGCTTCATCGCCGCCGCGTTTGCCTTCGAGCTGTTCCGTACGGCCAACTCGGGATGGCTTGCGCCGTACGCGGTGTTCGAGTTCGCCTTCGCGATCGTGCTGATCGCCGCCGCGCGCGCCGGCTTCGCTTCCTCCATCAAGGACTGGCGCACGGTCCTGCGGCTCATCTCCATCCTCCCCATTTTCGTGGCCCTGGTGTGGGCCTTTGGCCGCTACGCGGGGCTCGAGGCGTACCACGCCTCGCATGCGCTCGCGCTGGCGTTCGTCTACATCTACAACTTCATCGCCCTGCGGCGCGCCACCGGCCGGGGCGCGCGCGTCTTCCGCTTATCGCTGCTGGCGCTGGCGGCCGCTTTCCTGGCGCACGCCGGCGCCTTCCTGTATCTCCATGGCCGCGGCGGCGCGCTGGAGTGGGCGCTCTATCTGCGGCGCGAAGCTTATTACGATTTCGCCCTGCACTGCGTGCTGGCCTTCTCCGCCATGGCCATGTGGAGCGAAAACCAGGTGGACCGCATCCACGAGCTGCACGCCGAAGTGGACCGCCTGCGCCGCGAAAACGCCCGCAGCCTGGACCTCGACGGCCTCACCGGCCTGCTCAACCAGGCGGCCCTGGCGCGGCGCGTCGAGGAGCCCGAGGAGTTCGACGGCGTGGTGGCCGTCTGCGACATGGACGATTTCAAGGATGTCAACGATAGCTACGGACACCTGGTGGGCGATGAGATTCTGCGCAACATCGGCCACCTGCTGCAATCCCACATCCGCCAGGCCGACGAAGCGTTCCGCTGGGGCGGCGACGAGTTCGTGATCCTGTTCCGCAATCAGCGCCCGGAGATGGCGCGCCAACGCATGAG
>JBEKPK010000267.1:0-7953 GCA_049520795.1 Bryobacteraceae bacterium
TCACCGCGGCGGGCGCGGCCTTCACCGCCAACGTGCGATTGCCGAACGGCTCGGTCTCGAAACCGGAGGCGTGCAGCTCGTCGGCGATGCGCGCGTAGTCGATCTGCTGCTCGGCGGTGAGTTGCACGATCAACGGCATGAGCAGGCGCTGCGTCTCCACGCGGCCGGCCGCGCGCTGCTTGATGATCTGCTCGAACAGGATGCGCTCGTGGGCCACGTGCTGGTCGACAATCCACAGCCCGTCGCGGCCGGCGGCCACGATGAAGCTCTCGTGGATCTGCCCTAGCGGCCGCAGGTCCGAGAGAACCGAGAGGGACATCTCCGGCGGCGGAACCGCGTCCGCCGGAAACTCCCCGTGCATGTCCAGGTGGCGCGAGAGCTTGCCGGAAGGCGGGGGGCCGGGCGCCAGCTCGATGGGCGGCGCGCTGAAATCGAGGCGCGGCTCGGGGGCGGCGGGAGGACGCAGGGTGAAGTCGGGAAGGGGGTGGGGCAGGCCTCCTGGCCTGCCTTCCGGCCCGCCGCCTTCCGGCAAGGCAGGCCAGGAGTCCTGCCCCACTTGATTCTCGATCATCTGGCTGAATTCGGAATACGGCAGGGCCGCGGCGGGTTGCGGCGAGGACGCCGCCGTTTTCGGCGCTTCGGAGACACGGCCTACCGGAAACGCCGGCGCGGGCCGGCTCTCGATCAGCCGTTCCCTTATGGCGTCGCGCACGAAATCGTGGACGAACGAACTATGCCGGAAGCGCACCTCGGTCTTCGACGGATGCACATTGACGTCCACTTCCTCCGGCGCGCATTCGAGGAACAGCAGCGCGAAGGGGAAGGCCGAGGGCGGAATCAGGTTGTGATAGGCCGAGGAAAGCGCGTGCAGCAGCAGGCGGTCGCGGATGAGGCGCCCGTTCACAAAAATGAAAATCGAATTGCGATTGCCCTTCTGGACCTGCGGCCTGGAAAAAAAGCCGGTGAGGCGGAACGTGCGCGAGGGCGGCTCGTCCGGTTCGGAGCGGTAGTCCGCAATCGCCGCGCTGGGCGGCACGCTCGCCACCGGCAGCAGCAGCTCCTTCTCGCGCACCCCGATTTCCACGAGATCGTCGAGCGTCTGGCTGCCGAAAACCTGGTAGACGCGCTCCTTCAGCTCGGCCACCGGCGTCACGCTGAGCAGTTCCGTCGCGCCGTTGATCAGGCGGAACGTCTTGCCCGGGTGCGCCAGGCTGTAGTGCGTCACCAGCGAGGCGACGTGCGCCAGCTCGGTCTGATCCGTGCGCAGAAACTTCTTGCGGGCCGGAACGTTATAGAAAAGGTCGCGCACGGTGACTGTGGTCCCGCGACCGAGCGCGGATTCCTCGCAGCGCAGCATCTTCCCGCCGGCGATTTCGATGCTAGTGCCGGTGGTTTCCTCTTCGGAACGCGTCTCGAGCAGCAGCCGCGAAACCGACGCGATGGAGGGCAGCGCTTCGCCGCGAAAGCCCAGGGTGGAAATGGAGAGCAGATCCTTGACGTCGCGCAGTTTGCTGGTGGCATGGCGCTCGAAGGCCAGTAGGGCGTCGTCGCGCAGCATGCCGCTGCCATCGTCGGCGATGCGAATCAGGCGGCGGCCTCCGGATTCCACTTCGATGCGGACCTCCGCCGCACCTGCGTCGAGCGAGTTCTCGAGCAGCTCCTTGACCACCGAAGCGGGACGCTCCACCACCTCTCCGGCGGCGATTTTGTTGGCGACCTGGTCGGGAAGAACCCGTATGCGGCCCATGGGGACTAGGGTATCAGTTGTCGGCGGTCCGGCCTCCGGCGGACGCACCGGAGCCGGATGCCTTCAGCGCCTTCATTGTATACAATGAAGGCATAGGCAAAATGGCGCAACTCACGGTTCGCAATGTTCCCCCGGAGATCGCGACGGCGCTTCGGGTACGCGCCGCGCGGCTCGGCCGGTCGGCGGAGGCGGAACACCGGTCGATTCTCGCCGCCGCATTACGCGTGGAGGCCGGCGACTTCTGGGCCCGGGCCGACGCGCTTCGCGCGTCCGCGCGCCGGCAGCGTTCCGACAGCGCCGCCCTCCTGCGTGAAATGAGGGACGCGCGATGATCGCGGCGGCGGTGGTGGCCGCGAGCGTCGCGGTGAAGTGGGTAGTCGAGGAACCCGGCAGCGGCCAGGCGCGAATGCTGGCGCGGGCCCGCCTGGAGGCGCCGGACCTGCTGGCTGTCGAGTGCGCCAACATCCTATGGAAGAAGGCGCGCATCGGCGACATCGACGCGAGGCAGGCGCGCGAACGCCTGGACGCGCTGCTCGAAGCGCCGGTGGCCTTGACGCCGAGCCGCGACCTTCTTGGAGGGGCGCTGGGCCTTGCTCTGGATCTGGAACACCCGGTGTACGATTGCCTGTATCTGGCGCTGGCCCTGGCCCGCGGCGTTCCGCTGGTCACCGCCGACGAGCGTCTGGCAAAGGCGGTTCGCAAGCGCAAAAGTGCGGTCCGCGTGACGCTTTTGTCCGAGTTGAGCTGACGAACGGAGGCTGCCGGCCGGCTGCCGAAGAACTTTCGTCCTTGTGGGGCAGGCGCTTTCGCCGGCCAACAGGGAACGGTCAGCCTGCCGCGCCGCCGCGCGATACCATTTCGATATGCGGCGGCGCGATCCCACCGAGGAGGCCTTGAACGCTCTCGCGGAGTTACGACGGCAGCCCGACTCCGAACCACTCCGGGCCTTTCTCTCGGACCGTTCGAACCTGGTGGTCGCCAAGGCCGCCAAAATCGCCGGCGACCTCCGCATGGCCGAGCTCGTCCCGGATCTCGCCGCCGCCTTCCATCGCTTGATGGCCAACCCGGCGAAGCTGGACAAGGGCTGCGCGGCCACCACCGCCATCGTCGGCGCGCTTTACTCCATGGACTACGATTCGGCGGACGTGTATCTCAAGGGCGTGCGCCACATCCAGATGGAGCCCTCCTTCGGCCGGCCGGTCGACGCCGCCGCGCAACTACGCGGCGACAGCGCGCTCGGCCTGGTCCGAACTCGCCACCCGGAGGCACTCTTTGAAGTGGTTCGCCTGCTTGCCGACAAGGAACCGCGGGTGAGGATGGGCGCCGCTCGCGCCCTCGGGTCGGTAGTCGGTGAAGCGGGGGAACTGCTGCTGCTGCTGAAGGTTTTGACGGGCGATTCCGAGCCGGACGTGTTGGGGGAGTGCTTCTCGGGAATGCTCGCCTCCGGCGCCGAGCGCTCGCTGCGGGTCGTCCGCGCGTACCTCGATCACGAGGACCCGGCCATCGCCGAAGCCGCCATCCTGGCTCTCGGGGCGAGCCGCCTGCCGGGCGCCATCGATACGCTGCGGGAGAAGTGGGGGCGCACGGTCCATGGCCCCATCCGGAAGACGCTCCTGCTGGCGCTCGCTACCGCCCGCCAGGACTCGGCGCTCGATTTCCTGCTGTCGCTCGTGGCTGAGGGAGACTCGCGGGTTGCGTCCGAGGTGGTCGCGGCGCTGCGCGCCTACCGGAACGACGAACACGTGCGGAAGGCGCTGGAAGGAGCCCTCGAGAGACGCGGGACCGCCGGCTAGAACTTGTAGCCGAAGGTCAGGCGGACGATGGGGTAGTACTTGAAGGGGGCGAGACTGTTGTTGAGTTTGGTTTGTTCCGCTTGAACATTGGCCAGCACCGCGGGAGTCGAGGCGATGGAGGAACAATTCAGGCCGGGGCCCCCGGCGCACGCGCTGCCGGCCAGGTTCAGCATGGCATTGGGAGAACCCTGAAAGGCAACGCCCAACTCGAAATTAGCCGTGAAGTGGTGCGTGTTGCGCGGCAACAGGTTGCCGAATCCAATCAGGACCTCCGGCGCGACCTTGCGGGCGGCTATGGAGCCGGTTCCGGTGACCGGGGCGGAGCTGCCGCTATAGTAAGTGACGTCATTGAGCGTGAAGCTTTGCCCGGCGGGTACCGAAGCACTGGCGGTTCCCTGATTGCCGTCATAGATCATGGTGCCGGCGCTGATGTGAATGGGGCCGACGATGTACTGGTCAAAAAGCACCTCGGCGGACTCCAGTTTGAGCGTTCCGTTGAAAGTGATGTTGTCGCTCGACTTGGTGAAGGTGTCGCTGTATTTGAAGTAATTGAATCCTACACGCACGTTGGACTTGCGCGTTACGGCAGTGGCGGCCTCAATGCCGGCGCCGAGTGTTCCAGCGCCCACGGCGATGCCTAATCCGCCGGCCGAGGACTGGCCAAAGCAGCAAACCGGGAGGGCGCCGGCAATGCAAAACGCAAGCGGCGCGGTGAGAAAGAACCGTTTTTTCATCTTCTTCAACTCCCCATCACGAAACTACAGCCGTTAAGACGGCGAAAAAATGATATCGCGCCGGCGACAGGCGAGTCAATCGGAATTCCGGCGCTGCCAGTAACTGCAAATAAGTCGGCGCGCAATATCACGTTTGATGCCGAGCGCACCCGTCATCCGATGCAAACCTTCACCTTCTCCGCGATCCCTCTGGAGGTGTACGGCTTCTGGATGAAGCCGGAGACCCGCTGGCCTTTGAACAGGTCCATGGCCTCGCTCTCGCTGTAACCGCTCGACACCACCACCTTGACCTGCGGCCGGATCTTACGGAGTTCGGGAAGCGCCTCCTCGCCGCTCATCTTCGGCATGCTCAAGTCGAGGATTACCAGGGCGATATCGCCGGGGTGTCTCCTAAGTACGTCGATCGCCTCCAGTCCGCTGTCCGCCAGGAGAACCGTATAGCCGTACCGTTCGAGGGACTTCCTCACCATTTCCCGCACGACTTTCTCGTCATCCACCACGAGGACCACTCCGCCGCCCTGGAGCGCGGCGTCGCGAGCCGCGGCGGGCCGCTCCCCCAACAGGCGCATCGCCGCCGGAAACAGCGCCGTGAAGCAACTGCCCTGGCCCGGCGCGGAGGTGACGGCAACGCCTCCCGCGTGACCGCGCAGGATGCCGGCGACGGCCGCCAGCCCCAGCCCCCGCCCCGTGAATTTGGTGGAGAAGAAAGGATCGAAGATGCGGGCCAGGGTGGCATCGTCCATGCCGCAGCCGGTATCGCGCACTTCCAGGCAAACGTATTTTCCGGGCCGCAGCGCCGCTACTGCCGGGTGCAGCCGGAGATACCGGTCGTCCACGTCCTCGACGCCGGTCCGCACCGAGATCAGGCCATCATGGCTGCCGATGGCTTCGGCCGCGTTCAGGGCCAGGTTCATGAACACCTGCTGCACCTGGCCACGGTCGGCTTCGATGGGCGGCAGATCGTCCGTCAGATCCAGGTATAGCGCGATCTTCTTGGAAATCGACGGCCGGACGAGGCCGGTCATTTCGGGGATGAGGGCCGAGAGATTGAGCGGTTCGACCAGGAACCTGCCTTTGCCCGAGTAAGCCAGCATCTGGCGGGTCAAATGGGCCGCCTGGTCGCCGGCCTGGATGACTCCCTCCAGCAGCTCCGCGGCCGGGTTATCGGGCGGAAGCACCTCCCGGGCCAGGCTGGCGTTGCCAATCACGCCGACCAGCAGGTTGTTGAAGTCGTGGGCTACGCCGCCCGCCAGCAACCCGAGGCTCTCCAGCTTCTGGGCTTCCCGCAGCCGCGTCTCGGCGCGTTTGAGTTCGGTGACATTGGACATGACTGCCACCGAGCCTCGCGATTTCCCGTCTTCGTCCAACAGCGGCGTCGCATCGCCCACCAGGTTCAGGCATTCGCCGTCCTCAAACACAATATCCAACTCGTAGTTGCGGACCGGTTGCCCGCCGGAGGCGGCCTTCTGTGCGGGCAACTCCTCGTTCGGAATCTCGATTCCTCCCTTCATGGCCCGGAAATTCATCGGCCTCTCGCCTTCCGGCGCGGATTTCGAGAGATTGAGGCCGGGCTGCCTTCGCAGCAGTTCGTGGGCCGCCCGGTTGCCGGTCATGGAGCGGCACTCGGCGTCGCGAGATACAAAAATAGCCGCCGGGGCCGCGTCCATCAGCGCTTCGAGTTCCGCCGCGCGGGCGCGTTCGCGGATCTCGCTTTGGCGCAGCGCCTCCAACGCCCGCATGCGGTCGGAGATGTCATTGAACAGGATCGCGACTCTTCGGCTCTCGGGCCCGCCGACGCGGTAGGCGCTCACGTCGTACCAGCGATCTAGCGCCCTGGCTTCATTCACAAAACGCGCGGGTTGGCCGGTCAAGGCGACTTGGCCGTAGATTTCAAACCAATGCGCCTCATGCTCGGGCGCCAGTTCGCGCATGAGCCGGCCCCTGGCGTTCTTTAGGCCGGTTTGCGCCTCAAATGCCGGATTGATCTCCAGGAAACGATAGTCCACGGGTCTGTCGCCGGCGTCGAAAATCACCTCGATGATGCAGAACCCCTCGAGCATGGTGTCAAACATCATGCGGTATCGCTCTTCGGACTGGAGCAGCTTCTCCTCCGCTTGCTGGCGGTCGGTCAGATCGAGGATGGTGTACGCGAATTGCGAATTCCCGGAAGGCCCGGTCCCCAGGTAGCCGGCGGTGGCGAGGAGCCAGCGTTGCCGGCCGTCCGCGTCCCGGCGGGCGTACTCCATCGAGACGGGCTTGCCGGTGCGCCGGCACTTTTCGTAGAGACTCACCCACCGCCGCACGACCTTGTGCCCAGCGCCCGCGTCGCCTGCCGATTTGCCGGCGATCGATTCCCGGTCTATTCCGTACATCTCCGCCGCGGCCGCATTGCAGGAAACGTGAACGATGCGGCCATCCACCGTTTCCACGATTCCGCGCATCACCCCGGGGCTGTCGAAGAAACTGCGCAGAACGGCTTCGCTCTCGCGAAGGGCTTTCTCCGCCTCCTTGCGCTCGGTGAGATCGGTCAGGAACGAATAGTAGAAGGGCTGGTCCTGCCGATCTTTCACTAGATGGACCAGCAGCTCTATGGGTACCCTGGAGCCGTCTTTGCGGAGATACTCCTTCTCATACCGGACCGGGCGGCCGGTGTGATGAAGCTCCTCCAGCTTGGCCCGTTCCATCTCATGCCATTCGGACGGGGTCAAACTCGCCGCCCAATCGATGCTCTGGAGTTCATCCCGGCTGTAGCCCGTGAGCCGCTCGAAAGCGGCGTTGACGAATCCCAGCCTGCCGTCCGGGTAGCCTACGGCGAAGGGCTGATCGGCCCGTTCCAGTAAATCGGCCAGAAACCGGTTCTGCTCCTGGCTGGCGCGCAGCGCTTGCTCGGCCCGCTTGCGCTCGGTGATGTCCAGGAATGCGCCGACGCATCCGCGCACCTGGCCGGATGCGTTCCGCAGCGGGCTGGCGCTGCCCAACATGTTCAAATGCCTGCCGCTGGGCAGGAGTACGTCGAGTTCGGAGTAGCGAATGTCCACCCCTCGGGCCGCGGCTTCCTGCATGGGCAGTTCTTGCGCTTGCAGTTCCCGGCCGCCGTGGAAAAACCGCCGCGCCGCCGTTACATTCGCCGACACGTTCTCCCCCGCGGCGGCCTCGTAAAACCGGTCCGCCATGCGGTTGCCGGTGATTTCCTGGCACTGTGGATCGTGCGCCACCCAGATCGCCACGGGCGCGACCTCCATCACCGTCTCCAGTTCCTCGATTCGCCGGCGCAACTCGCCGTCCAGACGCTGCCGTTCCTCCTCCGCCCGCTTGCGCCCAGTGATATCCGTGAACACCACGCCGAATCGGCCCGGTTCGGTCTGAAAGGCGGACACCTCGAACCACCGCCCCAGCGGGCCGAACCATTCTTCAAACCGCGCCGGTTTCCCGGTAAGAGCCACCTTGCCATACCGCTCGATCCACACGGGCTCTGTCGCGGGGAACAATTCCATGACGGTCCGTCCGAGGATATCCTCGGTCTTGAGGCCGGTCTGACGCTCGAACGCCGGGTTGACCGCCAGGTAGCGAAGATCGTACGGCACTCCCGCTTCATCGCAGATGATCTCGTCCAGCGCGAAGCCCTCGGTCATGGTTTCAAACAGGGTCCGGTACCGCTCCTCGCTGGCCCTCAATGCCT
>JBEKPK010000268.1:0-7912 GCA_049520795.1 Bryobacteraceae bacterium
GCGGCCTATCCTGGTGGCCGCGAAACGGAAAGCGCCGGAGCGGTTGAGGGCGCCCGCATACACCGCCGCGCCGGGCCGCTTGTCCACCGGCAGGCTCTCGCCGGTGAGCATGGATTCGTCCACGGCCGATTCCCCGTCGAGCACCTTGCCATCCACCGGAATGCGCTCGCCAGGGCGCAGCACTACCACCTCGCCCGCGTGGACGTCCTCCACCGGTACCTCGGTCTCGACGCCGTCGCGCAAAACGCGCGCCGTGGGCGGCTGCAGGTCCATCAGGCGGCGGATGGCCGATGACGCTTTCCCGCGCGCGCGCGCCTCCAACATGCGGCCCGTCAGTATGAGCGCGATGATCACGGCAGCGGCTTCGTAGTACACTTGATGCCCGCCGCGCAGCGTCTCATAGAGCGAGTATGTGAACGCCGCGCCCGTGCCCAGCGCGATGAGCGAGTTCATGTTGGCGGAGCCGTGGCGCAAAGCCGTCCAGGCGGCCTGGTAGAACGGCGCTCCGCAGTAGCACACTACGGGGAGGGTAAGCGCAAGCTGGATCCAGGCCGAATACGGCGCCGCCACCAGACCGTGCCACATGCCCAGCACGAGCACCGGCGCGGCCAGAATCGCGGCCACCGCCAGCCGCCGGCGGTAGGCGGACTCCTCGGCGTCCGGCCGTGGTTCGGTTTGGGGCACGCCGTAACCCAGATCTTCGATAGCGCCGATGAAGTCGCCCACGTGCGCGCGTGCGGCGTCATATTCCACCGTGGCCGTGTTGGTGGCCAGGTTGACGCGCGCCCGCTCCACGCCGGGGGTAGCGGCCAGCGCCAGCTCGATGGCGCGGGCGCAGGCCGCGCACGTCATGCCGGATACCGGCAGGTCCACGCGTTCCGAAGACGCAACGCTCATGCAGGCACTTCGTATCCGAGTTGACGGACGGCCTGCGCCAGCGCGTCCGGTTTCACGCGCTCCGCATCGTAGGCCACTTGCGCGCTCGAACCCTGAAGGTCCACGGTGGCTTTGGTCACGCCGGGAATGCCGGCGAGCTTGCGCTCCACGGTTCGCGCGCAGTTTCCACAGGTCATGCCGCGAATTACCATGTTGAGAGTTACGGAGGCCATACCTATATGATGCCTTCCTCCGGGACGGAGTGGCGGCGGGAACCGGTTCTGTTCGCGGATGCCGCGCTGGCGCGCCGCCTGGAGGCCGGCGAAGCCGCTATTGCGCGCGGCTGCGTCCGGCGGGGAGCCGAGGTTTTGGAGGTAGCCGGTGGCTGCGCGGTATTCGCCGGCGCCGGCTCGCCGCTTACCCAGGCGGTGGGGCTCGGTTTGAGCGGGCCCGTGAGTCCGGCCGATCTCGATTCCCTGGCGGCCTTTTTTCGCAGCCGCGGAGCTCCTCTGCGCATCGAAGTCTGTCCGCTGGCCGACGCCGGCTTTCTCGAGGCGCTGGCGGGCCGTGGATGCCGCGTGACGGAATTCAACAACGTGCTGGCGATGCCGCTAGCCGGGTACGCGGTCCCTCCGTCTCCCCGCGTGCGCCTCATCGCACCTGGCGAAGAGGACCTTTGGTCGCTCACCGTGGGCCGCGGTTTCTTTGAAGAAGCGCGCCTGACGCCGGAAGAAATGGATGTGGGGCGCGATATCGCCGCCATGCCTTCGGCCCAATGCTATCTGGCGTTTGAGGATGGCGAAGCCGCCGGCGGCGCGGCCCTGGCGATCGGCGAAGGTCTCGCCACCCTGTTCGCCGACAGCGCCATCGCCCGGTTCCGCCGCCGCGGGCTGCATGGCGAGCTGATCGCGGCCCGCCTTGCGGAGGCCGCCGCCCGAGGGTGCGACATGGCCGCCGCCTGTGCCCAGCCCGGCAGCGTTTCGCAGCGCAACTACGAACGCGTCGGGTTCCGCGTGGTCTACTCCAAAGCCACCCTGGTGGGGTAAGAGCGAACAATTGTGAGAGTCCGCACATTTCGCAGGGACTACCTGACTCTGGTTACTCGTGCATTTCGACCACTGTCTTGTGGCTTGTCTGGTTCCGCTGGCCATCTGGTTCCTGGTGAGCGGGCTGGACGACCTGTTTATCGGGTTGGCTTGCCTCTTTGCGGCGCGAAAGAGATTTCCGTGGCCGACGGCCGCCGAACTGGACTGCGCTCCCCAGCGCCGCATCGCCATCTTCGTTCCGCTGTGGCGCGAAGAAGGCGTCATCGCCCAAATGCTGGAGCGCAATCTCTCGGTCATTCGCTACCGCGAATATGAGATATTCGCCGGCGTTTACCCGAATGACGAGCCCACCATTCGCGCCGTGCGCGCGGCGGCCGGCCGCAACTCGCGGGTCCATCTTGCCATGTGCCCCGATGACGGCCCCACGTCCAAGGGCGATTGCCTGAACGGGGCCTATCGCTCGATGGAGGACTACGAGGCTGCGCAGGGTTCCCGCTTCGAGATCGTGGTGACGCATGACGCCGAGGATCTCATCCACCCGGAGTCGCTGCGGCTCATCAATTGGTTCTCGCGGGATTATCAGATGGTCCAGGTTCCGGTGCTCCCCTTGCCGACGCCGCTGGGCGACGTCACCCACGGCGTCTACTGCGATGAGTTCGCCGAATACCAGACCAAGGATATTCCCGTGCGGCAGCGGCTGGGCGGCTTCCTGCCGTCCAATGGGGTGGGCACGGGATTCGGGCGCCCGGCTCTGGAGCGGCTGGCGATCGAGCGGCAGGGCAGGGTATTCGACCCGGCGTGCCTGACGGAGGACTACGAGACCGGTTGCCGCCTGCATGCCCTGGGATGCCGCCAGCTCTTCATACCGCTGCGCCCCGGCGCCGGGGATCTCGCCGCTACCCGCGAATACTTCCCGAAGCGTTTCCGGGCCGCCGTCCGCCAGCGCAGCCGCTGGGTGGCCGGCATAGCGCTTCAGGGTTGGGAGCGGCACGGATGGCGGGCGCCGTGGCCGCAGCCCTACTGGTTCTGGCGCGACCGCAAGGGGCTGGTTGGCAATCTCCTCTCGCCGGTGGCCAACTTGCTGTTCCTACTCTGCGCGGGGAGGCTGCTCGCTGCCGGCGGGACGGGCCATTCCTGGGAGACAACCCTTGACATCCCGCACTGGGCGCCCGCGCTGTGCCTGGCGACGTCGGGGCTCAGCGCGTTGCAGATGGCCATGCGGATGTGGGCCGGCGCCCGCATTTACGGTTGGAAGTTCGCTGCGGGAGTCCCCGTCCGTATGCTGTGGGCGAATCTGGTGAACGGCGCGGCCACAATTTCGGCGCTGCGGCAGTTCTTCGCCTCGCGGCTGCGGCGCCGCGCCCTGGAATGGCGCAAGACCGAACACGTGTACCCCGAGTCGACCGCCCCCGGCTATGCGCCGGTGACCTTCGGGGATTGAGGCTCCGCGGCGCCCGTGCGCCATCTTCTCGGACTGCCGGCTTGCGACATTGTGGGGCAGGCGCTTTCGCCTGCCAAGTGCGAGCGAAACTCGCGCTGCGCGGATATAAGCCGGCACGTGGCAGGCGAAAGCGCCTAATGCCACATACTTTTGCCATTTCCGGATGCCTGGACACGGGGTAGGGCGGACCCCCTGGTCCGCGGCCGGCCCCCCGGCCGGCTTCTCGGGGGTGGCAATCACTTGATTCTTCTGATTCTTCGAGAGAGGAGCGGGTCCAGGGGGGTCCGCCCCACCGTTTCTGCCCGGATTCGCGGGTCCGGGAAAAGTATGTGGCATTGGGCGAAAGCGCCTGCCCCACAATTCTCGCGTTAGTAGTCCGAGGTCCTTTCGTTCACCCAGACGCCGTCCACATTGAAGTGCGGCCACGCCCCGCCGGAGGGACGGCTTGGGTCCCACACCGCGTTCGGCTCGAAGTAGCCCGGATAGCGCAGATGCTCTTTCACCACCGGCTCGTTCAGCTCCACGCCCAGGCCGGGCGTATCCGGAACGGCGACGTAGCCGGCGTTGATGACCGGCTGTGTTACGCCGATGACGAGATCCTGCCACCAGGAGATGAAATCCACGGCGTGGCATTCCATGGCGATGAAATTCGCCAGCGTGGCGGCCGTATGAACCGCGCCCATGGTGGCCAGCGGGGACCCGGCCATATGGATGGCCGTGGGTATTTCCTGTTCGTTCCACGCGTAGTCCGCGATGCGTTTCGTCAAGCGGCAGCCCCCTGAGGTCCCGTGATCGCAGTGAATCTTGTCAATGGCGCGATTGTCGATCAGAGGCTTGAACCCTAGCGGCGCCTCCAGGCCGAAGGCGTCTTCGCCGGTGAGAAGCGGCGTGGTGGTGTTCGCCTTGATCGCCTTGAAGTCCCTCCAGCGGTAGAAACCGCCGGTGCCGAACAGGTCTTCCAGCCACTCCAGCTTGTATTTCTCGAAGGCCCTGCCCGCCCGGATTCCGTCGGGGACCGAAGCGCACCGGAGGCTGCTGGCATCGACCGCCAGGGGCTTGTCGTAGCCGATGGCGTCGCGCACGGCCGCGATCAACTCGCCGCCGTATGCCAGGCCCTTATCGGTGGGGACGCCGCTCGTTGGGTCGAGAGCCCCGGTCTTGCCGTTGCCGCTGATGAAGTTGGTGGTCACATCCATTTTGAAGAAGGTGAAGCCCTTCTTCTGGCGCTCCAGCATCCGCTGGCCGTACGCCTTGGGGTCGGCGGTGCCCGTGGTGTCGCAGTACATGCGCACGGTCTCGCGCTTCTTCTCGCCCAAGAGCCGCCACACGGGAATGCCATAGGCCTTGCCGATGATGTCGTTCAAGGCAAGGTCGATGGCGCTGTAGCCGCCGCCCGCCCGGCCGGAACCGGCATACGGCAATACATACGACATCAGGGTATCGAAGTCCAGCGGGTTCCTGCCCACCAGAAAGGGCTTCATGGCGAGGGCCGAATACTCGCTGCCCGCGTCCCGAACTTCCCCCAGGCCATACAGGCCCTGATTGGTGTCGATGCGGATAATGGGGTAATCGAAATTGGCAGCCACGCGGAGAGACCGCATGTCGGTAATCTTCAGATCGCTGGGGGCCGATAACTTGCTGGTCGGGGGCATGCGGACGCTGCCGCCTCTCCCGCCGCCGCCCCTGCCTCCGCCGGCTCCGCGGCCCGCGCCCGCCCCCTGAGCGGGGCTTCCGGTTTGGCCCCGGCCCGGCGGGTTTGCCTGCGCTTGAGCCGCCGCGGGGTCCTCGGTCATTTTGAAAATGGCGCCCAATCCACTGGCTGCGGCTGTCCGCCACAGCATTTTGCGCCTGGTCGGCTTGCTGGTTCGAATGTAACTCATGTCACGACGGCTCCCTTCGCTTCGGACGTACGGATAGTAACCGAGATCATCCCGCGACACAAGCCCCTCGGGAACCGGGGGACGGTCTCGAAGAAACAGGGCCGCGCGCCCGCCGGCTGGCGGTGACGGAACGATCGTTTGAACGGGTATGATGATTCTGGGAAACTCCGAAGTGAAAACCTCCAGACGGCGGCGCGCCAAACGGGAACAAGCTGTCGTTCAAGAGCAAAGAGAGCCCAGCGACCTCTGGGTTTTCGCGCTCCTCACGGCGGCCGTTTTCGCTGCCTACGGGCAAACGCTGCGGTTTGGTTTCGTCAGCTACGACGACCCCGCTTACGTCACCGACAACATCCATGTCAACGCGGGGGTCACCTGGAACGGTATTGTCTGGGCCTTTACCCATTCCTGGGCAGGCAACTGGTTTCCGCTGACGTGGTTATCCCACATGCTCGATTGCCAGCTTTTTGGCCTCGACTCCGGGCTTCATCACCTCACCAACGTGTGTATTCACGTTCTGGCGACCTTTCTGTTGTATGCGGTTTTGCGCCGGATCACCAACGCACGCTGGCCGAGCGCGATGGTGGCCGCTTTGTTTGCGCTCCATCCACTGCACGTCGAGAGCGTCGCGTGGATCGCCGAGCGAAAAGACGTATTGAGCGCGTTCTTCTGGATGCTGACGCTTTGGGCCTATGCGAAATATGTCGCCCGCCCGGGACCGCTGCGATACGCCTTGACGCTGCTGGCATTCTGCCTGGGGTTAATGGCCAAACCCATGGTCGTAACCCTGCCGCTGGTGATGCTCCTGCTGGACTATTGGCCCTTCGCGCGGGGACTTCGCCTCCTCGAGAAGCTCCCGTTTTTTGGGCTGTCGGCCGCGGCTTCGGTGGTCACCTACCTGGTCCACCAGAAAGTTGCGGCAGTGGCCTCCCTGGAGTCGCTGCCCATGGGCCCGCGGATCGAGAATGCGCTGGTTTCATACGCGGTTTATGTCGGCAAAATGTTTTGGCCCACCCGGCTCGCCGTTTTTTACCCTTACCCTTCGGGTTCGCTCGTCTGGCCGGCCATTCTCGCCGGTCTCGGTCTCGCCGTGGTCACGGCGGCGGCGGTGCGGGCCGCTCGCCAACGGCCGTATTTCCTGGTCGGCTGGCTTTGGTATTTGGTGACGCTGGCGCCGGTGATCGGGCTGATTCAAGCAGGCCAGCAGGCGCGCGCCGACCGGTACATGTATATCCCCATGATCGGGCTTTCGATTGCGCTGGTTTGGGGCGCTCGGGAGATCCTGCAATCGAGGCCGCGACTGGGAGCGGCTATCGCTTTGGGCATCGCCGCGGCGTGCGCCGCTCTGACGTGGTCCCAGGCCGGTTACTGGCGGGACAGTGTCTCGCTCTTCCAGCATGCGGTGGATGTAACCACGGATAACTATATCGCGCGGTTCAACCTGGCCGGCGTGCTGAGTATGCGCGGCGACGACGGTGAAGCCGCAAGACAACTGGCGGAGGCGGTCCGTATACGGCCGGGTTCCGCGCTGGCGCACCTCGGGTTAGGCCGGCTTCTGGCCAAGCAGGGGCGGACGGAAGAAGCTCTGGCGCAACTGCATACGGCGGCGTTGCTGCAGCCCGGCGATGCGAGTATCCATTACCAGATCGGCGCGGCGCTGGGAGCGGCTGGGCGTACGTACGAGGCCGCGGGTGAATTATCCGAGGCGGTCCGCCTCGATCCCAATGATGCCGATGCGCGCGGCAATCTCGGAATGGCTCTGGCGATCCTGGGCAGACTGCCGGAGGCTGCCGAGGAGTTCGGCGCGGCGGTCCGGTTGAAACCGGACGACGCATCGGCGCGCTTCCACTTAGGCGTGGCACTTGCCAAGTTAGGGCGCACGGGCGAGGCCATCGCGCAATTATCGGAGGCAGTTAGAATCAATCCGGATAATGGCGAGGCTCGCGCGGCGCTGGACAACGCGATGGCCGCGGAGGGAGGCGCCGGGAAATAGCTTCGCGGCCGGCGGGCGGCAGCGGAGCACTGAACTTGAATGCCGAAGTTGGGGCGCTGTATCAGGGCACGGCTTCAGCCGTGCCGCAAACCGCGGACATTCAGAGGGCTTTAGCCCCTGTCTTTTCAGGAACGTGAGAAGGACTTGCGGGCCGGGTTTGCTATTGCAGGGGCTAAAGCCCAGAAAATGCTGCCTGATCGGCACGGCTCAAGCCGTGCCCTGATACAAGCCTGTTATTTCAATGAAATAGCCCATGGAAATTCAATTTCTCCGAAGTTAACTTCGTAATTCAGGCTAAACCTTCCTGGCCCGCCGCTACTGCCTCTGTCTCGCGAACGAGAAGAACCCGCTCACGTTTTCCCAGAGCAGTTGCGGGAAGCTCTTGTCCAGGTAGGAACGGATCGACACGTAGCACTCGTCGCAGGCGTTCGTGCGCGTGAACTCTTCGATCATGCGGCCGCGGTCCGCCAGTTGGTAGCGCTGGAATTGCATGGAACACGGTTGCAGCCAGCCATCGGCGGTCACCACCAGGAATCGCAAGCCGGCTTTGCAACCCGGCGTTCCGCCGTTTTGGAAATACCGCCGCGTGCCGTCCAGCGTGCTCGGCGAATTGACAATCCAGTTGGTGTTGTCGCGCCGAGCCTCCACTCGGTCCAGGCGCGCATTCAACTCCGCGAGC
>JBEKPK010000269.1:0-7911 GCA_049520795.1 Bryobacteraceae bacterium
CAAACCGAGCTGAAGGGAATTTGGCGGCGGGCGTCACGATTTCAGTATATCGATGTCCGAAACAGATCAGGGCAAAAATGTTCTAGAATGTCAAGCCGATTTTTTCACAGCTTCCTGTCCCCGAAACTCCCCCGAAACTCCCAGGCAGTTCCAGCTGCCAAATATCAGCGTCAGTCTCGGACGTGTGACCGCCAACGGCTCCAACGAATGCGGTTGGAGCTACAATCGAACTTAAGCAGAATATGGAAATGGACATTCCGGTGAATACCAAGCAGGCAGCATTCTTGGCGCTGATTGGCACGGCACTCGTGCTCCTGGCGTCCATGGTTCCGCTGATAGCCATCTCCTCCCAAGCCTCGAGTCCCGTGCTTAGCATGGTTTGGTATTTGTTCTGGCTGGCTCTCGGTGCGGCTCTTCCGCTGTTCTTCTTTCTACTGTCCCGAAGCGCACCCCTTCTGCTGATACCCGCGGGTGTGAGAAGAGCAGCGCTGGCAGCGGCGATTGGGACTGGCCTGCAAGGCGGGCTGACGACGTACTCGTTTATTCATTCCTTGCCAGTGGTATGGACTCACGCACAAACAGGCGCATTTCTAGAGTTCTGGCAGAGGATCGTGATGCCATCGATCAGTGTCATCCCGGCAGTAGTTGTGCCACTGTTCTTCGTCACTGTGTACCGGCGCCCGTCGGGCAAGCAGCCGGTTCCTGGAGTGGTCAAACAGGCGGCGGCATACACCGCGGCGACTAGTCTGCTGGGCGTGGTAATGACCAGTATTGCGAGGGAAGTGACGACGAGACACCATGCTCTCGTATCGCAAATGAATTTAAGCTCGGCGGCTTCGCTTTTGTCCCAGTTGTCTATGGCCGCCTTCTTTGTAGTCTGGTGCATGTTGGCGCCGAGCGATTAGCGCTGTCGAGTCTTTGGCGACCACATGAGCGGGAAGTCGCCGCTAGTGAGAAGTGGCCAGTTGCGGCTGGTAGACGGCGCTTCCGGAAAATGGCAGCCGCCGCTTGGCTGGTTCGTCCCGCAGTCCCTGCCCTGTTATTATTTGACTGAACCCCGTGGACCGCGACGAGATCCTCGCCAAACTTCGTGAAAGGATTGTGCGCTTCGCGGCATCCCATTGCGAGAGAGATGCGGCCGAAGACCTGGCGCAGGAAACGCTCATGCTGCTGCACGAAAAATACGCGCATGTCGAGCGCCTGGATGAATTGCTGCCGCTTTCTTTCCAGATCCTCAGGTTCAAGATCCTGAGCCAGCGACGGAAAACGGCGCGGCGGGGCGAATACAGCCAGGTTTCGGTGACCGACATTCCCCTGCCGGACCTGGCCCCCAATCCGGCCGACTACCTGGAACGAAAGGAGATGCTGGAGCGCCTGGAACGCGCCGTGGGCCAACTGGGAGAACGCTGCCGCGAGATGATCCGTCTCAAACTCCGGGGGAAGACCTTCGCCCAGATCCAGGAGATCATGGGGGCCGGCGCGATCAACACGGTTTATACTTGGGACCATCGTTGCCGGAAACATCTTCTGGAGCTGATGGGCGGCGGCTGGGAGCCGGGAAAGCGATGAGGCGCGAAGATATCCGGAAACTGCTGGGCGGATACGCCACCGGAACGCTCACGGCGGAGGAGCGGCAGGCGCTTTTCGAAGCGGCGCTGGAGGATCAGGAGTTGTTCGACGCCCTGGCGAAGGAGGAGCCGCTGCGCGAACTGCTGGAGGACCCCGCCGCCCGCGCCCGGCTCCTGGCGGCTTTGGACGATAGCCCGCTTCCCAGCCTTCTGGGGCAGGCGCTTTCGCCTGCCAATCGCCTCCCCTGGTTCCGACGCCTTGTGGGGCAGGCGCTTCCGCCTGCCAACCGCCTTCCACGGCTGGAGCAGTGGCTCTGGGACCATGCCGTGGGCATAGCCGCGGTAGCCTGTTTTCTGACCGTCGGCGGCTACGTGGCATGGCAGGCTCGCAACGGGTGGAAACCCACTCTCATGGCCGAAATGGAGCGCCAGAGCATCGAAGTGCGCGATTCGGCGCCTCCCGAAAAACATCGCGCTTTCGATCCCGGGGCCGTAACCAGGAAGCCCGCTCCGGCGATGGCCCTGCCCGCTCCGCCGGTGGTGGCGCCGCCGAGGCCCGCGCCGGTGAATCTGCCGGCGCCACGCATGGCGCCCTTGCCGCCTCCGCCGGCTCCGAAATCGAGCCAGTTTGCGGTTCGGTCGTTCCGGGGCGAGACAACCGAAGTCGCCGGAGCCGCTCCGCCCCTCATGACCCAGTCGACTAACGGCGCCTCTCCACCGGCTCCGAAATCGAGCCCGGTGGGAGCGCCCGCGGGAGCCCTGCCGGGCATGCCGGCGGTGAGTATTGTCTACGATTCCGGTTCGATCACTATCGGCTCGCTTGGACGGCCGGATATGCCCCAGACCGGCGCCGGCGCTGCGCCGCCGTCGGGACCCGGCGCGGCCGAACCACGGCCCGCGCTTGGCCGTGGCGCGGGCGGCTTCGCGGCCAGCCGAACCATGGGCTCCGTGCAGGTGCGCGCGGCGCAAGGAGCTCGCGATCTCTACGGCCCCGCGCTGGCGCCTGCGGCGCTGAAGGCTGAGAGCGCGCCCGCGCGGGCAGGTGGAGGCGGAGGCGGAGGCGGAGGCAGGGGCGGTAGTGGAGGCGGCTCGGCGGGATTTGGCGCCCAGGCGGGCGCTGCGCCGGCAGCCACTTTGATGCAGGGAAGCCGCTCCGCGGCCAATGCCGCCGCGCGGCCGGCCGCCAGCCTGGGCGTGCGATACCAAGTCCTACGCCGGGCAGCCAGCGGCGAATACCAGGAGTTGGCGGCCGGAAGCGATCTGGCCGTGGGCGATACGGTGAAGCTGCGTTTCATCCCCAATTCCAGCGGCTATCTCTGTGCGGCGCTCGCGGCCAACCCGGCCGCTTTGCTACAGCGCCGGGTGGCGCCCTTCGAGGCGGTGGAGACGCCTGGAATCGAGGTGAGCTATGCGCCGGCGCGCCTGGAAATGTACGTCCTGTTCACGCGCGAAGATCAGCCCCGCATGGACGACGCGAACCCCTTTCCCTTCATTACGAAAGTACGTCAAGGGGCTTCCGGCACGCTCTCGGAATCCGCCGGCATGGAGGGCGTCTACGTGGTCAACCCCGCGCCGGGGGCGCCCAACGGCGTGCCCTTCCTCATCATTCTGAACTTCAAGTAGCGGCTTCCAGAAACAGGCGCGCCACCCTCGGCGCGTCAAACGCCTCCACCCGCCGCAGCCCTTCCGCGCCGATGGCCGCGCGTTGTTCCGGCGAGCGGTACAGCGTTTCGATGGAAGCTGCCAGCGCCTCGGGGTTCTCCGGTTCCACCAGCAGGCCGTGCGGCGCCACCTCCGGGATGGCGGCCGCGCGCGAAGCCACAATCGGCTTTCCCGCGGCCATGGCCTCCAGCAGAACGATGCCGAAGCCTTCCTGCACGCTGGGCAGGCAGAAGACGTCGGCCCGATTGTACTCCGCCGCGAGCTGCGAGCGGGGCACGTCGCCCAGCCATGCGACGGTGTCTGCGAGACGCAGCTCGTGCGCCAAGCTGTGCAAAGGCGCGGCATGGGGACCATCGCCCACGATGCGCACCGCCAGCCCGGGAATGCGCCCGCGCAGTAAGGCGGTTGCCCGCAGCAACGTATCCACGCGCTTCCGCCGGTAGAGGCGGCCGGCGAAAAGCACGTTGAAGCCCGCGCTTCCGGCTGGATTCAGGCCCAGAAAGCGGCGCCATTCGGCCAAGTCGATGGGCTCGGGAACGATGCGGGGCAGCTCCGCCAAGCCGTAGAACTCGCGCGCGCATTGGGCCGAGTAGGCGCTCGAGACCAGCACCCGCGCCGCGCGCCGCGCGTGCAGCCGCTCGCGGCGGGCCTGCATCGCCATGGTGAGCCGCGTGAGTCCGCGCTCGAAGCGCACTTCGTCAGCGACCACCCCTTTGAGCGCCGCCACGTGCGAAGGGTTGCCGGCGGCGATGCGATAGCCATCCAGATCGAACCCCACCGTCAGATCGGTATCCGGGCACGGCCGCAGCCGCCGGTTGAAAACCAGCCGCTCAAGCGTATACACCGGCAGGCGCAGGCTTGGCGTCTCCAGTTCCACCGCGTGCCCCAACCGCCGAAGCGCCACCGCCAGAACATGGATGCCGACGTATGTTCCGCTGCCGCGGCGGATGTCGAGAGGCGTGGAGGCGAGGAAGCGAATGCGCACAGGGTGCTGCCATTATCGCGCTGTCGGGCCAGGATTTCATCCTGCCATGCGGGCATTCTTTTTCGCCGCGCCGAGAGGCGGTCTGGGCGCGGAAGAATGCCGGCACGGATGCCGGCATGGCAGGCTGGAAGCCCGCTCTACGGTGTACCCTCGATATTGATGCCGCGTTCCGCAACTGCCGTTTCCCCAACGCCCGCCGCGCTCGGGTTCGCCATGCCGGCCGAGTGGGAAAAGCACGAAGCTACCTGGCTGGGATGGCCGCATCACCCCACGGACTGGCCCGGCAAGCTCGACGCCATCCGCTGGGTCTACGGCGAAATCGTGCGCAGGATCTCCCCCGGCGAGACGGTGCGCATTCTGGTCGATTCGCCCACCGAGCGGAAGCTGGCCACCCGTTATCTGAGCCGCGCGGGCGCGGACCTCCGGCGCATCGAGTTCGTCATCCACCCCACCAACCGCGGCTGGACCCGCGACAGTGGCCCGCTCTTCGTTCGCCGGCGGGTGGGCCGCAAATCCGAGACGGCCATCGTGCATTTCCACTTCAACGCCTGGGCCCGCTACTCCGACTGGCGGAAGGACCGCCGCGTGCCCGAGACCGCCGCGAAACTGCTCGGGAAGCGCCTGTTCGATGCGCGCGTTGAGGGGAGGCCTTTCGTGCTAGAAGGCGGCGGAATCGACGGGAACGGCCGCGGCGCGCTGGTTACTACCGAGGAATGCTACCTCTCCCGCCGCCGGCAGGTTCGCAATCCGGGCCTCTCGCGCGCCGGCTTTGAAACAGCCCTCCGCGAATACCTGGGCGCGACTCATATCCTTTGGCTCGGCGGCGGCGTCGCGGGCGACGACACTCACGGCCACGTGGACGATATCTGCCGCTTCGTGAACCCCACCACCCTGGCGCTGGTCCGCGAGGACAACCCCAAGGACATCAACTACCGTCCACTGGCCAAAAACTGGGAGCGCGTCCAGGACCTGCGCCTCGAAGACGGCTCGAAACCCGAGGTGATTCCCTTGCCGATGCCGGCCCCGCTGTTCTTCGATGGCGATCGCCTGCCGGCCAGCTACGCCAATTTCTATATCTCCAACGCCGCCGTAATCGTACCGACGTTCAACGACCCGCGCGACCGGGTGGCCCTCGGCGCGCTGGGCGAGTTGTTCCGCGACCGCCCGGTGGTAGGGATCCACGCCGTAGACCTGGCGCTGGGGTTCGGCGCGCTCCACTGCCTTACCCAGCAGCAGCCGGGGTAGGCCCGTGGAGCGGACTATTCACGGTGGGGCGGACCCCCCCCTGGACCCGCTCTTCTCTCGACGAATCGAGTGCGCGCCATGCTCGAAAAGCCGGCCAGGGGGCCGGCTGCGGACCAGGGGGTCCGCCCCACCGTCTTGCGCCGGGCACGCCCGGCTCGACCCATGCTATCTTATTGCAGCGGCGAGGTCTGTATCGCTTTGCCGGGCTTGCTATACTGAGACTTCCCCTTTTCAGGAGCTCTATCGGCAATGTTTGATCTGTTTCGTAGTCGCGATAAGGCCGTTCGCATCATGTTGGGCGGCATTCTGGTGGTGGTGTCGTTTTCGATGCTCACCTACCTGGTCCCCAGCTTCAACAACGGATCCGACCCGTCGGATATTGTGGTGGCGGAGGTAGGCAAGGATCCGCTCACCGTGCCCGAGGTCACCGAGCAGATCCAACGCAGCCTCAAGGGGCAGCAGATTCCCCCCAGCGTGGTGTCCCGGTACATCCCCCAGTTGGTGGACGAGATGTTGATGACCCGCGCCCTGGCTTATGAGGCGGGACGTCTGGGTTATCAGGTGAGCGACGCGGAGTTGAGCGCCGCCATCCGCCAGATACTTCCCAACCTGTTTCCGGATGGCAAGTACCTGGGCAGGGACGCCTATGCCGCGGCGCTCTCCCAGCAGAATCTGACTCCCGAGCAGTTTGAGGCGGCGCTACGGCGGGAAATGCTGGCCACGCGGCTGAGGGATGTCGCCCTGGAAGGTACGGTGGTCACGCAGGCGGAAATCGAGCAGGAATACCGCCGAAAGTACGAGAAAGTCAAAGTGGAGTACGTGAAGCTCTCGGCGGACAAATACAAAGCCGAATCGCAGCCCAGCGCGGAAGACATGCAGACGTACTTCAAGGCCAGCGCCGCGAATTTCACCGTCCCGGAGAAAAAGAATCTGGTGATTCTATTGGCGGACCAGGCCAAGCTCGAGGAGTCCCTCAAGCCCGCGGATGCCGACCTGCTGGCGGCCTACAACCAGAACAGGGATGCTTACCGCACGCCGGAGCGCGTGCGGGTGCGCCACATCCTATTGAAAACCACGGACAAGCCAGCCGCCGACGTGGACAAAATCAGGGCTCAGGCCGAGGATCTGCTGAAGCAGATTCGCGGCGGCGCGAACTTCTCCGAGTTGGCCAAGAAATACTCCGAGGACACCGCTTCCGCCAACAACAGCAAAGATCCCGGCGAACTGCCGGATTGGATCACCCGCGGGCAGAGCGTGCCGGAGTTCGACGCCGTGGCGTTTTCGCAAAAGGTGGGCCAGACCAGCGACGTGGTCAAGACCCAGTATGGGTACCACATCATCCAGGTGCTGGAGCACCAGGATGCCCGTCTGCGGCCGTTCGACGAGGTGAAGGCGGAGCTCGCCACGCAATGGAAGAAGCAGCGCGTCAACGACATTTTGGAGAATATCTCCGACAAAGCCCAGGCGGCTTTGCAGAAGGACCCCACGCACCCCGAGAAAGTCGCCGCCGATTTTGACATGCAAGTGGTCAAGGCCGATGGGATCGCGCCCGGACAGGCGTACCCGGAGATCGGGACCAACGGCGATTTCGACCAGTCCGTCTCGGGCCTCAAGGTGGGTGAAGCTTCCCAGCCGGTCGCTTTGCCCGGCAATAAAGTCGCGCTGGCCGTGGTGACCGGCATTGTGCCCGCCCGCCCCAACACCTTCGACGAAGTCAAGGACCAGATTCGCGACACGATTGTCAAGAACCGGAGCGCCGCGGCGCTGCAGAGGCACGCGCAGGAGTTGATGGATGCCGCGAAAAAGTCCGGCGACCTGATCAAAGCCGCCAAAGCCATGGGACTGGAAGGCAAGACCACGGCGGAGTTCGAGCGCACCGGTACGGTGGAGGGCGTCGGTCCCGCCAGTTACCTGCAGGATGCGTTTGAAAAGCCGGATGGAGCCATCATCGGCCCCATTTCCATGCCGGATGCCACCGTGGTGGCGCGGGTGGTGGAGCACGTTCCGGCCGATATGGCGAAGCTTGCCGACGAGCGGGCGACGCTCCGCGAGGAAATCAAGAAGCAGAAGTCGACGGACAGAAATTCGCTCTTCGGCGAAGGCATCCGCCAACTGCTGATCCAGCAGGGCAAGATCAAGGTTCACGAGGCGGTCATCAAACGGCTCATCGCGAACTACAGCGCATCGAGCTAATCGGATGCTGCACTCCTTCGTCGATTTCGTCCGGTCCCTGACCGATCCGGAGCGGCTCATCCGCCTTTTGAGCACGCTCCTTTCGGGCTGGCTCGGCTATGCCGCCCTGTTCGGGGTGGTGTACTCAGAGACCGGGCTCCTGGTGGGTTTCTTTTTCCCCGGCGATTCGCTGCTGTTCACGGTGGGAGTGGTGGCCGGCGCCGGGCAGTTGAAGATAGCGCTGGTCATCGTGGTATTGTCGTCGGCGGCCCTGCTGGG
>JBEKPK010000270.1:0-7887 GCA_049520795.1 Bryobacteraceae bacterium
GCTGCTCCATGTGCATTGCCATGAACGGCGATCAGCTTGCGCCCGGGCAGTACAGCGTCTCCACCAGCAACCGCAATTTCGAAGGCCGGCAGGGCGCCGGGGGGCGCACTTTCCTGGCCAGCCCATTGACCGCCGCCGCCTGCGCCGTGACGGGGGTGGTGACAGACGTGAGGACAATGCTATGAAGCCGTTCACCAACTTTGAGAGCCGCGTGGTGGCCCTGGCGGTCAACAATGTCGACACCGACCAGATCATTCCCGCGCGGTTCCTGAAGACCACTTCCAAGGAAGGCCTCGGCGATCAGCTTTTCTGCGACTGGCGATACGACGCGCAGGGCGCCCCAAAGCCCGAGTTCGTGCTCAACGAGCCGGGGGCCAAAGGCGCGCAGGTTCTGCTGGCGGGAGACAATTTCGGCTGCGGCAGCTCGCGCGAGCACGCCCCCTGGGCGCTCACCCAATTCGGCTTCCGCGCGGTGGTGAGCACGTCCTTCGCGGATATCTTCAAACAGAACGCGCTGAAGAACTCGCTGTTGCCGGTTGTGATCCCGGCGGCGGCGCATGTTGCCTTGTTCGCCGAGATCGCGCGCAACCCGCGGGCCACCGTCAAGGTGGACCTGCCCAACCAGACGATCACCCTACCGGACGGCCAGACCATCGAGTTCCCGGTGGACGCCTTCTCCAAGCACTGCCTGGTGGAAGGCATCGACGAGCTGGGCTACATACTGCAACAGGAAGCGGCCATTGGGGCGTACGAAGCGGGGCACGCGGCCTTCATAAAGGTGGATTAGGCCGCGCGGGCGCCTCAATTCGCCTGTCTGACGCGAAGCGCGGTCACCTGCCGCACCCACCGGGAGGGTCTCTTCTCACCCGGCGTTACTATCTGAAATGGGCCGTCGTGATCCGAGAGCGGTTTGCCATCCCGCATGGTGACCAGATACACGGGCTTATCCATAAACGCCAGGTCCATTTCCGCATACGCGAATACCGCCCGGTAGCCATCCTTCGCTTCCACGAGCAGGTAGTACGAGACCGCCGTGGTGTGGAACTTCTCTCCTACCGGCAGGTCCACCTTGGCCAGCACGTCCCTCAGCAGGACGCCGCCGAATGTGGCCGGGGTCCCGCGATCCGTGGCCTTTACGGTCTGCTGCGGCAGGCTCGAGAGGTCCGCGGCGGTAAGCGTGACGCTCTTGCCGCCGATGCCCTGAACGGTCAGCGTGGCCGGCCCCTGGCACAGCGCGACGGACGTGATAAAACCGAAGACTCCAATCAGCTTGATGACGGTCATAATCACGATTCTCGGCCATCGGGTACATCATTGGCAAGACGTGCGGGCCGGCGCATCTTTTCCGGGCCGCCCGCATCCAAGAGACGAATCGGAGGCTTCACGAATGCAACGTACGGCAAGTGCGCAATGGCGCGGGGATCTGAAGACGGGCAAAGGAACGGTCTCGACGGCCAGCGGAGTTCTTTCCAACTCGGCGTATTCCTTCCACACCAGGTTCGAGGACGGCAAGGGCACGAATCCCGAGGAACTGCTGGCGGCGGCGCACGCCGGCTGCTTCTCCATGGCGCTCTCGGCGCAGCTCGCGCAGGCCAACCTGGTGGCGGAGAGCATCGAGACCACGTGCGCGATTTCGCTCGAAAAGCTGCCCGACGGTTTTGCGATCACGGAGAGCCATTTGAAGTTGAAGGCGCGGGTCCCCGGGGCCACCCGGGCGGCCTTCGACCAGGCGGTGCAGGCGGCCAAGAGCGGCTGCCCGGTTTCCAAGCTTTACAAGACCAACATCACCCTCGATTCCACGCTGGAAAGCTGAGACAGAGTGTCTCGCACGGTGCTCGGCGGAAGCAGTGCCGACGCACGGGAAGTCGGAGCCGAAGCCGCCGGCCGCCTGACTCAGAAGAGTTCGGCTTGGGCCTGCCCATCATTCCCGGAGTCGGGGACAACGGGGCGCTCGAACCGGACCCGACTCGCTTCGAGATACTCGGGAACGCGCTCCATCGCTATCCACTGCCGGTGGAGGCTTTCAGCGACGATGCCCGTTGTGTTCGATCCGGCAAAAGGGTCGATGACGAGGTCGCCCTCGTCTGTCAGCAGCTTTATGAAGAACTCGGGCAGTGCAGCGGGAAAGCGCGCAGGGTGCATCTTCAGCCCCGATTCCCGTGTTCGCTTGGCGTATTCGTCATTCGCCGCGTTGTTGCCGAATTTCAGCATCGTCTCCGGAGTTGGAACCTCAAGTTCCTCCGGCAGCTCGTTCTCGACAACGTTGGGGGGAATAGCGCCGCCGGCCCCGATCTTGTCGAACGAACCCTTGATCACGTGGCCGGAAGGGCGGACCGTCGGCCGCACTCCCCGACGGCTCAATCGGATCATGTCGGGGCTGTATTCCCTTAGGACCCGCAGATTGTTCGCCTTGGGCCATGGAGTCTTCGAAAACCACCAGACGTATTCCACGGAATCCTTAATACGTATCCGGCGTACAGTAACCCATTCCGCCGGCATCGGCATCTTGGCCGGGTTATACCAGAAGCACTCCTGCGCCAAGTGGAAACCCACATTCTCGACCAGGGCGATCAGAAGGTGGAAGTGGTACAGCGAGCGCGTGGGGCTCCCTTCGTTGTAGCTGCCGCCGATATTCAGGACGAAACTCCCATCGTCTTTAAGAATGCGCAGGATCTCGGTTGCGAACGGAATGAACCACTGAACATAGTCACGTTTGTGGGCATTCCCGTACTCCTTCTTGAAATGGAGTGCGTAGGGTGGTGACTGAAGACGAGGTCGGCGCTGCCGGTGGGAATATCTGCCAACAGCCTTCTGGAATCGCCGAGGAAGGCGGCGCCATAAGCGGTTCGGTAGACGGGTTCCCCGCCGGGGAATGCTCTACCGGCGACCGGGCTCACCTCCGCGCAACTCCTTGGCATGAACAGCAGCACTCCATCCTAGTCGATTATAATCATCGGTTGATTTATCGTAGCACAATAGATTGACACTGTCAATGTATTTTAGCGACCCGAATGACTGGATCTCCATGGCCGAAGCCGGCAGGCTGCGTGGCGTGTCGCGGCAGGCGATCGCGCTGCTGGTGAAGAAGGGTCGTTTATCAGCGCTGAGGATCGGAGGACGTCCGCTCGTCCGGCGCAAAGAGGTGGAAGAATTCAAGCCGGAGCCGGCTGGGCGCCCTCCCAAATGAGCGCCCTGACGGATGAAGCGTGCGAACTGATCGAAAGATCAACCCCGGAAGAACAGCGTATTGTCCTGAACTATCTGCGGCAGCGGACCAAGCTTCATCCGCTGGAAGATCAGTGGGGCACGACGGCTGAGGCGATTCTGACGGCGATCGCACGGTCCTCCGACCTGACGCAGCGGGGCATTCGCGGCATCCTCGCGGAGGCGACTTTCGAGGAGGCTGTCCTGCCCGAGATGGCGTCGTCCGGCTGGACGGCGATCGCCATCGCGGGCGACCAGACCTACGACTTCCTCCTACAGCGGGAAGAGGCTCGCGTACGAATCCAGGTGAAGCTCCAGAGGAGGGAGCGCGGCGTGCCGAAGCAGTATGCGGCGCGTGCCCGCGCGTCATTGAATTGTCCAGCCGGGATGATGTACGTGGTTGAAGTTCAGAAGACGCGGAGCGGTGAGAAAAACGGGGAGAAGACCCACCCGTATAGGTTTGGCGACTTCGACATCCTGGCTGTCAACATGCATCCCTCAAGCGGGAACTGGACGCAATTCATGTACGCCGTAGCATGTCGGCTTCTGCCGCGTCCCAAACAGCCCGGATTGATCGAGATCTTCCAACCGGTCCCAGCGAATCCGGATGACTGCTGGACCGACGATTTGGGGCGCTGCATCGATTGGTTTCTGACGGGCGCGAACCAGCGGCTCTATTCATAGCCGCTGCTCCTGGCAGCGATTAGAATGAAGATGCCGGCATTGGACACGACATGGCTCTCGACATTCAACAGCGCGAACGCGAAAGCATCACGATACTCGACCTGAACGGAAGGGTCACGGTGGGCCCGGAAGCCACCGCCCTGCGGGAGAAAGTGGCGGAGCTTTGCGCCGCCCAGACGCGCAACCTAGTGCTCGATCTGGCCGGCGCCGACTACATCGACAGCACCGGCCTGGGCGCCCTGGTGATGTGCGCGACCAGCCTGAGGAGGAGCGGCGGCAACGTGAAACTGCTGCATCTGAACCGGCGCAACATCGAACTGCTGGTGATGACCAAGCTGGCCACCGTGTTCGAGATCTTCACCGACGAGCAGGACGCGGTGAACAGCTACTACCCCGACCGCAAGATCAAGGCGTTCGATATTCTGGATTTCGTGCAGCAGATGAAAGCGCAGGAGGAATAGCAGCCGATGGCGCTGGTGGTCATCGGAGGCGTGGCCGCGGGGTTGAGCGCGGCGGCGCGCGCGCGGCGGATGGACCCGAGCCTGGAAATCGTGGTGCTGGAGCAAGGCCCCACGGTTTCCTACGGCGCCTGCGGGCTGCCGTATTTCGTGGAAGGCCGCGTGCGCGAGGCGCGGCAGTTGATCGTGCACACGCCCGAGTATTTCCGCCAGGAGCGGAACATCGACGTGCGCACCGGCGCACGCGTCGTGTCGATTCGACATCCGGGGCGGGAAGTGACGCTCGCAACGGGCGAGCGGGTGCGTTACGACCGCCTGATTGTGGCCACCGGGGCGCGCTGCGACGCTTCGCGGATAGAGGGAGCGCAGCGGCCCAACGTGTTCACGCTGCATACGCTCGAAGACGCGGAGCGCATGCGCGGCTTTCTGCGCGATAAGAAACCGAAGCGCGCGGTGGTGATCGGGGCCGGCTATATCGGGCTGGAGGCGGCCGATGCGCTGCGGCGCAACGGGCTGCGCGTGACGGTGATCGAGCGCTCGCGGAACCTGCTGCGGCGCGAGGACCCGGCTTTGACGGAGGCGGTGCGCAAGCAATTGGAGCAGCATGGCGTGGAACTGGCGTGCGACATGGAGGTCCGCGCCATCGCCGCGGACCGCGTGGCGGACGTGGCTTGCGACATGGTGGTGGCGGCGGGGGGATTCAAGCCCAACGTGGAGCAGGCGGCGGAAACCGGCGTGGAGTTGGGACGCAGCGGCGCCATCCGTACCGACGACCGCATGGAGACCAGCCTGCGCGGTGTTTTCGCCGCCGGCGACTGCGCCGAGACCATGCACACGGTGACCGGCCGCCCCGCCTGGATTCCTCTGGGGACCACGGCCAACAAGACCGGCCGTGTGGCCGGGGCCAACGCCGCCGGCGGGCGCGAGCGTTTCAGCGGCGTGGCCGGTACTACGATTGTGGGCCTCTTTGGAATGGCGTTCGCCACCACCGGCCTTTCGATGGCGCAGGCCCGGGCGGAGGGCTTCTCGCCGGTGGCCGCGCGCATCGAAGCCGGGGTGCGGCCCCGCTATTACGGCGGCGGAAAGACTACGGTGGAGCTGGTGGCGGACCGCGCCACCGGGCGTCTGCTGGGAGGCTCGGCGATCGGAGAGGATGGCGCCGCGGGACGCATCAATGTGATCGCCACGGCGCTCGAAGCGCGTATGCGCGTGGACCAGCTCGAGCAGCTCGACCTGGCCTATTCACCGCCCTTCGCGACAGTGTGGGACCCGCTGCTGATCGCCGCCCAACAACTCATGAAGGAGTTGTAGGACAGAGCATCCCTTTGCCCCGACCGCTCCCTGACGGTCGCGGCTCAATGGCAGTCTGGCGAGCCGCGACCGTTAGGGAGCGGTTGGAAGGTCATCTCATGGCAGGCCCGTAAGGTACTCTTTCGACCCAGTCACTCGGCGAGGCGCCGCGATAGAATAGAAACAGCAGGCGCTTCATGGCCAATCCACTCGAAGAGATCCTCGGCGCGGCCGGCTCCGTCGCCAAAGGGTTGAGCGTTACCTTCAAGGAAATGCTCTCGCCCACGGTGACGGAGTATTACCCCGACGAGCCGGCCAAGTTCGAAGAGCGGTATCGCGGCGCGCATGTGCTGGCGCGCGACGAGAATGGCATGGAGAAGTGCGTGGCCTGCTTCCTGTGCGCGGCGGCCTGCCCTTCCAACTGCATCTACATCGAGGCCGCCGAGAATACCGCCCAGACCCGGATTTCCGGCGGCGAGCGTTACGCGAAAGTCTATAACATCGACTACAACCGGTGCATCTTCTGCGGCTATTGCGTGGAAGCGTGC
The DNA here is from genome assembly GCA_049520795.1 of Bryobacteraceae bacterium. Classification (GTDB taxonomy): domain Bacteria; phylum Acidobacteriota; class Terriglobia; order Bryobacterales; family Bryobacteraceae; genus BOG-224. The sequence continues at coordinate 6,185 of JBEKPK010000270.1, forward strand.
CCCACCGATGCGATAACCCATGGGCACGGGTTTGAGATAGCCAGCTACAACACTTCCACGCTGGTGAAGCGCAAAGAAGATATGCTGGCGCCTCGCTAGGGCAGCCGGCGCGCGCGCCGAAACCTCACTTGCGGAGCCTGGAAGCCCAGTTCATCGCCACCTTGATGGGAGCGGAGCTGGACCACTCCATGGGAAGGTTGACGAGGAAGCGCTGGCCATCGGGAGACGCGTCGAACAGGTTATAAGGCATTTTGGGCAAGGGACGCGTTTGAAACAGGAGATGCGGCTGGCCAGCCTGGAAGTCGTTCCCGGTGGTCTCGGTGGCAACCGCCATCAATGCGCCATCCTTAGCCATAAAGAAGATCTCGCCGCCATCGCGGCGCCAGCGTGGCAACGCGCCCCCGGCGGTCGATACCTGCCATCGCCTCTTGGTGCCCGAAGAGCCCGGCTCGAACGGCTGCACGTAGATCTGGTACGTATCGCTCTCATCGGACTGGTAGGCCAGCCATTTCCCGTCCGGAGAAACGGCCCCGTAGCCTTCCTTGTAGACCGTATCCAGAACGGGCGTGGCGCGCCTCTCCGCGATCGAATACGCCCACACGTCCGACTGCGTGCCGTTCCCGACCGACCCGAACAGGATGTAGCGGCCGTCGCGCGTCCAATCGGTGGGGAGCTTCAGAAACGGGCTGGAGAATAGCAGATCGGCTTTTCCATCGGGGGTCGTGGGCCGGACGAACAGATCGGAATGGCCGCCCGGGTTGTTGGCGAACGCCAGCCGCGAGCCATCCGGCGACCACACCGGCGAACCCTCGTGAGTCGGGGTGGCGGTGATCTGGGTGGTGTTCCCCGCGCTATCGATGAGCCACAAGTCGGCCTGCATCTGGCCGGGCGCCGTGCGGCCGGCGGCGGCCCTTTTGCCGTCGGGCGAGATCCGGACGGGCCCCCAGTCTCCGTTCGGCCGCACCTCGGCGAGTTGCTTGCCGCTCCGGTCCACCCATACCAATTGCCGCGTGGCGTCGCCCAGGCTCTGATACGCGAGCACCCCATTATCCGAGACCGAGATGGGGGCGAGCGATAGACTGAGAGCGCCGCTCACCTGTTGCGCGACGTCCTCGGCCTCACCTTCCAGGGAGGGTTTGACAGGGTCGAACGGCTGCGCCACAAGAGTGTTTTCGCGCAGGAAAAGCAGGTCGCCCTTTCCCTCGCCCGGCGCGTACACCGCGTTCGTGGCCGAAGTAAGGATGCGCCGGGGCTTGGACCCATCAAGCCCCGCGGCATACACCCCGGTGGCGGACTCCATCTCGCTCAGGACGAAGAACAGGAAGTGGTTGCCGTCGGGCAGGAATTGCGGCCACAGATGGGCAAGCTCGGAGCGGCTCGCGTCCGGTTTCGCCACCATCTGCGGCGTTCCGCCGTTCGCGGAAACGCGGAACAGGCCGCCCGAGATGCCCGGCGCGAATACGATCGTTCCTTCGCGATTCCACGTTCCCCCGCCGGAGGTAGCCTCGGTTTTACAGATGGTCACGGGAACGCCGTTGGGGATGCGGATCTTCTTGAGCGACTGCCCGGCGAAAAACGCGATCCAAAGGCCGTCGGGAGACCAGAATGGTTCGGACCCGCCCTCGGTGCCGGTAATGGGGTCGGCGTTGTCGGAATCGAGGGGACGCAGCCAGAGCATGCGTGCGCCGCTCGGCCCGACCGCC
>JBEKPK010000271.1:0-7887 GCA_049520795.1 Bryobacteraceae bacterium
AGAGATGCGATATCCATGAATCGTTTCCAGCGGCTCGCGCCGGCGCCCGGACCGCCTACCGCTCGATAATCTTGGGAACCTTGAAATACCCGGCCCCGGACTGGGGGGCGTTGGCCAGCGCCGCCTGGTTGTCGAGCGGCGGCGCGGCGACGTCCGGGCGCAGCGTGGCGCCGTCGGCGGTTTCGAACAGCACCTGCGCCATGGGTTCCACTCCGCTCACATCGAGCTCGTTGAGCTTGTCGATATGCCCCAGAATGCCGTCCAGGTCCGCGCGAAACTTGGCCACCTCCGCGTCGGTGATGCGAAGGTTGGCCAGATCGGCCACATAGCGCACTTCCTTTTCGGTGATCTTCATGCCAGCGCCTTTTTCCGGGATGCCCGGTAGATGGAGCGGAGCACCGGGTCGGCGATTTCACTGGCTTCGTCGGCCGCCAGCGCGGGTATGGCCGCGGCGGCGCGCTCCGGTTCCCTGCGCCGCGGCACGATCCGGAACTCCACCTGCTCCACCACGCCCCGGCCCAGGCTCTGTTCGAGTTTCCCCAGAATCTGCGGCGTCAGGGTGAACAACTGCCGCTGCCAGATGGCATCCTCCACTTCCACAACCAGACGCGTTCGGACCATGCGCGCGGCGCGCGTGTGCCCGGCGATTTTCCGGCCCACCGAGAGCGCCCACGCCGCGCAGGCCACCTGCGCGTCGTCGATCGGTTCACCGGAAAGTCTCAGCCTTCGAATGGCCTTGCTGGCGCGTTCCATGGGAGCGGTGGAAACGCATCATTCTACCATGCGGGCCGGCCCGCTCAACACGCCAGATCTTCGCGGCCGATCTTGAAATTCTCCAGGCTGCCCAGCACCGTCAGGGCAATCTGTCTGGAATCGAAAAAAGTCAGGGCGATGCGCCGCACGTCCTCGGCAGTGACGGATTCGATGCTCTCCACCAGGTCGTCGAGGGTGAAGAAGCGGCCGAAATACATCTCCTGGCGCGCCAGGTTGGACATGCGGCTGGCGGTGGATTCCAGGCTCAGCATGAGCGATCCCTTCAGGTGGTCCTTGGCGCGGCGCAGTTCCTCCTCGCCCACGCACTGTTCCTTGAGCTGGCGGAACTCCTTGACGATGGATTCCACCACCTTGGGCGCGTTTTCGAGCGACGTTCCGGCATAGATGGAAAGGCAGCCCGTATCGCGGTAGGGGCTTAGCTCGGAGAAGACCGCGTAAGCCAGGCCCTGGCGCTCGCGGATGTTCTGAAACAGGCGCGAGCTCATGCCGCCGCCCAGCACGGTGTTCAGCACGTAGCAGGCGAACCGCTCCGGGTGCGCCAGCGGATAGGAGGGAACCCCCAGGCACAGGTGCACCTGCTCGAGTTGCTTCTTGTTGCGCAAGGCGATGCGGGCGTGGGCCCCGGGGGCAACCTCGGGAGGCGGCGGGACGCCGGGCGGCAAAGACGCGAAATGCGAGCGCACCAAATCCACCAGGCGGCCGTGGGTCAGGTTGCCGGCCGCCGTGACAAGCAGGTTCGAAGGCGCGTAGACGTCCGAGTAGTAGTCGCGGAGGAAGTCGCGGTGGAAGCGCTTGACGGTTTCCCGGGTGCCCAGTATGGGCTTGCCCAGCGGGTGGTCCTTCCAGAAATTCGCCGAGAAAATCTCATGGACCAGGGAATCCGGGCTGTCCGCCTCCATCTTGATCTCTTCCAGGATCACGCCCTTTTCGCGCTCGATGTCCTCCTCGCGGAAAAGGGGGTGGAGCACCAGGTCCGCCAGAACGTCGAAAGCCAGCGAAAGATGCTGGTCCAGCACCTTGGTGTTGAAGCACACCAGTTCCTTGGCGGTGAAGGCGTCCAGGTTGCCGCCGATCGAATCCACCGAGCGCGCGATGTCTTCGGCCGAGCGGGTCGTAGTGCCCTTGAACAGCATGTGCTCGATGAAATGCGAGACGCCGTTCTGCTCGCCCATCTCGCGGCGCGAGCCGGCGCAGATCCAAATCCCGACCGAAACCGAGCGCACGTGGGGCATGTGCTCGGTGATTACGCGCACGCCGTTGGCGAGCACGGTCATTTCTATATCCCTTGCGGGAGTTGTGGGCGCTGTCATTCTGTGGTTGGGTGGAGAGTCCTATATCTATCGTACAACCCTTTGGACCGCGCCTCAGAGGCCCCATGTGGGGCCAGGGCTTTCGCCCTGCCGCCGGGCTTCGGCCCGGCGTTCTTCGGACCTCGCGAGACGCCGGCTCGAAAGCCGGCGGCAGGCTGAAAGCCCGACCCCACTTACGCCTTACACTGGTAGCAGCATGTCCCAGCCGCTCGTGGGAATGGACCTTTCCGAACTGCGCGAAGCCGTGGGCATGGGCCAGCCCGCCTACCGCGCCCGGCAGTTGTACGAAGCCCTGTACCGGCGGGGAGTGTTCGACCTGGCGCGGGTTTCCACCCTCCCGGCCGGCATCCGCGAGGCCCTGGGCGGCGGGTACGTGGTCGGGCTGCCCGAGATCGGCGCCGTCTACGAGTCCTCTGACGCCACGCGCCGTTACCTTCTACGCCTGGCGGACGGCCGCACGGTAGAGACCGTGCTTATGCCGGAGGGCGAGCGCGATACCCTGTGCATTTCGACGCAGGTGGGCTGCCCGGTAGCCTGCGCGTTCTGCATGACCGCGCTGCTGGGGCTGGAGCGCAACCTCTCGGCCGGCGAGATTGTGGGCCAGGTATTGCTGCTGGCGCGCGAGAACAAGCTGAAACAGGAAGGCGGCCGCCTGAACATCGTCATGATGGGCCAGGGCGAGCCGCTGCTGAACCTGGCGAGCGTGCTGAAAGCCACACGCATCCTGCTCGATCCGGCGGGCTTCGGCCTTTCGCCCCGGCGCGTCACGGTTTCGACAGCAGGCATCGTACCGAAAATCGCCGAACTGGGCCGCGAAGCGGTGCGGCCCAAGCTGGCGGTGTCGCTGAACGCCTCCACCGAGGAAATGCGCCGGGAGTTGATGCCGGTCACGCGCAAGTATCACCTCAAGGATTTGCTCGATGTCTGCAAAGCCTATCCGCTGCGGCCCTGGGAGAAGCTGACCTTCGAATACGTCCTGTTGAAAGGCGTGAACGACGCGGATGCCGACGCGCGGCGCGTAGTCAAACTGCTGGCGAACCTGAATTGCAAAGTGAACCTGATTGCGCTGAACCCGGGACCGGAGATTCCCTTCGAGACGCCGGCGCCGGAGCGCGTGGCGGCTTTTCAGCAGATAGTGAGGCGGTCGCTGCCGTGCTTCATCCGCAAGCCGAGAGGACTGGATATTTACGCGGCGTGCGGGCAGTTGAAGAGGAGCGCGGGGTAAGGCGGGCGGAACTGGTTGCGATATGCACGCCCCGGAGCAAAGGGGTATTCTCAGAATAGGAGCAGTTCCATGAGTATCGAAATCGCGCATGACACCGAAGTCCGTCTCATCGGCGAAGCCCGGAGGCAAGGCATTTCGGTGGATGCGCTATTGGAGCGGCTGATAACCGAGCGCGAGCCCACGGCCCTCGACGCCGGCCCTCTCCCCGAGTTGCCCACCCTGCACCTTGGAGCCATGGGCGCCTTCCATCGGCGAGACATTTACGACGATGCTGGTTGAGCCGGGGGTACTCGACGCGAACATTCTGGCGTACGCCGTCAACGCGGACGCCCCACGCCACGCGGTCTCACGCGGCCTGCTTGAGGCGGCCCGCGATCCTTCAATCGCACTCTACGTCACGTCGCAGATACTCTGCGAGTTCTATTCGGTTATCACAAACCCGCGCCGGGTAGCCGTGGCCACCTCTCCAACGGAGGCATTGCGCATCCTCTCGGCCATGCTGGCTTTTCCCGGCCTGCACGTGCTGCCGGCCCCGGCCCGTACGGTTGTGGGATGGATGGAACTGCTGCGGCGCCACCCGGTCACCGGTGGAGACGTATTCGACTTGCAAATCGTCGCGACCATGCAGGCCAACGGCGTTCGGCGAATCTACACCTTCAACGCCAACGACTTCGAGGCGTTTCCCGAACTTACGGTTGTCACGCCGTAGCCGTGGCGCGTGGCGGCCCTCCAGCAGATAGTGAGGCGGTCGCTGCCGTGCTTCATTCGTAAGCCGAGGGGACTGGATATTTACGCAGCGTGCGGGCAGCTGAAGCGCAGCCAGCGATAAGCCGCCTTAAGGCCGGCTGTCCGGTAACCCCTCAAGGCCACTGGCGGCAGACCTGTTCACGGAATTTGCGTGAGTGGCTGGCGCCATATAGACTGGGCGATAAGAGGGCCTGACCTGATGCCAGCAACGCCGATCGAACAACTCTTGCCCATGGGACGGGAAAGGGGCTACGTCCTCTTCGACGAAATCGCGGGTCTCCTTCCGGAGGGTTATCAGTCGGGGGTCGAACTGGACGACATTCTTGCCGGATTGGCCGCTGCGGGGATCGAAGCGGTAGAGGACCCGGAAGCGTTCATCCGGGTCTTCGACGACGATCCAGTGTTCGAGTACGTGCGCGAACACGCTAAGCCCCGGCTGTCACGCGGAAAGGAGAGCGCATTGGTGCAGCAGATGATCGAAGCAGCCACCAAGGACGAGGCGGAGGCGGCCAAGAAGGAACTTATCGAAGCCAACCTCCGGTTGGTGGTGAAGGCCGCCATGCGCCAACAATCTCTGCGGGACCGGATTACAGCCGGTAACATAGGCTTGGGAAAGGCTGTTAACACGTTCGACAGCCGGCGCGGCTTTCCGTTTTCCACCTACGCCGCATGGATGGTGCGGACGGAAATCCAGCATCTTAAGCAGGGTTCGCGGTAGTGATGGCAGCCGGGTGTCTCACTGCCCCAGCCCCTTCGCCGCCGCTTCCTGAAATGCGATTCGCACGTCGGAGTTATCCGGATTCCCTTTTCCGTCGCGCTCGAACATCACAATCCAGATGAGATTCTTCGCCGGGTCGGCCCAGCTCTGGGTGCTGAATGCTCCGCCGTGGCCGAACGAATTGGGCGAGAGGACGCTGTTGGCGGCCATCTTCGAGGGGTCTTCCACCACGCAGAATCCCAGACCCCAGGGCATCCCGGGCCGGGCGTTGAGCGCGCCGGTTTGCTTGCGCGTCATCTCCGCGACGGTCTCGGGCTTGAAAATGCGCTTGCCATTTAGAGCGCCCTTATTGAGCATCATCTGGTAGAACCTGGCGATATCTCCGGCCGTGGAGAAGAGACCGGCCCCGCCCAGCGGCGGACGCTCACGGTCGGTGACGGCCGTCTTATAAAGATACGTGATGGTGGTCTCTTCGAGCTTGCTCGATTGCGCGTTCCAGCGATAGGGATGCGCCCATCGCGATTCTTTCGCCGGCGCAATCCAGAAGCTGGTGTCCTTCATTCCCAACGGGTCGAGGATGCGTTTCTGCAAAAACTTGTCAAACGGCATCCCACTAACCGCTTCCACCACCCGCCCCAGGATGTCAATGCCCGCGGTGGAGTATGCAAATTGGCTTCCCGGCTGGAAACGCAGCGGCTGCTGCGATAGCTTCTTGCCGGTTTCGGCCAGCGTGAGATGGGGTTCGCGATTAGTCATCTCCCCGAACCCGCTGGTGTGCGTCATGACATCGCGAAGGGTGACGGGGCGGGATGGCTTGACGGTCTGACCGTTCAGGCTGACCACCAGACCGGCGAATTCCGGAAGATGCCTGGCCAGCGGGTCGTCAAAACTCAGCTTGCCTTCATCCGCCAGGATGGCGATGCACACCGACGTAATCGGCTTGCTCATCGAGGCTATCCAGAAGATGTCATCCGTCCGCATCTTCCGATCCTTGGCTATGTCCGTCCTGCCAACCGCGCCGATGTGTAAGATCCGATCCTTGGCGGCGATGAGCGTGACGATGCCGGCGGCCTCGCCTTTGTCGACGAACTCCTGCATCCGCGGCGCAATGGCCGAAAAGCGATCCGCCGGCTGCGCGCGCAGCAATCCGGCGGTGACGGCGATGCCCAGCAGGGGCGCCAGCGCCGAAAGGGCCCGCATCCTCTTGTGTAATCGCATATTCATCTGGATCGCCCGCTCACTCCAATTCGTCGCCCGGCGCGGGAGCGTTCCCTCGACCAGCCCGCTTCAGTATACGCTTTGCCCTTGGCACATCACCTCGCTCAGCGCGCTCACGGAAGTAGTCGTCGGTCCGGATGGCCGATAACTTCTCGGCTACGGCCACGTTGATGAACTGATTCAATGCGACGCCTTCGGTCTCGGCGACCCGGCGCACCTCGTCCAGCAGCGAAGCCTGCAAACGTAACGCCACGTTACTCCTTCTCATATCTCCGTCGTACCTCCCGCCACGCATCTCGCGGCCGCAACACGGGAATACCGAATCCGCGAGCGGCCACCGCGAGGTGGCGCACATTGAAAGTGACCAGCAGGTCGGCCTCGCCGTTAACCGCCGTCTCCAGTACCATCTCGTCCGCGGGGTCCTTCAGCATTGGGCGCCAGAGAAACCTCAGATACACGGGAATCAAGACCTTCGCCAGGGCGTCGAGGATTTCATTCACCTGCTCCGACGTCAGCCCACTCGCGTCCAGATGCTCCCGCCGGGTTAACACGGCTTCGTACTCCACCATCAAAGGAACCGAAACGAGCACCTCGATCTCACGGTCCAGAGCGCCGATCAGTAGCTGCCTGGATGCGCCATGATCGCTTCGCAGCGCCGCCACAAGCACGTCCGTATGGAGGACAAGCCGCAAGAAGCCTCCGGGATTATGATATCACATGCGATAGCACAACCGTCCCTCAGACCTTCTGCACTCTCCGCAGGGTGAATAAATCGGGGCGCATGCTTTCCTTTTCGAAGCGCTTCCAATCGTCGTTGACGTGGATCAGTTTGCCGCTGATGTGGTTGGAACGTTCGGAGGCGAGGAAGAGCGCAAGCTGGATCTGCTTCTCGGGGGCCATGCCGCCGGTGATGCGCGACTGTTCGGCCTCTTCGATCTCCTTGCGGCCGGCGCGCGCTTCGCCGGCATGCAGAACCTCGTCGGTGATGTGGGTGTAGGTCCCGCCCGGGGCCATGGCGTTCACCTGGACATTTTGGTCGCGCACCTCTTCGGCCAAACACTCCACAAACCGGACCACGGCGGCTTTGGAAGCGGCGTAGGCGGTGAAATTCGGGCGCGGGTGACCGGCGCCCGGCCCGGCGATGGCGATGATCTTTCCCGAGCGCTTGGCCACCATGGCCGGCAGCGCCGCGCGGCACGCATTGGCCACGCCCTCCAGGTTGACGTCGATGGCTTCGCTCCACGCCTTAGGCTTGGAGGATAGGAACGGACCAATAGGCCCCCCCACGCCGGCCGCGCACACCAGGGCGTCGAGGCCGCCGAAGACCGCGCGCACGCGGTCCGCCGCCGCCATGACCTGCTCCAGGTCGCGCACATCCGCGCGGATGCGAAGGGCGCTCCCGCCGGCCTGCTCTATTTCGAGCTTGGCCAGATCCAATTCGGCCTGGCTGCGCGCCAGCAGGCCCACGCGCGCGCCCGCTTTCGCGAAACCGAACGCCAGCCGCTTGCCGATGCCCCGGCCCGCGCCGGTTATCAGAACGCATTTGTCGCGAAGAGAGGTCAACCGTCGGTCCTCCCGAAGTATTTTGGGCGATCCGGATACCCGGCCCCTGACGATTGTAATCCCCTTCGCGCTTCCGCGGCCCGTTATAATCGGCTTCAAATGCTGCTGGAGCTGGTGGTCGAGAATTACGCCGTGGCGGAACGCCTGCGCATCCACTTCCACTCCGGGCTGAATCTATTGACCGGCGAAACCGGCAGCGGCAAGTCGATTGTGGTGGGCGCCGTGGGATTGCTGCTGGGCGGGCGCGCCTCCGCCGACGCGATTCGCACCGGCGAGCCGCGGGCGCGTGTGGCGGGCATTTTCGACGTACGCGACAACACGCCCATCCGCCG
>JBEKPK010000272.1:0-7836 GCA_049520795.1 Bryobacteraceae bacterium
CTCCGCCGCCTCCTCCGCCACCGCCACCACCGCCCGAGATGATGTTGGCCAGGAAGTAGAAAGCCAGCGCCGGGTGGGTAATTGCGAAGGCCAGGATCAGGATGCCGATAATGCCGAACAAGATCCATTGAAACAGGGTCAACGGCTTGGAGGGCGCGGGCGGCCGCTCGGGCGCGGGCGCACCGGCCTGCCCGCCGATAGCTCCTGTCAGCGAGTCGATAGCCGCCGTTACCGCGTCATCGGGATGGCCGGTCTGTATCCCCGGCGCCAGCACCTCATTGATCACGCGGGAAGCGATCGCATCGGGCACTACGGCCTCGAGCCCGTAGCCTACCTCGATCCTCATCTTGCGATCCTGGGGCATGATGAACAGGGCTAGCCCGTCATCCAGCCCCTTCCGGCCCACCTTCCATTTTGCAAAGGCCTGGACGGCCCATTCCTCGATCGGCACACCGCCCGTCGTGGGGCAGATGTACACAATCAACTGATGGCCGGTGGCCTGCTCGTAGGCGGCGAGCCGAGCGTCCAGCGCGCGCACCGTATCCGGCGACAGGAGGTTTGCGGTGTCCGTTACCCATCGGGTGGGCGATGGAGGGATGGGCGTCTCAGCCGCGCATGAGAGCGCGGCCGAAGCGAGGACGATAAGGACGATCAATTTGCGGCGCAGGAGCAACTTAAAACTTCACCTCGGGCGCCTTTTCGCTCCCGGATTGTGCCTGGAAGTAAGGCTTGGTTGCGAACTTATCGCCGAAGAAACCGGCGATTATCACCGTTGGAAAACTGCTCCGGCGGGTATTGAAGGCTTGAGCTGCCTCATTGAATCTCTGCCGCTCAACCGTGATGCGATTCTCGGTGCCTTCGAGTTGCGCTTGAAGGTCGCGGAAATTGGCGGTCGCTTTTAGCTGCGGATAGTTCTCGGTGACCATCAGCAAGTGAGACAGCGCCGAAGATAGCCCTTGCTGCGCCTGCTGGTACCGTTGGAAGGCTGCCGGATCTTTGATGATGTCTGCCATTGCGGCGGATGTGACCTGTCCGACCTTGGCGCGCGCCTCCGTAACCGCCGTCATGGTGCTCTGCTCAAAGTTTGCGGCGCCTTTGACGGTCGCCACCAGGTTGGGCACCAGATCGGCGCGCCGTTGATAGGCGTTTTGGACCTGGGCCCACTGCGCTTGCGTTGCCTGATCGAGTTGCACAAGCGAGTTGTAGGTTCCGCCGACGGAAACTCCCACGATCAGCAGGAAGACAAGCACCACGCCGACACAGCCGATGGCTATCTTTTTCCCCATGTTCGCTCCATTCCTCACTTCAATGACAAGTGTAGCCGATTCCGAGGTCGGAACCCCCGAATTGCAGACTGGCGATCTTCACCATTTGGTCGTCTAGGCAGCCAGTCGCCATCGGAGACAGAATCTGCGCCGAGACCTTGGCCATAACGGGAGATGTCGTCAAACGAGTCCGTAGGCAGACTCCCCCGTCTCCAGCCTTGCTTGATGTCTACGCCAACCAGAGGTAAGGTCCACATGGCTACCGATATTGCTCATTATGAGGACCTAAATGACTGATTTGATTGTGGTTCCACAACCGAACCAATGGCAGAAACTCAAGGCCCTGGTACTGGACAGCGTCTCCTCCCCGATTACCAAGCGGGTCTATAACCTGGGGTTGGACGAGTTCTTCGCATGGTTTGCCCAGGAGCCCCGGCCCGGCTTCACTAAGGCCACCGTGAGCGCGTGGCGGGTCGCCCTTGAGGCCCGCGGCCTCGGGTCCGTCTCAATCAACGTCCGGATCACCGCCGTCCGGAAGCTGGCAGCCGAGGCGGCCGACAACGGGCTGCTGGCGCCGGAACTGGCCGCCGGCATCGCCCGCGTGAAGAGCGCGAAATCGATGGGAGTGCGCACAGGGAACTGGCTGTCGCTGAAGCAGGCCCAGGCGCTCCTGAACGCGCCGGACATTACAACGACGAAGGGCCTGCGCGATCGCGCCATCATTGCCGTCCTTCTCGGCTGCGGCCTGCGCCGGTCCGAGGTGGCGGCGCTTACGATGGGGCATATCCAGCAGCGCGACGGGCGGTGGTGTATTATCGATCTCCTCGGCAAGCACGGGCGCGTGCGCACGGTTCCGATGCCGGTCTGGGTGAAGGTGGCCTTCGACGCTTGGACCGTTCGGGCCGGCGTGGTGGACGGCCACGTGTTCCGGCCAGTCAACCGTGGTGACCAGGTCGGGGGCGAGGTGCTGTCCGAGAAGGTCGTGTGGCAGTTGCTCCGGCCATACGCGGCGGCCAAGGATGTCGCGGGGCTAGCCCCACATGATCTTCGCCGGACAGCCGCGAAGCTCTGTCGGGCCGCCGGCGGGGAACTTGAGCAGATTCAGTTGCTGCTGGGCCACGCCTCGGTCCAAACGACGGAGCGGTACCTGGGCACGAAACAGGATCTCGTTCACGCGCCGAACGACGGGATAAAGCTCAGGGTGGCGGTGTAGCTCTCGGACAGGGTCGGATCGCCCTTATTGGCCGGCAGACTTTACGCGGCCAGCGGCCAATCGGCGTACAGCGCCGCAGCCTGCTCCATGATCCGCTCGATGAGGTAATCGAAGTGCTCGCGGCGCACCTCGCGCGTCCGCAAGACGCGCCGCACCGCCGCGCGCACTTCCGCCCGCACCGCATCCCGGTGCGGTTCGGTCCAATCAACCTTGAGGTTCCGTTTCACCGTCTGCACCACATCGTGGATCAAGCTGGTAAGAAACTGCTGGTCATAAACGTTGGCCAGGTTGCCCGCCACCGCATCATAGAAGGCCAGTTCTTCCGGCTCCAGATTCAACTCGCTCGCACGCTGCGGCCCCCGCAGCTCCTCTTCGCGGATCTTCAGCATCACCTGGATCACCGCCGCCGCGTCAATCAGCCGGTTATGATACCTCTGCAAGGTCGCTTCCAGCATTTCGCGAAACGAGCGGTACTTGGCGAGGTTGTTCTTCTCGTGATGCCTCAGTTCGTCCTGCAGCAATTGCTCCAGCAGCTTGAGCCGCAGATTCTCGTACGGGCGGTCCTTGAACGTTTGCAGGAAGTGGTCGTCCAGAATCGAGATGTCGGCCTTCTCCAGCCCCGCCACTTTGAAGATATCCACCACGCCGGTGGATTCCACGCTATCGTCCACCAGGTCGCGAACCGCCTCCTCCAACCGGCGCACCTTCCGATTCCCCGGCGCCGCCTTGCCGATCTGCTTGCGCACCCGCTGGTAGAAGATGATTTCATCCGCGAACTCCCGGCAATCCTCCAGGTGCTTCACCAGCAGAAACACCGAGGAGAGCCGCATCTCGGCCTGGAGAAAATGCTGGCGGCGCGCGTCGTCATCCGTCAAGATCCCGTAGACCAGCGCGTACAAATCCTCCAGTTCGATTGCGGACAACCCTCGCCACGCCCCATAGTCGCGCCCCTCCGGCAGCAACTCGCGGACTTCCGCCCGGCAGCCGTGGAACAGCGGCCGTGCGGTTTCCGAAATATCCGGCGCGGGTTCGCCCTTGTCTCCGGCCTGGGCATACTTCGCTGTCGCCTCGCGTAACTCATCGCCGATGCCGATGTAGTCGACGATCAGCCCGTGTGGCTTGTCATGGAACACGCGATTGACGCGCGAAATCGCCTGGATCATGTTGTGGCCGCGCATCGGCTTATCCACGTACAGCGTGTGCAGGCACGGTATATCGGTGCCCGTCAGCCACATGTCGCAGACAATCACAATCCGCAGCGGGTCGTCCAGGTCGCGCAGCCGCTCTTTGATCTTTTCCCGTTGCGCCTTGGTGGTGAAGTGACCGGCCTCGCTCCACGCGGGCGGGTCCTCCGCAAGATTCCCGGTCATCACCACCTTGATTTCGGGACACCCCGGACGCGCCGTCAGCGCATTGTACAGCCGCACGCAATTCTCGCGCGTCATGCACACCGCCATGGCCTTGCCGCGCAGCGTGGAGGTGCGGTCCAGGAAATGCGCCAGCAGGTCCGCCGCCAGTTCCTCGACGCGGTCTTTCGCTCCCGCGGCCGCCGCCAGCGCCGCCCAACGCGATTTTCGCCTCTCCACCTCACCCGGCTCGAACTGCGCCGCAATCTCCGCCAGCGCCGCATCCACCTCGCGATTCCCGAGGTGCAACTTGATCTGCCGAGGCGCGTAAAAGATCGGCACCGTCGCGCGATCTTCCTGTGCCTGCCCAATCGTGTACGTGTGGATGACGTTGCCGAAGACTTCTTCCGTATCCGCCCCCGAAAAGCTGATCGGCGTCCCCGTAAAGCCGAGCCGGCGGGCGTTCGGCAGCGCCTCGGCCAGGTAGCGCGCGTAACCCTTCAGGAAGCCGTACTGCGAGCGGTGCGCTTCATCGGCAATGATGATGATGTTGTCGCGCAGTGACAGCACCGGATGCGCCAGTTCTTCTTCCTTCAGGCGGAACTTTTCAATCGTGGTGAAAACCACTTCTCCGCCTTGCGTTTGCAGCAGCCGGCGCAGATCCTCGACGTTCTCCGCCTGTTCCACCGGACCCACCAGCGACCGCGCCGCCGCGAACTCATCGTGCAACTGGTTGTCCAGATCGTTGCGGTCCACTTCGATGACGAAGGTCGGATTGCTCAGCTCCGGCCGCCGCCGCAGAATCCCAACGAGAAAGATCATCGAGAGCGATTTGCCGGACCCGGTAGTGTGCCAGATCACGCCCAGCCGGCGCTCGCGCCCTCCGGTCATGGTGGCGATGGTCTTCCGCGCCGCCAGCCGCACCGCGAAGAACTGGTGATATTTCGCGCCCTTCTTGGCGATGCGGTCGTTGACCACCTGAAAAACGATGAAGTCGCGGATGTAGGAGAGCAGCCGCTTGGGCGCAAACAGGCCTTCGAGCAGCGCTTTCATGGACGCAGTGGTGGCCGGCTCCGCCTTTACGCCGTCGATGGATTTCCAGGGCGCGTACCACTCTTCGTCCGCCGTCCACATGCCGTGCAGCGTGGAGACGCCGTCCGAGATCACAACGAGGGCGTTGTAGTCGAAGAGTTGCGGGATGTCGTTGCGATAGTGCTGGATCTGGTTCCACGCGCCCTGTACGGTGGGTTCTTCGGAGTACGGATTCTTCAATTCGAAGACCGCCAGCGGCAGGCCGTTGACGAACAGAACCAGGTCGGGACGGCGGTCATTGCGCCCACGAATCGGAAACTGGTTGGCGACCAGGAATTCGTTCTTTTCCGGGTGTTCCCAATCGATGGCATAGACCAGGCGGTGAGTCACGTGTCCGGGGCTGAGTTCGAGCGGCAGTTCGTAGCCGCGCACCAGCCGTTCGTGGAACGCCATGTTGCGGCGCAGCGTATCGACGCCCTCGGGACGCATGAATTGGATGACGGCCAGTTCGATGGCCGTCTCCGGCAGGTCGGGATGTTGACGGGCGAGGAAGTTGCGCAGACGCCGTCTGAGGACCACTTCGTCGGGCGGCCGGTCGAGTTCGATTCCGGGGGTGTACTTGTAGCCGAGTTGCTCCAGGCGGGCGATGGTGGTGAGTTCGAACTCGGACTCGGTCCCCCGCCGGTCAGACATGGACGCCTACCAGTTTCTCGGCGTCGCGGACCCGGAGTTCGCCGGACATGAGTTTGGGGAGGAGGGTGTCACGCAGGGCGGCGAGGGTGCGAGACTGCTCGATCAAAACGTGAATCGATCTCCAGAGTGGCTCCGCGATCCGCTCAAAGCCGCGCGCAAGCCCGTCGCCAGGCCACAGGATCTCGTACGCAGGGAAGTCTGTTAGGGGTATTCGCTGCACCGTTGAGCCTTGATTTAAGCGCGAAGTGAGCAGTTCCTGGAACGGTGGCGAGACGAACGTGTGTAGCAGGAAATATGGATAGTAATGTTCGCGAGACGGGCGTACAAGCGCAAGACGACGCCCCAGACAGCACCTCATGCCTGGTGGTATTACGGCAAAGGCACCGACAGTCGCCTCGTAGGTGAAGACAATATCGCCGGCCTCAGGTGTGACCCGCTTCGTCCACCGCGCCCACTGCTCCTCGCTGATGTGGCGTACCTCGGCGAGTTCGATCCGGGAGCCTGGCATGTTCTTAATTCCGAGAAAGATGGCGCCGCTTTCCGCCACGGGCGGAGTAGCGTGAGGCCCGTCGTACACAGCTTGCACGCACCTTTCAATCGGAACTGCCGTCCAACCTCGCGGCAGGCCGTGCGGGTCTGATTCATCGAATTCGTTCGGGAACAGCGCCGCGACCTCCGCTGACATGCCGAACGGCTGGCGGCCCTCTGCCTTGGCGACGACTGGGTCGAAGTCCACGAACCAGGACCGGAAGATGGCGCGCGCCATGGATTCCAGCGTCTGGTTCACGCGCCGGTTGAGTTCGATCTTGTCATCGAGCGCGCCAAGCAATCGCCCGACCGCCCGCTGCTCCCCGATTGGCGGAAGCGTGAGCGACATGGCTCGCTGATCCCGCAAACTAACGTAGTCGGCCATGTCGGTTTGGCCTTTGACGCCGTCGCACTGTTCCTGGAACTCGCCGGACTGCATCCAATAGAACAACCATCGAGAGTCGAGGCGTTCCCGATCCAACGCACGCCAGAAGCAGAGTTGCGGTGAATAGACGAAGCGCGGGGTCGAGTCAGCGACGTACGCGAAACGGCCCACCGTGCCCTTCGACGTGAATACGACATCGCCAGGCTGGCTGATCTTGTTGCCCACCCGTCCAAGTTCCTGCTCCGGAAAGTAGTCCGCATCCGCGAACTGGAAACCACCGTCGATGTTGCCCGCTCGGGCGAAAGGCAACCCGGCGGAAGCCAGTTCCTCGTTCTTAGCCCGGTATCCATCGTTGATCACGAGCACCGATTCCGAAATTAGGTCCGCTACTCGGAGCGGTGATGAATCACGAGACATGCCTCACACCCGACAGGTTGCGGCGAATTGATGTTTCCAACCGCTTCGCCTCCGCAAACTGCCTTTCCAGTTCCGCCACCAGCCGCGGCATCTTCTCCTCGAACGGCTCTTCATCCTCGTCGCTCTCCGGCGGCCCCACGTAACGGCCCGGCGTCAGCGCGCATCCGTGCGTCCGCACCTCATCCACCGTCGCCACGCGGCAGAAGCCGGGGACCGCCTCCGGTATCCCCGTCCGCCTGAACGTCCGGTATGCCGCCGCCATCCGCTCCACTTCCTCGCCGGCCAGTTCCTTCTGTTTGCGCGAGCCGGGAATCAACGACCCGAGCTTGTGCCCGTCCAGAAACAGAATCTCGCCCTTGCGCCGCCGGAAGCCGCCTGTTCCGCTGCGGTTCTTCGCGAGAAACCAGAGCGCGCACGGGATCTGGGTATTGGCGAACAATTGCCCGGAAAGCTGTACGATGCAGTCTACGTAGTCCTCGTCCACCAGCGCCTGGCGCACTTCGTGGCGCGCCGTCTCGCCGTTCGAAAGTTCCCCCGTCGCCATCACGAATCCGGCCGTCCCGGTGCTCTTCAGGTGATAGAGGAAGTGCAGAATCCACATGGTGTTGGCGTTGCGCGGCGAAAGCGTCACCCGCCGATCGCCCAGTTGCAGGCGCGGGTCCTTGGCCGGCACCCGCTCCGCGCCCCATCCGTTCTCGCCCTTGCTGCCATCATTGAACGGTGGGTTCGCCAGCAGGTAGTCCGCCTTCACTTTGGCCAGCAGGTCGTTGAAATACGAATTGCCGAGTTCGATCTTGCCGTCGAGACCGTGAATGAAGAGGTTCATGCGGCACAGGCGGTAGGTGAAGTCCTTGCTCTCCTGCCCGATGAAACTGAGTTCGCGGTTGTGCCGTGTGAACTCGTCGGCCTGCACGAACATGCCGCCGGAGCCGCAGCAGGGGTCGAGAACCACGCCGC
>JBEKPK010000273.1:0-8830 GCA_049520795.1 Bryobacteraceae bacterium
TGGTCCGGGACTGCCACAGGGAGGCTCGCCTCCGCATGGGCCACGTCGTCTGTTTCGAGGCCGGCCGGCTCACCCAAACTCAATCTTCGGCGACGGCTCCAAGCTGTTCCCGCAAATGGATGCCTGGCCCCGCTGACGCGTGGGTCGAATTCGTAAAGGATCGAAAAAGGCGAACCGCCGTGCAACCCGTCGAACCTATTGCAGCGCTCCAGGAACCCCCTCCAAAAAGTGCGGGGAAAGTCCTGTTTCTCCTTGACAAGCCCTTATCATGGACGTCCCCCAAAACAGTCCCCCCAAAACAGCCCGAAGAAGGCTCCAGCCCGGGTCTGGCTTCCGTGATGGAAGGGCGAGGCTGTTTTCGGAGGATCGGCGGCGAAAGAGGGCGGCGCTACGGAAGTCGCGCTATCATCGGAATTAGATGACTGCCCAAGCCGCCATCGGCGAGATTGTGGAACGCATTGCCGCCGGGTTCTCGCCCGAGAGGATCATCCTCTTCGGGTCGCATGCGCGTGGCGATGCGCGAGAAGGCAGCGACCTCGATCTCCTGGTGCTGTTCCGCGAGGTGGCCGACCCGCGCCAGCGCGCCGCCGAAGTGTATGCTGCCCTGATCGGTTGCGAACTGCCTACGGATATTGTGGTCTCGACCACGGCGCGATTCGATCGATACAAGCACGTCGTGAATACGGTTTATTGGCCCGCCGCCCGCGAAGGCAGAGTTCTCTATGAGCGTGCCGCCTGAGGTCACCGAAGCCCTGCGGCCGATAACGTTCGCCGAGTCGCCCCGGGGAATTTCACCCCGAGGCGCTCACAGATCCGGACTTGAGCCTCTCGGCTCATCCGACTCGTGCCACCCCCTGAAAGCTACCGCCCTCTGCCGAGACACTTCGCCCTTCCTTTTCGCCCTTTTCGCCTTTCGCCTTTTCCCGGTTTCTTCGGCACGATTCACGAGCGGTGGAGGGGGCCCGGTAGGAACTTGCATCCGTTAGAGGTAGAATCTCCTGAGATGAGATCATTCAAGGAGGCGGTTGTCGAAGTCTTGCGGAGGCGCGGGCCAATGGAGATTAACCCGCTGATCGAAGCCGCGTCGAAGCTCAAGCCCGCGCCGTCCCGGGCGTTCCACGACCTTTTGACGGCTGCGAAACAGGGGGAACTCGGCCTTCAATTCGCCGAGCACCCCTCGTATCGGCTGAAGCGATCAGCACGGGCTGGGAAACTCCCGCCAGGCAAGTATCTTCGTTCAGCCGTTGTGGCCCTCAGACAAAGCGGGCGGGCTATGTCGCTAGAGGAAATCGTCACCCAGTATCACTACGGAGTTCCCAAGTCCCCCGAAACCTGGATGTACTTGCGCCTTGAGCAGGACGGGAAACCGTTTGTCACGCGAACTGGCCGACTGCGTTTGGGGCTACGGCGGGGCGCGGTCGGTGGACAGGCGCCTGTCCCGCGGGCACTGACGCCGATGGGCACCTCGAAGCGTTCTCGTGAGCCGATCGCGCATAGCATCGACGAGAAGAGCCTCGAGACGCTGCTGGTCAGCCGCCTCGATCTGTTGGAGCCAGGTCTTACGCTCATCAAGCGCCAGTTTTCAGTCGAAGTCGGAGTCCTCGATCTCTTGTGCTTGGACCGAAAGCGGAACTTCGTGGTAGTTGAGATCAAGAGGCCCCGGTCTGACTCCCGCGAGGTCGTCGGGCAGATCTCAAGCTATATGGGCTGGGTTCGACGGCACATGGCCGGGCCGGGGCAACTCATCCGGGGTATCATCGTCGTGGGCAAGGCAGACGAAAGGCTGAAGTATTCGTTGGATGTCCTTGAGAATGTTACCGTACTTCCGTTCTTCTGACGCTCAGCGGAGGCCTTGCATAACCGATTGGTTCGAGGTTTAGGGATCGGGCATCGACGGGATTGCGCTTCGGCATCTTGCGCCTTGCCACGAACGCTCGGAGCAAGCAAGAGAAGAGGTGAAGCACGATGACGCCGATGTCCGAGACCGATTTGCGAAAGATGGCTTTCCATGTTCGGTGGGAGTTCGACATGTTGGGCCTTGCCGCTGAGAAGGTCGGCGTGTTACGTCCCAACACAACAACGAGAGCGTGGGGAACAACCACGATTACTGCGACTGCTGTAGGGACGCTTTCCGTCCAGGCGCAACAGCACAAGACCGTCGATTCCTTGATATTTGAGGCATTGTTGGTTCACCTCAGAAATCTTCTCCAGTTTCTGTTCGCGAACAGACTGAAACAGAAAGACGACCCCCTGCGGGTTTTACCGGGCGATGTGCTGGCATGTGATTACGTCGGCCCTGCATGGCGACCCACACGCCCGCCGTGGTTGACGGAATACCGGGAAGGCTGCAACAGGCTCTTGGCCCATTTAAGCATCGAGCGGCCAAGGTATATCGAGAACCGCACAATCGAGTGGCCGGGGCTTCCGGACAAGATTGAGCACATCAAAGGCGTCTACGTGGCGTTCCTTCGGTCCCTGACTCTCGATAGGCAAGCGTGGTTTCACGACGGCCCATAATGCCTTCGCAAGCGCTCGCCGCCGCTCGGTGTGGTCCAGGGCATCCAAGGGAAACCGGGAGAAAACGGTCGGCGGGAGAAAACGGTCAGACTGAACTGCGCGACTATCTCGAGGCGACGCGGGGACGGGCGAGACGTCACCGGGGCAGCCACTGCTGGCCGGGCCAGCGGAGAAATCGGCCGGGCTCCGGCCGGATCGGGTTGTCTTCCCAGGCGCGCTTGAAATCCACCGAGAACTCGGGCCAGCGAAGTTGCGGCAGCGTGACCAGCACAACCGAAAACGTAGGAAACCGCTTGAGCGAGCGCGAGGCCGATTCGCCGAACAGACGGTCCCGCGTGAGCAGGCACGTGAAGCCGGCCTCAATCGCCGCCTCAACCAGATTGCCGTTGGTCAGTCCGCCCCAGCCGCGATCTTCGGCGTGTTGCGCCCCGATGCCGAGCCCGGCGAGCGCCGCAACCAGACCCTTCGGCACATTCACGTCAAGCAGCCACATTCGGCGCGTCCAGGAACTCGGAGGCCAGCTTCATGATCTCCGGGATGGCTTCCCGGGGGAAGCTTCCGTAGGTAGCCGCAATCTCCTCGACGCTCATGTCGTCGGCCAGGCACGACAGGATAAACGACACGGAGAGGCGCGTTCCCCGAATGGCGAGTTTGCCGCCCAACAAGTCGGGGTCGGTGACAATCCAGCGGAAATCCCTGTAGGGTCTGGGGTCCACATATCCTCCGAACTTCGGCGAGCAGCCTCGGGTTGGTGGCCGCCGCCGGCCAGTCACTGCATCCGACAGTCTATCAGATCCGCTTGTGAGCCGGGGACTGCGTCCCCTGTTCTACGGTTCCTCGGATGACGGGGAAGAATGCCGGCAGGGATGCCGGCATGGCAGGCCGGAGGCCCGCTCTACGGCGAGCCTGGCACGCCGAGTCTCCTGACGGTTCGCCTACCCCGCCCGCGCCGTGAGGTACTGCTCCACCCCCCGCGCCGCCTTACGCCCTTCGGCTATCGCCCAGACTACCAGCGATTGCCCTCTACGCATGTCTCCGGCCGCGAACACGCCCTGCACCGAGGTCATGTAGTTTTCGTCGGTGGCTACGTTGCCGCGTTGGTCTAGAGTTACTCCCAACTTATCCAACATGCCGTTTCTCACTGGCCCAAGGAAGCCCATGGCCAGCAGCACTAAGTCGGCATCCAGCGCGAACTCACTGGCGGGCTGAGGTTCGAAGCTCGGTGGCGGACCTACTCTTATGGCGTGTAACTGCTTCACTCGGCCTTGCTCGTCGCCGGTGAAGCCTACGGTTGATATGCTCCAATCGCGGGCGCCGCCTTCTTCATGGGAGGTTTCGACGCGTAACTGCATGGGCCAGAGGGGCCATGGCGTCGATGGCGAACGCTCGTCGGGGGGTTTGGGCAATAACTCGAACTGAGTCACGCAGAGCGCGCCTTGGCGATGGCTGGTTCCGAGGCAATCGGCGCCGGTGTCGCCGCCTCCTATGATCACTACGCGCTTGCCGGTGGCCAGGATGGCGCCTCCTTCGGGAACCGTGTCGCCTTCGTTGCGCCGGTTCTGCTGGGGCAGGAAATCCATGGCGAAGTGGATGCCCTGCAAGTCGCGGCCGGGGGCTTTCAGGTCGCGGGGTTGCTCGGCGCCGCCTGCCAGGAGGATGGCGTCGAACTCCTTGCGCAGATCTTCCACGGGAACGTTGCCGCCCACGTGGGCATTGATCTCGAACTTCACGCCTTCGGCGCGCATCTGCTCGAGTCGCCGGTCGATGAGGTGCTTCTCCATCTTGAAGTGCGGGATGCCGTAGCGGAGCAGGCCGCCGATGCGGTCGCTTTTCTCGAAGACCGTGACGTCGTGTCCGGCGCGGGCGAGCTGCTGGGCGGCGGCAAGGCCGGCCGGCCCCGATCCCACTACGGCCACGCGCTTGCCGGTGCGCGTGGGCGCGGGTTCCGGCTTGATGAAGCCTTCCTCGAATCCGCGATCGACGATCAGCCTCTCGATCTGCTTGATAGTCACCGCCGGCGCATTGATGCCCAGCACGCAGGACGCTTCGCACGGGGCGGGGCAGATGCGGCCGGTGAACTCGGGAAAATTGTTGGTGGCGTGCAACTGGCGCACAGCTTCGCGCCAGCGGCCGTGGAATACCAGATCGTTCCAGTCGGGGATGAGATTGTTGAGCGGGCAGCCGTTGTGGCAGAACGGCACGCCGCAATCCATGCAGCGCGCGCCCTGCTTCTGCGCGCTCTCGACGGGGAACGGCAGGTAGATCTCAAACCAGTCGTGGATGCGCTGGGCGACGGGACGGCGCTCGGCCGTTTCGCGAGGGTATTCCAAGAAACCGGTGGTCTTGCCCATGATTAGTCTCCGCTCGCCTGCAACATGGCCGGCGCCTCCGCGAGGTGAACCGGGGAGGGGAAGCTCACCGCATGGCCCACTTTCTCTCCGGCCGCCAGCGCGCGCCGGTACTCGCGCGGAAAGACTCTCAGAAACTTGGGCAACATTTGTTCCCAGTTCTCCAGGATGCGCTTGCCGAGGGGGCTGCCGGTGGCCATCACATGCCTTTCAATGAGAGTGCGGATGAGCAGATCGTCCTGCTCGCCGGGGTGGATGGATTCGATGTCCACGCTGGCGGTGTTGCAGCGTTTCTCGGCGAAATCGCCCTTTACGTCGAGCACGAAGGCCAGGCCGCCGCTCATGCCGGCCGCGAAATTGCGCCCGCACTTGCCCAACACCACCACCAGTCCGCGGGTCATGTACTCGCAGCCGTGATCGCCCGTGCCCTCGACCACCGCCGTGGCGCCGGAGTTGCGCACCGCGAACCGCTCGCCGGCCACGCCGTTGAAGTACGCCTCTCCGCTGGTGGCGCCGTAGAGGGCCACGTTGCCGATGACGATATTCTCCTCCGGAGGGAAGGTGGAACCGAGCGGCGGATACACGATCAGCTTCCCGCCGGAGAGGCCCTTGCCGATGTAATCGTTGGCGTCGCCTTCGAGCTCGAGCGTCACGCCCTTGGCCAAAAACGCGCCGAAGCTCTGCCCCGCCGAACCGTGGAAGCGGAAGCGGATGAAATCGTCGGGCAGCCCGGCGGATCCGTGGCGGCGCGAGATCTCGCCCGAAAGCATGGCGCCGACGGTGCGGTTGACGTTGCGTATGGGCAGGCTGCAATCCACGGGCGCGCGCCCCTCCAGGGCCTCGCGCGCGAACACCATCAACTCGTAATCGAGCGCGCCCTTCAGCCCGTGGTCCTGCGCCTGCACGCAGCGCCTCGCGACGCGGCTGGGCGTGGGCGGGTTGTAGAGGATGGCGGAAAGATCGAGCCCCTTGGCCTTCCAGTGGTCGTGGGCCTGGCGGGGCTCCAGCATGTCCGTCCGGCCCACCATTTCGTCGAACGTCCGGAAACCGAGCCGGGCCATGTGGCGGCGCACCTGTTCGGCCACGAAGAAGAAGTAATTGATGACGTGCTCGGGGGCGCCGTGGAAGCGCGCGCGCAGGACCGGGTCCTGGGTGGCGATGCCCACCGGGCAGGTATTGAGGTGGCATTTGCGCATCATCACGCAACCCAGGGCCACCAGGGGGGCGGTGGAGAAGCCGAACTCCTCGGCGCCGAGCAGCGCGGCGATCGCCACGTCGCGGCCGGTTTGCAGCTTGCCGTCGGTCTGCACTCGGATGCGCCCGCGCAGATCGTTCATCACCAGAACCTGGTGCGTCTCCGCCAGGCCCAGCTCCCAGGGGATGCCGGCATGGCGGATGGAGCTTAGCGGCGAAGCGCCGGTGCCGCCCGAATCGCCCGAAATCAGAACCACGTCGGCATGCGCCTTGGCCACGCCCGCGGCCACCGTTCCCACGCCCACTTCGGCCACCAGCTTGACCGAAATGCGCGCGCTCGGGTTGACATTCTTCAAATCGTAGATGAGCTGCGCCAAGTCCTCGATGGAATAGATGTCGTGGTGCGGCGGCGGCGAGATCAGGCCCACGCCGGGTATGGAGTGCCGCACCCGGGCGATGTTCTTATCCACTTTGTGGCCCGGAAGCTGGCCGCCTTCGCCGGGCTTGGCGCCCTGCGCCATCTTGATTTGCAGCTCGTCGGCGTTCACCAGGTAGTGGGAGGTGACGCCGAAGCGTCCCGAAGCCACCTGCTTGACGGAGCTTCGCCGGAGGTCGCCGAAGCGCTCTTCGTCTTCTCCGCCTTCGCCCGTGTTGGACCGAGCCCCGA
This sequence comes from Bryobacteraceae bacterium, assembly GCA_049520795.1. GTDB lineage: Bacteria > Acidobacteriota > Terriglobia > Bryobacterales > Bryobacteraceae > BOG-224. Next base: position 6,727 of record JBEKPK010000273.1, read on the forward strand.
TGCGGTTCATGGCGATGGCCAGCGTCTCGTGAGCCTCCTTCGAGATGGAGCCGAAGGACATGGCCCCGGTGGCGAAACGCTTCACAATCTCCTGCGCCGGTTCCACCTCATCGAGCGGGACCGGCTCCGCGGCGGCGCGCAGCTCCAAAAGGCCGCGCAGGGTGCAGAGCTGCCGGTTCTGGGTATCGATGAGGTCGCTGAATTCCTGGAACGTATCGAAACTGTTCCGCCGCACGGCGTGTTGGAGCTTGGCGATGGTGTCGGGATTGAACAGATGATACTCGCCGTTGGTCCGGTAGGCATAAGCGCCGCCCGCGGTCAGCTCTGTCTCGGACTCCCGCAGGGGCTGGAAGGCATGCGCGTGGCGCTCCATGGCTTCCCGCGCGATGACCTCGAGGCCTACGCCGTTGATGCGGGAAACGGTGCCCGTGAAGTAGCGCTCCACCAGATCGCGATCCAGGCCGATGGCCTCGAAAACCTGCGCGCCGCGATAGCTTTGCAGGGTCGAGATGCCCATTTTCGAAAAGGTCTTCAAGAGCCCTTTGTTGATGGCTTTGACGAAATTCGCCATGGCATGGGCCGGCTGCCCGGCGGCGCGCTCCATCTCGGCCACGGTTTCGAGCGCCAGATAGGGGTTCACGGCGCTGGCGCCGTAGCCGATCAGCAGCGCGAAGTGCATCACCTCGCGCGGCTCCCCGGATTCGATGATGAGCGCCACCTGGGTGCGCGATTCTTCGCGGACCAGGTGGTTGTGCACGGCCGCCAGGGCGAGCAGGCTGGGGATGGGCGCGTAGTCCGGGTCGATGCCGCGGTCGGAGAGAATCAGCAGCGTGTACCCGGATTGAATGGCCAGCGAGGCGCGCCGGCAGAGCTGGGTGAGGGCGCGCTCCAGGCCCTTGGCGCCTTCCTCCACCGGGAACATCATGGGAAGCGTGGTGGCCAGAAAATCGCCCTGCGACACGCGGCGGAGCTTTTCCAGGTCGCGATTGCCCAGAATGGGATGCTGCAGCTTGAGGGTGTGGCAATGCAGGGGCGTCTCCGCCAGGATGTTGCGCTCGGTGCCTATGTAGCTGGTGAGCGACATCACCATCTCCTCGCGGAAGCTGTTTAAAGTAGTGGAACAGCGGCTGCGGCTTGTCCGAGAGGCAGGCGAGCGGCGTATCCGAGCCCATCGAACCGATAGGTTCCTCGCCCTTTTCCGACATCGGCTCGAGGATCATCTTCAGATCCTCGGCCGTGTAGCCGAACGCGCGCTGGCGGCGCAGCAGGGTGGCCGTGTCGGCGCCGTATTCGCGCGGCGGCTCGGCAAGCTGGTCGAGAGCGATCTGGTTTTCCTTCAACCAGAGCTGGTAAGGATTGCGTCCGTAGAGCCGCGCCTTGAGCTCGCGATCGGCCACGATGCGGCCCTCCACTGTGTCCACCAGCAGCATCTTGCCGGGCTGCAGGCGTCCCTTGAGCTTCACGTCCTCCGGGGCCACCGGCAAGACTCCGGTTTCCGACGCCATCACTATCAGATCGTCGTTGGTCACCAGGTAACGCGCGGGGCGCAGGCCGTTGCGGTCGAGTGTGGCGCCAACCGAGCGGCCGTCGGTGAACACCATGGCCGCCGGGCCGTCCCAAGGCTCCATCAGCGAGGCGTGGTATTCGTAGAACGCGCGCTTCTGCGGGTTCATGTGGGCGTTCTTGTCCCAGGCCTCGGGAATCAGCATGGCCATGGCGTGCGGGAGCGACCGCCCGGCCATCACCAGAAGCTCGAGCGCGTTGTCGAAATTCGCGGAATCGCTGCCGCCGGGCTGGATAATGGGGAAGAGCTTCTTGAGGTCGTCGCCGAACAACGGCGAGTCGAGCACGGATTGCCGCGCGTGCATCCAATTGACGTTGCCGCGCAGGGTGTTGATCTCGCCGTTGTGGGCTACGTAGCGGAACGGGTGCGCGAGCTGCCAGGTGGGAAACGTGTTGGTGGAGAAGCGCTGGTGCACCAGGCAGAGCGCGCTGATCACTTCCGGGTCGCTCAGCTCGGGATAGAAGTTGGCGATTTGCGGCGCCAGCAGCAGGCCTTTGTAGACGATCGTGCGGCACGAGAAGGACGGCATGTAGAAGAAGC
>JBEKPK010000274.1:0-7789 GCA_049520795.1 Bryobacteraceae bacterium
CGCGGTCGATGAGAAGGCCCACCACGCGCGCGGTGGCCTCCGTTTCCGCATATCCCAGGAACTTGGTGCGCCCATGCTCCAGCAGCGCCTGATAGGCGGGGACCACGGCGCCTTTCCCGGCGCCTTTCCAACTGGCCCGCGCGCGCTCGCGCTGGCGCTCCATTTCAATTTCGAAGCCCTCGCGATCCACCGCCAGCCCGTGCTCGCGAGCCATCTCCTCCTGCTCGTCGAGGGCCAGCCCGTAGGTATCGTAGAGCTTGAACGACACCGCGCCGGGAATCCCCGCGCCATCGAGTGAGCGGATTTCGTCGTTGAACACCTTCTCGGCCACCAGGTATGTGGTGGCGTAGCGGTGCTCCTCCTCCTTCACCACGCGCGCCACGCGCGGCACGCTTTCGATCATCTCCGGATAGGCCGGCTGCATCAACTCCGCCACGAAGCCCGTGAGCTTATGGAGGAAAGGCTCTTCCACCCCGATCAGCCGCGCATGGCGCATGGCCCGCCGCATGATCTTGCGCAGCACGTAGCCGCGGCCGTCATTGGCCGGCAACACCCCGTCGTGAATCAGGAATGCGGCCGCGCGCGCGTGATCGGCGGCGATGCGCAGAGCCGTGTCCACGCGCGCGTCGGCCCCGTGCGCGACGCCGCACAGCGCGGCCGCCCGCTCTACGATGGGGAGAATCAGATCGGTATCGTAGTTCGAGAGCTTGCCCTGCATCACCGCGGCGATCCGTTCCAGGCCCATGCCGGTATCGATCGAGGGCCGCGGAAGCGGCGTGAGGACGCCGGCGGCGTCGCGGCTGAATTGCATGAAGACCAGGTTCCAGATTTCGACGAATCGGCCGCCGGCGTCGCTGGGGAACGCTTCGTTCTCGCAGCCCGGCGCGGCGGCTCCCACGCCCAGGTCGTAGTGGATCTCCGAGCAGGGGCCGCAGGGGCCGGTTTCCCCCATCTGCCAGAAATTGTCCTTCTCGTCTAGCCGGTAGATACGGCTCTTGCCGACTCCCGCCACCTTCTGCCAGAGTTCCTCGGCTTCGTCGTCCTCGCGGAAAACGGTCACGTACAACTTGTCCGCCGGCAGGCCGTAATCCTTGGTGATGAGGTCCCAGGCGAACGCGATGGCGTCGGCCTTGAAGTAGTCGCCGAAGGAGAAATTGCCCAGCATCTCGAAGAAGGTATGATGCCGCCGGGTGAAGCCCACGTTTTCCAGGTCGTTATGCTTGCCGCCGGCTCGAACGCACTTCTGCGAGCTGGTGGCGCGCGTGTAAGCGCGTTTTTCCAGTCCCAGAAACACGTCTTTGAACTGGTTCATGCCGGCGTTGGCGAATAGCAGGGTGGGATCGTTGGCCGGAACCAGCGAAGAACTGGGCACTACGCGGTGGCCGCGTTGGGCGAAGAAGTCGAGAAAGCGCTGTCTGGTTTCGTGACCTGTCACGGGAGTTCCTTGTGGAAGTGGGCTAAACCCAATTGTAGCGGACGCGCGCGGCGCGTCGGTTTCAGCGCCAGTTCTTCACCTGCGGCCACATTTCGCTCAAGGGCTGCTTGAGACCGCGGCAGTAGAAGATGTCGAAATGCTCGTATGGCATGGAATAGGGATGATAAACATGTGCGACCTTCTGGACGCCGGCGAAACGCGACTCGAGGTCCTGTTGCCGTCCCTCCATGACGATGACGCTTTCGCCGGTGTAGCCGCGCGGTCCCCAAAGGAAGTACGATTAATGCCCGCTGATGGCGGGCGGCAAGCCATACTTCGGGCCGAACAGATCGATGGCTCCGGCTTGTCCGTAGTTCTGGCCGAAGATCGCGGTTTTGGGACGGACATCCGGCGGGAGACTGTTGTAGACGCGCGCGACGGTGGCCGCCATTTCCTCCCAACCGAACTGGTCGGCGAAGATTTGCGGCAGCGGGCCGAGCCTGTGCATTTCCAGGCGGGGCTGGTTGAGATGCAGAACCTGCGTATAGCGGATGTAGGTCTCGGGCGGCAGAACCGGAATCGCGATCGGCGCGAGAACCGCGCCGGTCGAGGCCAGCAAGGCCGGCCAGGCGAGTTTCCGCCCCCACGGCTGCCGCTCGAGCGGAGTCTCCCAAGCGACCGCGCCGGCGGCGAACAATATCGGAAAAGCGGGATAGAGATAGTAGATGCGCGGGCTCATCGCCAGGATCACCCCCGCCGTGAAAACCCATGCCCAGCCCAGCGCGCGAAACGGCCTCCCCAATTTCGAAAAGAAGTAAAACCACAGGCCGGCCAGCCAGATGGGCAGGGTGAGAGGATGCATGGTCAGGATTTCCTGCCTAAGAAAGACCAGCGGCGTGAGGGGGACATCGCGCCCGCTGCGGCGGATATTGGCCTGTAACTCCAGGAAAGGGAAATGGTGTTGGACGTTCCACAGCAGATTCGGCAGGAAGATGAGAAACGCGATGCCGCCGGCGATCCACACCCAGCGGCTCGCAAAAACGCGCCGCTGCGGCGTGAGCAGCAGGCCTAGAACGATGCCCGTCCCGAAGATCAGCATGGAGTACTTATTCTCCAGCCCGAATCCCGCGAGCGCGCCGAACCAGATCCAGAGCTTCTGCTTGCCGGTTTTCACGATGCGTATCAGCAACCAGGCGCAGCCGGTCCAGAATAGCGGTTCGAAGGCGTTCATGGACAAGAGGCCATTGCCGCCCAGAATACCCGGCGCGACTAATGCGGCCAGGGCGGCGAATCCCTGGGCAAGCCGCCGGCCGCCGAGCTCGCGAGCAATCAGGGCCGTGAGGGCTACCAGGCCCGCTCCGGCCACGGCCGGCAGGAAACGGATGGCCGGCAGCGAGCCGCCAAGGACCACCCGCCCGATCCAGGCTATCCATGCAATCAGCGGCGGCTGATCCACGTAGCCCCAATCCAGATGCCGGCTGCAGGCCAGGTAATACAGCTCGTCCACGAAATAGCCATAATGCCGTCCGGCGTACAGGTGGATCAGAAGCTCACAGGCGGAGAGACAGACGACCATCGCCGTGGCTCCGATTGCCATGCCCTTTGCGCGGCCGGCGTCGGGATCGGATGCGGATGAAGCACGCATGGGTGAAACTCGTTTATACAACGAAGCAATTCGCCGCGGCTGGCCGGAACCAGCGATGAGCTGGGCACTACCCAGTGGTTATCTGAGAACCTTGACAAAATGTGTCATTTTTGGCACAATGGACTGTGATCGACCGTTCCAAGAAGCTGCCGGCATTTTTCTACGAATCGCCGGGTGGCAACCAGCCCGTGAGGGACTGGATCAAGGGACTTTCGTCAGAAGATCGCCAGTCTGTCGGTCGAGACGTGCAGAAGGTCGAGTTTGGATGGCCTATCGGGATGCCATACTGCCGCAGCCTTAGCAGCGGGCTGTGGGAAGTGCGTAGCGACCTGGAAGATGGGAAGACAGGCCGGATTATTTTTTGCGTTGTCCTCGGGCGCATGGTGCTGCTTCACGGCTTCATCAAGAAGACCCAGAAGACGCCGGCCAAGGATATCGAACTGGCTCGCAAACGCATGAAGGAAGTGGAGTAGAAACATGCCGAAGAAGAAGGGGAAGATAGGCGCTTCTTTCGATGGCTTCCTGGCCGAGGGAGGCATTCTGGAGACGTGCGAGAAACAAGCGCTGAAGCAGATTCTCGCGGACCAGATCAAGGCCGCCATGGAGAAGGACAGTCTTACCAAGTCGGCCATGGCGGAACGGATGCAGACTAGCAGGCGCGCGCTCGAGCGCCTGCTGGACCCCAAGAACACGGGAGTGACGCTGCATACCATGCAACGCGCCGCCGCCGCCGTTGGAAAACAACTCCGTTTGGAACTGGTATGAACCGAGGTCGCTGAGTTTCGGAATCCTCCGCGTCGTCTCCGCGCCTCCGCGGTGAACCGGGCTTACGGACGGATTACGGCCAGCCCGCCCCTCCCCGGCTGGTATGGTGGATAATAGGTTTCAACTATGCCTGCTTATCGCTCCCGCACTACCACCCACGGCCGCAATATGGCCGGGGCCCGCGCGCTGTGGCGCGCCACTGGAATGAAGGACGGCGATTTCGACAAGCCCATCATCGCTATCGCCAATTCGTTTACGCAGTTCGTTCCCGGCCACGTCCATTTGAAGGACCTGGGGCAACTGGTGGCGCGCGAGATCGAGAAGGCCGGCGGCGTGGCCAAGGAGTTCGACACCATCGCCATCGACGACGGCATCGCCATGGGCCACGACGGCATGCTCTACAGCCTCCCCTCGCGCGAGGTGATCGCCGACAGCGTGGAATACATGGTCAATGCGCACTGCGCCGACGCGCTGGTGTGCATCTCCAACTGCGACAAGATCACGCCGGGCATGCTGATGGCGGCTCTGCGCGTGAACATCCCCGCGATCTTCGTTTCCGGCGGCCCCATGGAGGCCGGCCAGGTGCGCGTGAACGGCGGCGTGAAGGCGGTGGACCTGATCGATGCCATGGTGTCCGCGGCCGACCCCCGCGTCACCGAGGAAGAGATCGCCGATATGGAGCGCTCCGCCTGCCCCACCTGCGGCTCCTGCTCCGGCATGTTCACGGCCAATTCCATGAACTGCCTGATGGAGGCGCTGGGCATGGCTCTGCCGGGCAACGGCACCATAATCGCCACCCACGCCGACCGCAAGAACCTATTCCTCGAAGCCGGCCGACGGATCGTGGATTTGGCGCACCGCTACTATGAGCACGACGATGAAACCGCGCTGCCGCGCGGCATCGCCACCTTCGCCGCCTTCGAAAACGCCATGACGCTCGATATCGCCATGGGCGGGTCCACCAACACCGTGCTGCACCTTCTCGCCGCCGCTTACGAAGCCGGCGTGCCCTTCACGATGCAGGACATCGACCGGCTCTCGCGGCGGGTTCCGAACCTGTGCAAAGTGGCGCCCTCGGTGGCCAACGTGCACCTGGAAGACGTGCACCGCGCGGGCGGCATCTATGCCATTCTGGGCGAACTGGAACAGGGAGGATTGCTCGACGCCAGCGTCCACACGGTACACTCAGCCAACTTGCGCGAAGCCATCGACCGTTGGGACGTGCGGCGCGCCACGGACCCCGCCGTGCGGCGCTTCTACTCGGCCGCGCCCGCCGGCATCCGCACCACCGAGCCCTTCAGCCAGAGCGCTCGCTACCCCGAAGTGGACCTGGATCGCGAACGCGGCGCCATTCGCGATGTCGAACACTCCTTCAGCCGCGATGGCGGGCTGGCGGTGCTCTTCGGGAATCTGGCCGAAGACGGCGGCATCGTCAAAACCGCCGGCGTGGATCCGGCGAGCCTGGTATTCGCCGGCCCGGCGCGCATCTGCGAGAGCCAGGACGCCGCGGTCGAGGCTATTCTCGGCGACCGGATCAAGCCCGGAGACGTGGTGGTGATCCGCTACGAAGGCCCCAAGGGCGGGCCGGGCATGCAGGAGATGCTCTACCCCACCAGTTACCTGAAATCCAAGGGACTCGGCAAGGTCTGCGCGCTGATCACCGACGGGCGCTTCTCCGGCGGAACGGCGGGACTTTCCATTTGCCACATCTCGCCCGAAGCGGCCCGAGGCGGGGCCATCGCGCTGGTAGAGGAAGGCGACTGCATCGAGATCGACATCCCCAAACGCGTGCTGCGCCTGGCGGTGACGGACGAGGAGCTGGCCCGCCGCCGCGAGGCCATGGACGCCAAGGGCGCCGGCGCCTGGACGCCGCCAGCCCGCCAGCGCAAGGTTTCGAAAGCCCTGCAAGTGTACGCAGCATTCACCACCAGCGCGGCGCGCGGAGCGGTGCGGGAGATGCCGGTTCCGTAGTGCGGACGCTTGCCCAGGCAAGCATTCCTGTTCAAGGCCACTCAGCCCACATGATGCCGCCCCCGCGGTGTAAGTCTTCATCCGGGAACATCGCGCTGACGCAGCTCCCGGCGCGAGGCGTGGTAGATTCGCAAAACACGAACTATCTGGCGCTGTTCGTCCAGCTCAAATACGATGCGGTGCGATTGGTAGAGAATCTGCCGCAGTCCCCTGGTTCGCATCGGCGCCTCGACCAGCAGCGAGCCGCGGCCCGGCCGCTGTTCCAGCGAGAAAAGCGCATCCAATAAGCCGTTCCACTACCGTTCGGCCCCGACGGCGTCGCGCTTCTCACAGCGGACATATTCGACGAAGTTCTCGGCATCGGTGAGCGCCGTCTCCGTAATATGAACTCGAAAAGCCAAGCTTCGCCCCGAGTTGCCTAAGCGCTTCGCGCGCTGGGCGCACCCGCCCGCCTTCTACATCCGCAAGCCCCTCCTCAACGGCGGAGACGAAATCGCTCTGCTCTTCGGCTTCCAGCATGAGCCGCCGCAGATAGTCGTCCACCTCCAGGCCTTGCGCCCGGGCATTTGCGAGCACTCGAACCCTTGTTTCCTCGGAGATCTCCAAGTTCATCGCGATCACTCCCGCCTTTCAGCTTATCGCCCATTCCAACGAGTTGTCTTGCGCCAATTCGAGACGTTTTCGCGAATTGCGGCTCCAACTCCCGCGCCTCGGTAAACTGCCTCCCCCAAGTTCACCGCCGAACTCTCTCGGCCCAACCCCCAGCGCCTTTATTCTGGCCTGGTTGCCGCGCGCCGGCTGGAAACCGGCGGCTGCTATTTATTCCACGCCACGCTAACGGTCGCGGCTCGCCACGCGCCGGGCACGCCGGAAGACATCCAGCAACATATCCAAAGTCAGTTTGCCGGTGGAGGTGTTCTGCTGGCTGGGGTGATAGGAGCTGATGAGCGCGGGCTGGCCCTCCGCGGTGCGGAACTGCCGGTTGTGGCCGAAAGCGAACTCCGCCCGGCTGCGGATGGCCCCGCGCGACTTCAGAATGTCCAGATAGCTGTCGAACGCAATCCGGCCCAGCGCCACTACTACCTTGACGTTGGGGAGCAGGTCCATCTCGCGCTCCAGAAACGGCCGGCAGTTGCGAATCTCCTCGGGCGTGGGCTTATTGCCGGGCGGAGCGCAGCGCGCGGCGGCGGTGATGTAGGCGTCTTTGAGCGCCAGCCCGTCGCCGCGCGAAAGGCTGACCGGCTGGGTGGCGAAACCCAGCTTGTGCAGGGCGGCGTAGAGCATGTCGCCCGAGCGGTCGCCCGTGAACATGCGGCCGGTGCGGTTTGATCCGTGCGCCCCGGGGGCCAGCCCGAGAATGAGGACGCGCGCCAGCGCATCTCCGAAGCCAGGCACCGGTTTTCCCCAGTATTCCTGGTCGCGATACGCGCGCCGCTTGACCCTGGCGATGGCGGCGCAGTGGTCCCGCAGGCGCGGGCAGAGCCCGCAACTGACGATTTCGGCGTTCAGAGCTTCCAGCAAGCGAACCAGCCTTCCTCATATGGTAGCGGGCGGGCCCCGCTTGGCGTGGAGGGTACTATTCGGGACGTTCAATTCCGCCGAATACAATCCTGGGGAGACGGCAGGCATGGTAAACTAGTATAAATTCGGCTTGGGGCGCCACGGGCAGGGCGCTCCGGGTCGGACTGTCCGGCGGCTCCGGCCGGGCATCGAACTGCTGCTCTGGCGACCGCACATCTGGTTCCGACCGCGCACCATAACTTATGAAGTGGCGACCCGTCCGCCTGATTTATCGTTCCCTCGTCGTCGGCGTCGTGCTGTCCCTCCTGGCTGGCATGTGCTCCGGCGCCGCCGTGAAGAGGCGCAAACCGGGGCGCGCCTCGAGGGTTCTCGCGATGCGCCCGGCCATGGCGATTGTGAGGCCCGCGGCAGCCAGCGGGCGCGTCACCGTCAGCCCGGCCGTGGCAGGCCCCCCGTCTCGTGCGGCGGCCCCT
>JBEKPK010000275.1:0-7732 GCA_049520795.1 Bryobacteraceae bacterium
GGTCCGGCGGGTTTCCAAGTCAAGAAGGGACTGAGGCATGGGGCTCCTTCCTAGAAGTATTATATACTTCTAGAAAGACGGGAACAATCCAGCTTCGTGAAAAGCCCCAACATTCATGTCGCTCACCCAAGACTCTCCGCGAGTTTGCGGACGGCAGGGAATGAAAGTATAATCGACGGTCTTTGGAGGATTGCATGAAAAAGTTGGCGCTGGTTCTACTGTCTCTGATTCTTTCCCTGCCCCTTCTGGCGCAGCCAACGGCGGCGCCGGCGAAATTGCGGGCCCTGATCATCACCGGTGAAAACTCCCACGACTGGCGTTCCGTCACCCCGGAGCTGCGCAAGGATCTGGAGGCCACGGGCCGCTTTGACGTTCGGGTGACGGAGGAGTTTCGCGGCGCCGGACCGGAGACCCTGGCCACCTACGATGTGGTCGTGCTGAACTACCAGGACCGGCGGCCCGATCAACGTTGGGGCGACCGGGCCGATAAGGCTCTGCTCGATTGGGTTCGCTCCGGCAAGGGCTTGGTGATGTATCACTTCTCGACGGCGGCTTTTGTCGGGTGGGATGAGTACGAAAAGCTGTCGGGCGGGAATTGGCGGCAGAACCAGGGCCAGCATTCCGCGGCCCACGACTTCACCCTCACCATCACGGATCCCGACCACCCCATTACACGCGGCCTCAAGAAGTCTTTCCCACAGCCGAAAGACGAATTGTACTCCAACCTGAAATGGCAGCCCGACGGATCTTTCCACGTGCTGGCGACGGCATATGACGACCACGCTCTCTATCAGGGCAAAGCGCGCCAGCCGATTTCCGGCCCCGGCAAAGACGAGCCGATGCTCTGGACGGTGCAATATGGGCAGGGCCGGGTGTTCGCTACCGCGCTGGGCCATGACGCCGCGGCCGTGAATACCCTGACTTTCATGACCACGTTTGCGCGCGGCGCCGAGTGGGCCGCCACGGGCAACGTGACTCTGCCCATCCCGGATGGAATGAAGTAGCCGCGGGCCGGGCGCGCCCGGCGTTGTAGGGGCGAGGCACGCCTCGCCCTCGGGATGCGCAACTTCGGCGTGTTCTTTCCCACATGACCTCCGCCCCGCCATCGTCGAACCGCACGGCCCTCTGGATAGCGCTTCTTCTGCCGCTTTGGAGCGCCGCCGCGGTGTGGTTCTTTGAGGCCCGCGGCTGGCTGCTCAATTACGGGGACGCCGAGGCGCACCTGAATATCGCCCGCCGGATTTTCGATTCCACCACGCCGGGGTACGACCAGATCGGAATGGTGTGGCTGCCCCTGCCGCACCTGCTGATGCTGCCGTTTGTGCGCGTCGATTCCTTGTGGCGCAGCGGCCTGGCGGGCTCCATTCCATCGGCCCTCTGCTTTGTGCTGGCGGGCTTGTTCCTGTTTGCGGCGGCGCGCCGCATCTTCGGCTCCGCTCCGGCCGCCGTGGCTGCCGCCGCCCTATTCGCGCTCAACCCCAATATGCTGTATTTGCAGTCCATCGCCATGACCGAGGCGGCTTTCGCCGCGGCTCTGACCGGACTGCTCTACTTCAGCGTGCGTTTCCGCGAGACCCAGGGATGGGGCTCCGTGCTGGGGGCCGCGCTGGCCGCATGCGCCGGAACGCTCACGCGCTACGACGGTTGGTTTCTGCTGCCCTTCGCGGCAGTGTATTTCTTCTTTACCGCCAGGCGCAGCCGCCTGGGTGTGGCCGTGCTGTTCTGCGCCATCGCCGGCGCCGGGCCGCTCTACTGGCTCTTCCACAACTGGTGGCTCACCGGGGACCCGTTGGACTTTTTCCGCGGGCCCTATTCCGCCAAGGCCATTCAGGCCGGCCGGCTCGATCCCGGCCAGGGCGATTGGGCCCTCGCCGGGCTCTACTATGGCGCCGCCGTGCGCCTGTGCGCCGGCCCTGTGCTGGCGCTCCTGGCCATCGCCGGTGTGGCCACCCTGCTGTTCAAACGCGCCTTCTGGCCGCTGGTTCTAATGGCGCTTCCGCCGGTGTTCTACATCTGGAGCCTGCACTCTTTCGGCACGCCCATTCACGTGCCGGAATTGTGGCCGCATTCCTGGTACAACACCCGCTATGGCCTGGCCGCGCTGCCTTTGATGGCCCTGGCCGGCGCCGCTCTGGTGGCCATCGCGCCGCCTGGCGCCCAGCGCCTGGCCGCCGTTGTAGTAGTGGCCGCCGGGGCTTCCTGGTGGGTACTCCACCCCAGTCAGGAGAGTTGGATCACCTGGGCCGAATCGCGCGCCAACTCCGAGAACCGCCGCGCCTGGCTCCACGAAACCGCCGCGTACCTCAAGCCGCGCTTTGTGAGCGGTTCCGGAATCCTCACCTCGGGCGGCGATGATTTCGCCGGCATCTACCGCGAAATGGGCATCCCCTTGCGCGAGACCTTCGGCATCTGCAACGGCCTGCCCTGGGAAGCCGCCATCCGCCGGCCCGAGTTATACCTGTGGCAGGAATGGGCCGTGGTGAGGCGCGGCGACGCGGTGCAGATCGCTCTCGAGCGCGCTGCCCGCGCCGGCTTGACTTACACCCTGGAACTGACCATCGTGAAGAAGGATGAGCCCGTGATCGAGATCTACCGGCGAACCGGAGGGCCGCATGGGCCATTGAAGGAATCGTCCCAGTAAAGCGCGCCTGGAGAAATGGTGGGGCTGACCAGGGGGTCCGCCCGCCAACTTAGTCGGACCAGACCATGAACATTCCATTCACCAAGGCGCATGGCGCCCACAACGATTTCCTGCTCACCTGGGAGAAGGACGCGCCGGAAGCCGGCCGCGACGCGCTGGCCCGCGCCATCTGCGACCGCCGCACCGGCGTAGGCGCGGATGGCTGGATGTTGGTCTCTCCGCCGGCCGGCGCCGAGTCCGATGCCGCCATCCAACTCTACAACTCGGATGGCAGCGCGCCCGAGCTTTCCGGCAACGGCACGCGCTGCGCTGCGGCCTTCCTCTTCACTTACGGCCTGGCCGGCGCCGTGGTCCGCATCCGCACCGGCGCCGGCGTCAAGACTCTGCGCCTGCTCGAACGCAACGGCCGCGAATTCCAGTTCGAAATGGATATGGGCCGCCCGCTGATTATGGCCCAACGGCTCGACCTGCCGCTTTCCACCGGGCCGCGCGACGTCACGCTCCTCGCGGTGGGCAACCCCCAGTGCGCCGTCCCGGTGAGCGGTTTCGATTTCGACTGGCGCGCCATGGGCGCCGAAATCGAGCGCCACGCGCGCTTTCCCAACCGCACCAACGTCTCCTTCGTGAAGCCCGTCGACCTCCATACCATCGACGTTCGCTTCTGGGAGCGCGGCGCGGGTGAAACCATGAGCTCCGGTACCGGTTCCACCGGCGCCGCCGCCATGGCCGTGGCGCGCGGTTGGGTGGCGTCTCCCGTGACTGTGCTGACGCCCGCTGGCCCACTTTCGGTCCGCTGTGAGGGCGCCTTTCTTCTCAGCGGGCCGGCCATCCTGGTCGCGGAAGGCGTGTTTTGGGTGTAAGGTTATAATCTATGTCCGAAATGCAACCGATAGCGCCATCGCGCGCCACCGCCCAGATGTTGGCGGAGAAGATCCGTTCGCGCACCGCCCGCGTCGGAGTTGTCGGCTTGGGATACGTCGGGCTCCCCTTGGCCGTGGAGTTCGCCAAGGCCGGTTTCCAGGTCACCGGAATCGATGTCAGCGCACGGAAAACCCGGCGCGTCAACGCCGGCGATTCCTACGTGGGCGACATCCCCAGCTCCACCCTCGCCCCGCTGGTGGAATCGGGCGGGCTCCGCGCCACAACCGACTTTGCCGCGGTCCTGGAGCTGGACACTATCAACATCTGCGTCCCCACGCCATTGCGCAAGACCAAAGACCCGGACATGAGCTTCATCGTCTCCTCCTGCCAGGAGATCGCGCGGCATTTCCACGCGGGCATGCTGGTGATTCTGGAATCCACCACCTATCCCGGGACCACCGATGAGTTGGTGTTGCCCATGCTGGCCAAGTCGGGCCTTCAGGTGGGCTCCGATTTTTTCCTGTGCTTCTCGCCCGAGCGGGTGGATCCGGGCAACCCGAGATACCAGACCGTCAATATCCCCAAGGTGGTGGGCGGGTGCACGCCGGCCTGCACGGAAATGGGGCGGCTGTTCTACGCACAGGCGCTCGAGCGGGTTGTGCCGGTCGGCTCCACGCAGGTGGCCGAAATGGTCAAGCTGCTCGAAAACACCTTCCGCATGATCAACATCGGGCTGGTCAACGAACTCGCCATGATGTGCGGCCGCATGGGCATAGACGTCTGGGAAGTCATCGACGCCGCCGCCACCAAGCCCTTCGGATTCATGCCCTTCTACCCCGGTCCCGGCCTGGGCGGGCACTGCATCCCCATCGATCCGTTCTATCTCTCGTGGAAAACCAGGCAGGCCGGCATCGAAGCGCGGTTTATTGAGCTGGCGGGGTACATCAACGGCCAGATGCCCCATTTCGTGGTGGATAAGATCCAGAACGCCCTCAACGACGCCGGCAAGCCGGTCAAGGGATCGCTCATTCACGTGATGGGCGTGGCTTATAAGCGCGACATCGACGATATGCGCGAATCCCCGGCCCTGGACGTCATTCTGCTGCTCGAAAGACTCGGCGCCGCCATCGCCTACAGCGACCCCCACGTGCCCACCCTGCAGTTGGACGGCGTGGAGCTGGCATCCTCCCCCGAGGAGGCCGCCGCCGAAGCCGACTGCGTGGCCATTATCACGGACCATTCGGCCTTCGATTACCAGGGGATGGTGGCCCGCTCCAGGCTGATCGTGGATACCCGCAACGCGCTCAAGGGCGTGGATTCGGACAAGATCGTCAGGCTCTAGCCGTTCCCATATCCGGCGCCGCGCCTCAACGTGCCTGGTCAATTGCAAATGACGATTCACCCCCAGGTTGGAAAAAGGACCAATCGGCTGAAACTAACACAGTTAACCGAGGAATCCGTCTCTCGGAACGCACCGCGTCGCAGGCTTACGGGGGAGTTTTCCGGTTCCACCGGCCCCGCCGGAGTAACCTTTCGGACGGCGAGATCGTATTCTCTTTGAAGTAGACGGGGAGAGATTATGTCTAAAGGTAGAACTCTGGCTGCGTTGACCGGGTTGATCGGGTTGCTGGCGCTGTCCCCGGTCGCGTCCGCCGCGGAGGTCTCGCGCGCCTGCTGGCTGCGCGACGCGGTGTCGCCCACGCCTGCGATAGTATATGCCATCTGCGAGCAAGGCCGTCTGTACGCCACTGCGGACGGCGGCGCCACCTGGTCCACTATCGAAACCAAGGCTGACGTTACGCTCCGCTCTTTGACTTTTACCGACGCCACGCACGGTCTCGTGGTCGGAGACCGGGGCACGATTCTCGCCTCGGAGGACGCCGGCAAGACCTGGCAGGCGCGCAAGTCCGGCACCACCAACCATTTGCTGACCCTTGTCTCCGTCGGCAACGAGGTCTGGACCGGCGGGTATGACGGAGTGCTCCTCCATTCCTCCGACGCCGGGCGCACCTGGGAGCAGCAGAAAACACCCAGTGGGCTGGCCATCGAAAGCATCTATTTCCTGGACGCCGTCCACGGTTGGGCGGTGGGTTGGGCGGGAACCATTCTGCGCACCGCCGACGGTGGAAAGAATTGGGAAGCGATCAAGACCAGCGCGGCCTCCTGGTCCCTTTCCGGCGTGTATTTCAGGGACCTGAAGGTCGGCTGGGTGGTCGGATTTCAAGGTCAACTGATGCGCTCCGACGATGGCGGGACCACCTGGATAGCGCAGCCGCCCAAGGATGCCAAGGGCGAACCGATTCGGGTATGGCTCAAGGGTATTACCGCGGACTCCGCCAACCGCATCTGGGTGGCCGCCGACGACCAGCTTCTGATGAGCGCGGATGGCCAGACCTGGACCGCCAAGCCCACCGCGGACTTGCTCTTCCTGCGCGATTTCGTCCATGTCGGCGATTCCCTTTGGGCCATTGGCCAACTCGGCGCGTTGAAGCTGTCGGGCGCCGGGACGGACTGGAAACCCGTCGACACGCTGGTGGTGGGCGGGTCTACCAAGGACGTCCTGAGCAACGCCGTTAAGGCCAACTCGTCGCAATAGGGTCCGGCGCGCGACGCGCCCCCCCGCCTCACGGTATAGTTGCGCGCAACCGGTCAAGGCCGGCGGGCGCCATGAGTGCTATACTTCTTGCGCGATGCTTATCGCTTATATTACGCGTTCAAGCGCCGGTCGTTCCTACTTTTCCGGACCTTGTACTCACCCTGAGGGGGTATTCCCTTGTTGGATCTACTCATCGTCCGCGCTGTTTTCATCGTGGTTCTCACCGCATGCGCCTGGTTCCTGAAACCGTGGGGGTTGTCGCCTTGGGTTTCCGCCGGGGGCGGCCTGCTTCTGGGAGGCGGCATAATTCTCTTTGAAGTCAGGCTGGAACAGGTCAGCCTGAAACGGCTGATCGGAGCGGCATTCGGTTCCGTGCTGGGGATTGTGGGCGCTTTCCTGATGTCGCTGGTGTTGCAGAGGGCCGATCCCAACCAGCCCTTTATACCCGTGTGCCTGCTGTTGTGGATGAGCTACGTGGGATTAATCGTAGGCGCCAAGAAGGGCGACATGCTCAATCTGTCGGCCCTGGGAGGCGTTTTCGGGGGCGAGAAATCGTCGAAAAAGAGTTACAAGATTCTGGACACCAGCGTGATTATCGACGGACGCATCGCCGATATCGCCGAAACCGGATTCCTGGACGGCGTCCTGGTCATACCTCAGTTCGTGCTGCGCGAATTGCAACTGGTGGCCGATTCGGCCGATTCGATGAAGCGCAATCGCGGCCGCCGCGGCCTCGATATTCTCCAGCGCGTCCAGAAAATGGCCCACCTGAACGTGCAGATCGTGGAAGAAGATTTTCCGCACGTCCGCGACGTGGACATGAAGCTTATCGAACTGGCCAAGGTATACGACTGCAAGATCATCACCAACGACTTCAACCTCAACAAAGTGGCGCAGTTACACGGCGTCGAGGTGCTCAATATCAACGAGCTCGCGAATTCGCTGAAACCCATTGTGCTGCCCGGCGAAACCATGCGCGTGTTCATTCTCAAGGAAGGCAAGGAATACAACCAGGGCGTCGCCTACCTGGATGACGGCACCATGGTAGTGGTGGATAACGCCAAGAGGATGATTTCCAAGACCATCGATATCGCCGTCACCAGCGTTCTGCAAACCACCGCCGGGAAGATGATCTTCGGCAAATATGACGAGCGCATACACGCCGTCGCCGCCGCCGTCGCCGAAAGGCAGCACGACCGCCCGCAGCGGCGCAGCGACCCGCAGCCCATGACGAACCTCGGAACCGAGAAAACCACGATAGAATCATAGAGCACATGAACGTCGCCGTAATATTGCCCGCGGCGGGCCAGGGGACCCGCATGGGCCGCGGTTCCGCTGAGAAAACGGGAACCGGCCGCAAGCAGTTTCAGATGCTGGAAGGGTCGCCGATTCTTCTGCATACCGTGCGCAAATTCGCCGCTTCCGAACGCGTGCGCGAGATCGTGGTGGCAGCCCCGGCCGCCGAAGTCGCCTGGACCGGCGAGTTGCTGGCGCGCGAATTCCCGGACGGACGCGCGCGCGTGGTGGCGGGCGGCCCCAGCCGCCAGCAGTCCGTCGAGAACGCCCTGGACACCATCAGCCCGGCTGTGGACTTGGTGGCTGTGCATGACGCCGTACGGCCGTTTATCGACCTC
>JBEKPK010000276.1:0-7729 GCA_049520795.1 Bryobacteraceae bacterium
GAATGGGTCGAACAGGATGCCATCCGGGCCGCCCTGGACGTCAATAGTCTTAATGGTGGCCAGCGTCTTGGCGTCCCACATGACTATCGGTCTGCTGGTGGCGAAACCGTGCCCCGACTTGGGGTCCACGGCCGCTCCATGCGCGCTGGCATTGGGGATTTCACCGACCTTCTCCAAAGTGTCCAGATTGAAGACCGTAATCCTAGGATTCGGGCCGGTGCGCGGAATATACAGCCGGCGTCCGGCGGCATCCGCATAAACATAGTCGAAACCGCCGTCGCCGCCCACTTTGGCCGTCTTCAGCACCTTGTAGGGACCCGCGGCGGGAGCCTGCTGGGCCCGTCCGCTGAATGCCAACGCCGCGATCGCCACGGCAAGTATCAGGTAAGACCATCGCATGAGATGTTCGTCTCCTTATCTGCGGGAATCCCATGCCCGGGCTCCCGGCTGCCCAGAGTATAGCGCGTGGCGCGCTACCGCGCGGCGGGCTTCGGCTTGCGAAGGTCGTAGACGTACATGGTCCAGCCGATGCGCGCCACCGGGTCCTTGAGCCGGACCGGCGCCAGGGCGTCGAGTGGCACATAGACCCCTTCGAGCGGCGTCACATTGGCCACCAGCCAGCCATCCATTTCATCCCAGGCCTTGCGATCGAGCGGGTCCGGTACGTTCATGTATTCCACGCCATAAGATTCAAGCCGGGTGTTCCCGAAGTAAAAGACGTAAGCCTTGCGCGTGCCGTGCGCGTCCAGCCATTTGACCAGCTTCTTGACGTCCTGCCCCCAGTCGATATTGGAATCCACCAGGTACTCCGGGCCCTTTGCGGGGCCTCCCGAAAGGGTATTGAAAAAAGCCAGGTAATCCGGCGCGATAGAGGCGCACTCGGCCATCTGCAACGCGCCTAGCGCCACCATGGCGTAGCGCGCCGCCCGGCGCGCGCCCAGCCGCGCCAGCGCCGCCGCGGAGGCCACGTACAGGAACGGATAGACCAGCAGGATGTGGCGCATCCCGATGTTAATCGCGCTGGTCATGCTGAAAACGAAATAGAACAGTGGGGAAAAAAGGAGGCCGGCCCATAGGAGCGGGATGGCCTCAAACCGGCTGCGCCAGGACTCGCCCGGTGGCCCGCGGCGCCTGAGGAATCGCCAGACGCCCGCGCCCGACAGCAGGGCCGCGGCCGCCAGCGCGGCTAGCGTGCTCTTGACCCCGAAGACCACCGGGAAGTAATACCACCAGCCCTTGTCGCTGCGCCGGCCGAGCAGATAGCTGGCGTGGCCGGAGGCATTATGGGTGGCCACATTGTTCAAGCCCTTGAGGTACTCGTGCGCGGGCAAGTGAAACCACTTTCCCGCGCGATAGAGCATTCGTCCCGTGAAAGTGCTCTTATCGGCGACCCGGTCCAGGCGCTCGACGCGCGTGGTGAGGCAGCGGACGGTTTCCGGCCAATATACGGCGCTAACCACCACCAACAGCGCTCCCACCAGCGCGGCCGCGGCGATGCCCGCGCGGCGAATCGGGAACTCCTGGGGCCGCTGCGCCCAGCGGAAACCGTAAAGCGCCGCCAGGATTGGAATGAGCAGGACGGCCGAGAACTTGGTCACCATGGCCAGCGCGAAGACCACCGCGGCGGCGGCCAGGTTGCGCGGACGGCCGTCTTCAAGGTACTCCACCCACAAGACGCAGGTGAAGAAAAAGAACACCGTCACGGGCAGGTCCGTGGTGACGTAGCGGCCATGAGCGATGAGGTTGGGGTCGAATGCGCAGAGCACAACAGCCAGCAGGGCCGCGGCCGGTCCGAAGCGGCGCCGGGTCCACCAGGCCAGCGAGGCCAGGAACAGCAGGCTCAGCAACATGGTCATGCTTCGGGCGGCGAACAGGATGCGGTCGGCGGAAATCGGGCTATGGTAGAGAAGCTCGATTCCCAGACGGATCTCGTCGTTCTTCCGCCAGGCTTCGCTGTCCACAGGCAGCGCCAGCCCGAGCCCCTTGAGCGGCATGGCGCTCATCAGCTTTACCAGGGGCGGGTGCTCGTCATTCCAACGGAAATCGCCGCGCGTCAGGTACGCGTACCCGGCCGAGATGTGAATTCCCTCGTCCCAGGTCTGCGTTTCGCCGAGCGCCGACGTCACTTCGAGAGTTCCCGCGGCGGCGATCGCACAGGCCACGGCCGGCCAGAAGTATCGATGGAGCTTCATGTGGCGCGCGATGTATCAGGATAACAGACGGAAGCCGGGGCCACGCACCCGCGGCCTTCAGGGAGTCGCGGCGCGATGATGCCCGCATGGCTCAAACGCCGAAGGCCGAGGCGAACGTCTTGCACCACTCCGTGAGGAATGTTTTTTGCGCCTGGCGCGTCCGCCACCAGGAATCGGGGCGGAAGTACTCGTCCGCGGCGGAAACCACGCGCATGGCCGGTCCGCCGCCCTCTGCCCGCAAGGCCGCGCGAAAGACGCGCGCCGCGCGCGCCGTATGATAGTCGCTCGTGACCAGCAGGAAGCTGCGCACATTGCGCCGCCGCAACTCGGCCAGCACCAGATCCGCTTCGTCCCGGGTGGAGAGCGCCTGGTTGGGGAACGGGATGAAATACTCCCGCGGATACCCGTGGCGCACGGCGAAGGGAATCGCCAAGTCGGATTCGTAGGATCCGTAGAAGCCGTAGGGCCCGCTCACCAACGCCGCGGGCGCGTAACTCTGGCGCACCAGTTCGGCGCCCTTGAGCACGCGGTGGCCGAAGGTATCTCCCGCCAGCACCACTACCAGGTCCGCCCTGGCCGGGCCGTCGTCGCGGACCAAGGCGTACCCCAGCGCGGGCAGCCACCACGAGCGCGCCAGCGCGCCCGCCGCCAGCAGGACGACCAACGCCAATACGAATATCCTGGATTTCGACCGCCGCCGGGGCCCCACGGACTACTTCTCGTCCGCCGAATTCTTCTGATCGAGGTTGCCCACTGTCTTGAGGCGCTGGTACAGACGTTCCACCTCGGCCTCGTCCTCGGCGCGGAGAATGCGGTAACGCGGCGGCGGCGCCTGCTTCCGTTCGCTCTGCGGCAGTACCTCGCCCCAGTATTGCCGGTAAGGCACTCCGTCGATCAGCGCATCGCGCGAATGGCGCCGCAGCTCGCGCAGCAAGCCGCCGCACGATGCCAGGTCGCCGGGATACAACAGCATCACGCGGCTATCGTCGAACAGGGTGATCCGCGCGATCAGCGGCGACATCCATCCGGTTCGGTCCAGGCGCCTGATGTCCATCCAGGGGACCACGCGCTTGCCGATCGCCAGATGCCCTTCCGAGACTTCGATGAGTGGCCGCGCGGCCATCGCCAACAGAGCCGCCGCGGTGAGAAGAAACAGTCCGCCCGCCACATAACACAGCGGCGCCCGCCAGTTCCAGCCCAGCCATCCCGAAATACCGCCCAGCGCGACTGCCAGGATGCCAAACCACAAGTAATGCGCCGTCGGCTTGTAGTGAGTCGTCACACTCCCACTCCGTCTCCATTCTTAGACTACTCCGGCGCCGCGGTGGCGTCAATGCATACCAGGGTCGAGGCGCGCCACGGAGGACGGCGGCGCGTAGGGAAGCCCAAACCGGGCCCGGCGCGCCGCCCCCGGCCAGCGGATGTTTTCACGCGCCCCTTGAATTCGGGGCCTAATGGACATAGCATTGAGTCGAAGGTCGGATTCCAGATGAAAACGTCTTTAATGGTGCTCCTCATCGTAGCCGCTTGCTTTGCGGCGTACGCCCAACAGCCCTCGCCCGCTCCGGCGCCGTCGCCTCACATGGTCTCCGTGGAGCCCGCGAACGGCAAGGTCGGAGATGTGCTCGCCGTTGCCGGCGAAAACCTGCAAAAGGATTTGGTGGTGAAGGTCTATCTGACCGACGGTAAGAGCGATATCCAGTGCGAAGTTACCGAGCAGACCGATAAAGCCATTAAATTCAAGATCCCAGCCAAGGCTACGGGCCGGCTGGCGCTGGAGGTGCTTACCTCGGGCAAGGAGCCCAAGCTCATCGAACAGCCCGTTAAGGTAACCGTGGAGTAGCCGCCCGCCGGCGCTTTACGTCCGGCGGTAAGGCGCGCCGAGGTATTTCCTCGACTCCTGCGCCGCTTCCGCGTCGGGCGCGAACGCGATGGAACGTTTGTAGGCGTCCAAAGCTTGTGCCCGGCGGTTCGTCAGGTCGTAGATCTGCCCCATCCGCAGCCATACCAGCGCTCCCGTATTCAGGTCCAGGCGTTCGGGCGCCGCCGCCGCCTTCTTCAGGTTTTCCAGGGCTGCCCCCAGATCCCGGTACCAGAATTGAATCGTGCCCTCCTGGTAGTAAATCCTCTCCCAGGACAGCCGGTCGTAGCCGGGCGCGTTGCGCCCTTTCAGCGCCGCCACTTCCCGCATCGCATCGAGCCCCGCCGCGCCGTCCCCAGCCATGCTGTACATTTCGGCCAACTCCAATCGCAGCAGGTAATTACGCGGGTACCGCTGGATCAGATCCTGCACCAACGGAATGGCCTTCCGAGGCTGGTTCTCGCGGCGGTACAAGGCGCACAACATAACCTGCGAGTCCGTCCGGTTGTCCGTTCCGTGCAGCATCACGTCCTCGACCGTGCGCAGCCCTTTCTCCTTATCGCCCCGTATCCCCACCAGGAAACCCAGCATCCGGACCGTCAACGGAAGGCTGCCCACAATGTAATCGTGCAGCCCCTGCACCAGCCGCGCGTCCACGTTCGCGGGCTGGAGTTCGGAAACGCGGTTGTGGAGCCGGCGCGCCGCCGTGGCGTCCTTGAGCGAATCGTGCCAGGCCTTCTTCACCACCCAGAAGTAATCCGAGCGCAGCCCGTAGGCAATCCCCTCGGCGTACAGGGCGGCGATGTCGTTGGGATTGGCCACCAGGCGCGCCTGGGAAAGACGCACGGCCGCGGCAATCTCATCGAGGAACCACTTCTCCGTTTCTGGAGTGGGGTTCAGGCGCGGCCGCCTCAGGAAGGAGTTGTTCCCCGAGACCAGTTCGCTCTCGAGCGCCCCGTTGCGGTACATCTCCCGGAATACGATACATTGCGCCAGGTGGTTGTGCAGCTCCGCCGAATCCGGATGGAGCGCCTGTTCGCCCTGGAGCATGGCGATGGCCTCGTCGAACTCCAGGTTGTAGAAATGATCGAACGCCTGCTTGACCACCGCATCCGCGCCTTCCAAAGGCATCGCCAGGACCGCCAGGGCCAACAAGAAAACCCTCACGACTCCATGGTAACGCGGCCGGACTCTTCCGCTTGGTGGGACGGACCATCGTGTCACGTGGTCTGTTGGGATGGGCCTTCGGCCCGCGGCATTTCGTGAAAAACCTAGGGCCGGCATCGCCAGGCGTCGCCCGGCCACTCCGTCGAAAGTCATGCCTGGGCTCCTGCGACCGATTTTCATTCCCTTTGGCGCCCGCCGCCGACTATGACGCGGCCCGACGGGTCCGGGCAAGTCTACTCGGATTTGGGAAGATAGAGGTTTATGGACATCCGTTTCTCTGGATTCGGCCGCGCCTCCACTCATCCTTCGCCGGTAAACGCCATGATGGCGGCCTTTGTCGGGGATTTCCGCGATGGCGTGGATATCGACCTCGGCGTGGGCTACGTTAACGAGAAGACCATCCCGGCTGCGCTCCTCGCCCAGGCGCTTGAAGCCGTGGCGGGCGATAACACCACCTACCGCCAAGCGTTCAACTATGGCGGGCCGGACGGTTCGCCGAACCTGATCGCGGCCCTCAGGCGCTTCCTGGGACGGCGGCGCATCGGCGGCCTGGACGAGGCCACGCTCTCCCGCAAACAGCTCATCATCGGGCCTTGCGGGGCCACCAGCATCCTGGACGCTCTGGCCGAGGTGCTCGCTCCGGGCATCGTGGTGACCTCCGACCCGATGTATTACATCTACTGCAACTGCCTGGAGCGTAAGGGCTTCGAAGTGCTTGCCGTACCCGAGGACGGGGAAGGCATCAACCTTGCCATGCTGGAGGCGAAGCTCGAAGGCCTGGGCGCGCGAGCGGCCGATATCGCCTTCTTCTATGTGGTCACGGTGAACAACCCGTCGTGCACCATCCTCTCCAACGCCCGCCGCCGGGCGCTTTACGATGTGGCCGCCCGCTGTTCGCGCCGACAGGGCCGGCGCATCCCCATCGTCTTCGACCTGGCCTACGAGCTGCTCCTGCACGACCCGCGGGGCCAGGCGTTCGAATCGGCGCTGGGGCGGGACCGCCTGGATATCGCCTACGAAATCGGAACGCTTTCGAAGGTGCTGGCGCCGGCCATGCGCATCGGCTATCTGCTGGGGCCGGGCGGCCCGCTCATGAACGCCATGGTGCAGAAGACCAGCGACACCGGTTTCAGCGCGCCCGTGTTCGTCCAGGAGATGGCGGCCTTCATGCTCGACCGGCACATCGAGCCGCAGCTCCGCGCGGTGAATGCCGGCTATCGCGAGAAGGCCGTGGCCGTGCGCGCGGCCATCGAGCGCGAGTTGGGGCCATACCTCGAGGATATTCGCGGCGGCCACGCCGGCTTCTACTACTACCTGACATTCGCCGGCATCGAGACCCACACCGCCTCCGCGTTTTTCCGTTTCCTCACGCGCACCACCGGCAACCCGGCCGTGGACGGCCCGCCCGGCCGGCGTCTGCCGCGCGTGATGTACATTCCCGGAGAGTACTGCGTGCACCCGCGCGGCGACCTGGCCGAAGCGGGCCGCCGCCAGTGGCGCCTGTCTTACGGCTTCGAAGACGTGGAGCGGATCTTGCGAGCTTTGGAGCTGATGCGCGCCGCGGTAGAATTTGCGCGGTCGAGGGAAACGGCGGGAGTCGCTTCATAGCCCGAACGGCCCGCCACGCCCAGGTACATCAGCAGGACGGCCGCCGTCAGCCAGTGCTCCGCCACCGCCAGCAGACTGCTCGCCAGCGCCAGAACCACGCGCGGGCTGGCAGCCGATTCGAGCGCGTTCAGCGCCAGGTACGTGCCGGCCATATCCAGAATCCCCAAGGGAACCAGGACCAGGAAGATGTTCCACCGGTGGCCCAGGCTCAATTGGCGGCTGCGCTGGAGCGGCGCTGTTTCAAGGTCGCCCTCGATGGCCACCACCACGTCCGTGAAAACCAGCTTCACCACGGCCAGCAAGCCCGGAACCACCAGCAACAGCAGGGAGAGCGAAACCGTGATCTCCACTTTGAACTTGTTCCACAGCGTCTTGCCCCATTGCCGCCAACCCCACCGCAGCGATTCGCCGAAGCCCGCCAGCCTGCCCGAGCGCTGCTTCTCCACCAGGGCGTAAAGAGCCGCCGGAATCACCAGCGCGCTAAGCGCCAGGTCGGCGGTTTCCATCAAGACATACGAAAGGAGTCCCTCGCCCGGGACATTCCCCACGTAGCACGCAAGCTGGATCGCGAGCTTGGCCGGGAGATAGACAACCAGGGTGAGCGCGGCCAGGAAGGGCAAATTGACGAAGAACAGCCGGCCGGAGCGGAGCAGCAGGCGTCCGGCGGAAGAGAACGGCTCGGTCTCGAAATCGATTTCGATGTGGCCTGTCCGGAAGTCGCGCTCCATGGGTAAGTCCCACTATAGCCTGGGCCGGGCGCGTGCAGCAGGTGGTAATATCTTGGCAGGAGGAGCCATGCGTTTCCTGATCTTCGCCGCACTTCCCGTTGCGGCCCTCCTCACGCCGAAGGACATGCTCGCGGGGCGGCAGGCGGAGATCCACACCGAGCGGGATCGGGAGC
>JBEKPK010000277.1:0-7717 GCA_049520795.1 Bryobacteraceae bacterium
GACCGTCGACGGCGCCAACGCCATCATCGCCTTGCGCTGTTGCCGCTTTAGCCAGAGGTTCGAAGACTACTGGGAAAGCCGTTCCCGGGCCGCCTGATTACCAACATTTATGTCGTGCGCCCTACCAACACGCCCGCTTCACCCCCGACAAAACGACCATCGAGGTCGCCGTGCGTCCGCGCCAGGGCGCCGCGGCGATCTGCTCGGGTTGCCACAAGCCAGCGCCGGGCTACGATCAGCTTCCCGAGCGGCGTTTCGAGTTCATCCCCTTCTGGGGTTTCTTGGTTTTCTTTCTGTACCGCCGCCGGCGCGTGAACTGCCGCCGGTGCGGCGTGGTGGCCGAGGAACTTCCCTGGAGCGACGGCAAGCACTCCTCTACCAAAGCTCATATGCTCTTCCTGGCCCGCTGGGCGCGCAAACTCTCCTGGAAAGAAACCGCCGAGTCGTTCCACACTTCCTGGGACAAGGTCCGCGACGCCGTCGAATATGTGGTCACCTGGGGTCTGAAACATCGCCCTCTGGAATCGATCCGCGCCATCGGCGTGGATGAAATCCAATACGCCAAGGGCCACAAATATCTGACCCTGGTCTACCAGATCGACCCGGGGCTCACCCGCCTGCTGTGGGTCGGCAAAGAACGCACGATCGAATCCTTCCAGGGATTCTTTGCCGTTATCGGCGACCAGCTCGCCGCGCAGATTCAGTTCGTCTGCTCGGACATGTGGCAGCCCTACCTGGAGGTGATCCGCCAGAAGTGTTCTCAGGCGCTGCACATCCTCGACCGCTTTCACATCGTGGCGAAAATGAACAAGGCCCTGGACGAGGTGCGCGCCGCCGAAACCCGCAAGATCGCCCGCGACGGCCACGGGCCGCTGCTGAAAAAGTCCCGCTGGTGCATTCTCAAGCGGAAAGAGAATCTCACCGCCAAGCAGCAGCACCGCCTGCGCGATCTGCTCCGCTACAACCTGCAAACCGTCCGCGCCTATCTGCTCAAAGAAGACTTCCAGCAATTCTGGAAATACAACTCGCCCACCTGGGCCGGCATGTTCCTGGACTTCTGGTGCAGCCAGACCATGCGTAGCCGCATCGAACCGATGAAGAAGATCGCCCGAACGCTGCGCACTCACCGGGCGCTGCTGCTGAACTACTTCAAGGCCAGGAAGGAGTTTTCCAGCGGCGTGGTGGAGGGGTTGAACAACAAAGCCAAAGTCACCATGAGAAGATCGTACGGCTTCCGCACCTTCCGCCTCCTGGAACTCGCGCTCTATCATTCACTTGGCAAGCTGCCCGAGCCTCAGCTTACCCATGAATTCTTCTGACGAGTCGAATATTTTAACACCGAGTATCCCGGAGGCCAGGCATGTAGGCATGTCCGCCTTTGCTCCCACTTGGGTTGGGGCAAACACGGAAATAGGAGCCTTCATGCCGCCATGTGTGGTCGGTGTGACGTCTGAATCTGCTGCAGACCCGCTTTGATCGCCGGTGGCGGACAGGCCACCAGAAACGTGACCACGTCGGGGAGCCAGATGCGACGGAATAGTCCGTAGGAGCGCAGTCCCAGTTCTCCCAGTTCGCCCTCGGTTGCACATCCCCGAGCCGCGTGGGACGATTCGCGATGAATACCGCTCGCC
Source organism: Bryobacteraceae bacterium (assembly GCA_049520795.1). Classification (GTDB taxonomy): domain Bacteria; phylum Acidobacteriota; class Terriglobia; order Bryobacterales; family Bryobacteraceae; genus BOG-224. Next base: position 1,632 of record JBEKPK010000277.1, read on the forward strand.
GGGCGTTTCCGTGCAAGACTCCCAGGAGAATGCGCCGGTATTACCTGGAAGGCGGCTTCTGGCGCGCACTGAAAACACAACCACTTAGCACAGCTTGCTACCCCTTGGAACCGTTTTCTTCGGGTTCGAACCCCGTCGTCCCCACCATTTAACTTGTTTTCCTTCAACAAGACTGACTTCCGGGACAGCCCACGTGCAGTTCATCCCAGTTCTCTGCGCAGTGTCGCTGTCGGCGGGACCGCGTGGCTGTAGATCTACAGAGTGATGTTCCGGCCGGCGTGCTCGAGGTGCCGGCTGAGCTGTGCAGTGCGTTGGCTCCCGCCGTCAGGTGCCCAGTGTCATTCCCGAGTGGCACAGCAGTTCGATATTGAGAACTGGGGTGGCCCCGCAGGCCAAAGTTCGAAACGTGTCCACGACGGGGAGCCAAATATCATTTCCCGAAATTCGCGCTATCTGATTGATTTCATTGCGTGCCTCTGAAGACTCCCCTCAAATTCTTACCGGTAGATTTGCTGCCCCAGCATGGACTCGAACCAGCTTGGACCCAATTGCTTGAGCCCGTACCTGCCGATGATGCGAAGTTACCGGACAACTTCCGAGTGGCCATTGGCGCGGTTGCGCGAGGGGCAATCATCCCGCTGTTCTTGCGCCAGCCGTGCACGCGGCCGCTTCTGTTGCGGTGTTGGTCAATTCCTGACACTTCACCACCATGCCATTGCGAACGGTCCACAGGTGCGCCAGGGGAGAATCGATTCGCTGACCTGTCAGTTTGACCCGCGCTTGATACCGGCCAGCCGTGACAACGTTGTCACCTTGCGCCGCGAACGGTTCCATCTTTAGCGCGATTTCGTCCGCGTTCGCGCCCAACGTTTGGAAGAACTGCGCCCAGCCCTCTCGACCGTGCCAATTCCCCGTCCAAGGAATAGTCTTTGGGCCCTCGAAATCGAGCTCCGCCTGTGGATCGAGGAGGTTCAAAACGGCAACTACATCACCCCGACTGAATGCGTCATAGAGTTCCTCGATCAAACGAACATTGGCTTGTTCCCTCATGTTGCTCATTCTCCTGTGACTGTACGGCTAGAGTTCCTTCTTGGACGCTGCCGATGATCGGACAAACTCATTCCTGGCCGTCCGGCGGCCCGGTATCGCGATGACTTGGGTGGCCATGACGGCGTACAACCTTCCGCCACCTGCCAATCTGCAAAAACTAACCTTGAAACACCCCTTAGACGACGCGCAAGACCTCCCGACTTCCGGTGATCCAAAGCTCGGTGTACCCGGCCATCCGCTCGCGGTACATCGGGCTGCCCATGGTTTCCTGCATCCTTCTTTCGAATTCCTCAAGGCTTTCAGCGGTGTGCTCCATGATCACGCGGTTGAAATCGCCAGTGACGTCGCTCATGACGCGGGCGCCAGGCAGTTGAAACGCGGCTATCGCTTCCTTGAGTTGTGCAGCCAGTTTGCTGGCGCAACCCGGCTTTGCGACGAACGTGTTACGAATGACAAACATCGCTTCTCTCCTATCGCAACATTGTGACGGTTGATCGATCAGGAAAGCAAGTTCCCCTAAACCGGGAATCACCGCTCCAAATAGGAGCGCGGGCCGATCACACGGCATCCGGAAGTTACCTTGGGCTCCCTTGGCGAGTTCGAGATGTGTCCAGACTGGGTGCCCGGCGTGGATACAGCTCGGCCCTCCGCGTCAATGATGATGAAAACAAAATCCGTCCATTGGTTCGATCAGAGCGCTGACCGGGTGGCGAAAGTTCGAAACGTGTCCAATGTGGGGAGCCAATCTGAAACCTCTCGATTTCACCCTATCTGATTGATTTCATTACGGGCATTTCGGACGTTTCCTCTGGATCGGCCCCGCTTGGCAGTGATCCCGGCGGCTGCTCGCCAAGCCCGGACCGGGCAGTCGGAAACGAGGGCCCGGCACGCACTAAGCCTCAGGACGGGGCTGCCGTCAGTGGGCCGTGGGCCAGAGCATTCTCCTGGCCGGTTTCGCGTGCCATTGGATAGGCATAAGGGCCCAAACGCAGCATTGGCAGGCCGGCAAGCGCCAGGGCGAACGCGAAGCATACGAGCATGAGCTTGTAAGAGCCGGTCCTGTCGTACGAAACGCCCATGGCGAAGGGACCGAGCCCCGCTCCCAGCATGAAGATCGAGAAAAAATATCCATAGATCTCCCCGAAGGACCGCATACCCAAATAGCGAGACAACAGGAAGGCGATCAGATCCACCTCGGCGCCGAGGCCGATCCCGACGAGCACCGTACCGAGCGCCGCCCCTTCCGGCCGCAGCGTCGTCAACAGTACGACGATTCCCATCAGGGGAGCGAGAAAGAACACGGCCGCGACGTAGGGTGCGTGGATGCGATCCAGCAGAAAGCCGGAGAGCAAACGGCCTCCGATCAAGGCAGTGCCCGCGATGCCCACCATGGCGGTGGCGGTTTGTGGAGAGACTCCGCGGTCCGACATAAGGGGGGCCAAGTGAGAGATGACGCCCCCGGTTGTTCCGGACACAATGAAGAAGCTGAAGGCAAGAGACCAAAACCGAGCGGTTCGCAACGCCTCAAGACCGGTAAGGCCCGGCATCGCGACGTTCGCGACCCTTTGCACAACGACCCGCTGATTGGCGACCGGCCTGCCAACGAAAAATGCCACCGCGGGGAAGGCGCAAACGAAGATCAGCGCCCCGAGGCCAGCGTATGCCCCCCGCCAGCCGGCAATAGCGATCACCCTCTGCGCAAACTGGGGAACGAGAGCAGCGCCCAGGCCGACTCCCGCCAGGGCGATGCCGAGCGCAAGCCCGCGCTGACGGTCGAATCGCGCCGAGATCGCCTTTGCGTAGATCAGCGGCGTTTGCCCGGCGCCCCCAAGCCCCATCAGCGCATACAGGGCCGTGAAGGCCGCTGGAGACGCAGGGACCCACGCGACCGATGCGGTAGCGAGAGAAAACACCACGATGGCGGGAAGCGCCACCGCGCGAATCCCGAATCGATCTACCAGACGGCCAACGAACGGCGTTGCGATTCCCGTCGTCCAGAGTCCCACGACCATGGCGGAAGAGACCAGGCCGCGACTCCACCCGAATTGCCGCGTGATGGACGGCAACAGTGTCCCAAACGTGAACTGCATGACCGGACCGCTTCCGACCAGCAGGCCCAGCACAGACGCAAATACGATCCACCAGCGGCTCCTCAGATCCAGACCCATGCGGGCGCTCTCCTCCATGCGATTCTGTTTCGACTCACCTGCTCTCCAGGCCACATAGGGAAGCTTCTCGCTTTGATTCCGATTGGACCCAGAAAGATGCCGCAAGGCGCCAGCGGTTCGGATTCGTTTAGCCCATCAGGCAAGGGATTGGTTCCGAAACACGCGAAACACGCGCCATCCGGAAATTACTTGGGCTCCCTTGGCGAGTTCGAGACGCGTCCAGACTGGGAGTTTGGTAGTTCCGGCGGCTCGCGGCCAAGCGGGGCAAGAAACGCGCTGTATTGGGCATCACGCACGTAGCGATGGAATCGACGGGAGCCTACTGGAAGCAGGTATGGGCGATTCTGGACGGCCAGTTTGATCCTCACCGTCGCGAATCCAGTAGTAGCCACGCCGGCTCCGTCCCTGCATCAACCCTTACTATAATGGCTGCAATGCGACGCACCTCGGCTTTATTGGTGGTATTGCTGCTCGGTTTGGCCGCGACCCTTCTCTCGCGCGACCCGCAAATCGATTCGCGCTTGAAGAAGGCGGCCCGGCTTCCCGAGCGGAACGGGTGGATTCAGGTCCATCTGGAAGGCTCGCCGGGGGATATCGGTTTTCAGCATGGATACCTGCTGGCGCCCGAGATCGAAGACACCCGCAAAGACGTCGCCGCCGAGATGTTGCACGACGAAAAGCGGGACTGGGAATTCTTCCGCGCCGCTGCCCGAGACATGTTCTGGCCGCATATCGAGCAGGAGTACCGCGACGAACTTTCGGGCATCGTGGAAGGCCTCCATGCGCGCCATGTGAACCTCGACGTGTGGGACCTGGTGGCGCTCAACGCATGGACCGAGTTTCCGTATTACGACAAATTTCTCGATAAGAACCCGGCCGCCGCCAGAGGCCCGGCGGAGCATTGCAGCGCCTTTGTGGCCACCGGAAGCTACACCAGGGACGGCCGCGTGGTGATCGGCCACAACAACTGGACCAGTTACGCCTCCGGCGAACGGTGGAACATCGTGTTCGACATCGTTCCCCAGCGCGGGAACCGCATCCTGATGGACGGCATGGCGGGCTTGATTGACAGCGCCGACGATTTCGGCGTCAATTCGGCCGGAATGGTCATCACCGAGACCACCATCTCCGGCTTCAGCGGGTTCGACCCGAACGGCGTCCCCGAGTTCGTTCGCGCGCGCAAGGCCATGCAGTACTCCAGCTCGGTCGACGATTTCGCGCGCATCATGAAGGACGGCAACAACGGCGGGTACGCCAACACCTGGCTGCTGGCGGACCGCAAGAACAACGAAGTGGCCAGCCTGGAATTGGGTCTCCAGAACGTGATTCTCCAGCGCACCAGCGACGGCTTTTTCGTGGGTTCGAATTTCCCCTCCGACCCCAAGCTCACCAGCGAGGAGACCAACTTCGACCCCACCGACCGGAACTCGAGCAGCAATGCGCGGCGCGAGCGCTGGCTGGCGCTGATGGAGCAGTACAAAGGCAGGATCGATGTGGCCGCGGGCCGGAAGTTCCTGGGCGATCACTACGATTCCTTCGAAGGAAAGAACGATCCGGACGAGCGAACCCTGTGCGCGCACCTCGATCTTTCCCCGCGCGGCGCTCCCACCTGGCAGCCGCCCTACGCCCCCGCCGGGGCCGTGCAGAACAAGGTCACGGATGCGGCCGGGGCCGAAAAGATGTCCTTCAGCGCCGCCCTGGGCCACGCCTGCGGGCTCGATTTCAAAGTGCGCTCGCACCTCAACCAGCACCCCGAGTTCGCGTGGCTCAAAGAGCTGCTGCACAACATGAACGCGCGGCCCTGGACCGTCTTAGCGGCCCAGCCGCTCAAAGGAATGTGACGCCGTTTTCCGGCTCTCGGATCCCAGGGCACCCCGGCGATGATCTGCATTTGAGGGAACGAACCCAATTCCGGAGCTAGGAAGTTGATTTGGCGAGGGTTCCAATTCGGCCGCAACGGGCGCGGCGGGTGGTAATTCCGCGGTGGACGCCTTGGCCTGGGCCGGAGCGGGATAGCCGGACTGGAGCTGCAGGAGTTGTTTGAGGGCGCGGTGATAGCTGCGCTCGGCGTAATCCATGCGGCGATGGAGGCGGGTCAGGTACTCTTCGCGGTGGAAGTAGGCGCGGGCGGAATCGACGAGTTTTTCCTGGGGGCGCCAGGCTTGCATGCCGTACTCCCAGATTTGGGCCTCGGTTTTGCGGAGGCGGCGGAGCTGCCACTCGGCGGAGATCATGGCGTCGACGAGGAAGCGCTGCTCGGGGGCGGCGGGTTGAAAGCGCTCGTAATAGTCAAGGGCGAGGGTTTCGAGGACGTTGGGGTCCTCGCCCGGGATGACGTGGGAGCGGGCGTCAATGCCGGTTTTGAGGGCATTGAAGCGGGAAACGGCCTTGCCCTGATCGGTGCGGGGGCCGGTGGAGTTCCGGGCGTTGCGGCGGTTAGCCTCAATTTGAAGGATGGTAGCCATACATTCTGCTTCGAGGGTAGCAGGCGAGGGGGTGGGCGGCGGGCGGTGCTGGATGAGAAGTGATTTAGAATCTTATAGATGAAAAAATGCAAAGTGTTGTGAATACGAATTGGCGGCGCTACGCTCGGCCACAGAGGGGGATGAAAACGGGCTAGGGGTAAGGGGCATTATCCTGTCAGGTATGCCCCCGGACCTCTCAAATGCATAAACAGCCAAATATCAGCGGCTTAATTGGGGCCGTTTTCTAAGGACTGGGATTGGGCGGGTGGGGAAGAATGCCTGCACGGTCAGCTTGGCTGCCGAATGGGGTTCGTGCGCGGGTTCTCGGCGTCTCCGCCCGTGATTCGATGAGCGGGACTCCGCAAGTGCTCTGGCCCGCAGCCAGGAAAAAGTCTGTTTGGTT
>JBEKPK010000278.1:0-7667 GCA_049520795.1 Bryobacteraceae bacterium
CCGTCAAGCTCTTCACGCGTGACCAGCAGGAAAGCCCTTCTCCGCTTTTGAGCGACGCCGAAGTCGGCTGCATCAAGCAGCAGCCTCTGAACGAAATACCCGCTTCGGGCCAGTGTGCCCTCGAACCGCGCCAGGCGATTCGCATATTTCTGACCAAGCACCGTTGAGACATTCTCGACCAACGCGCAATGGGGCTTTAGGTGCGAAATTGCCCGCGCCACAGCAACAAGGATCTGGTTTCGGGGATCGACCGGATCGCGGGACCCGGCTGCCGAGAAACCTTGACAGGGAGGCCCGGAGACAACGATGAAGGGCGCCAGAGCGCCAGTCGCGTTGAGCAACTCGGAAGAGCGGCGCAGCAGCTTGAGCGAACGCACGCTGCCCTGGAGAAACTCAGCTTGGGGAAAGTTCTTCCTGAAGGTTCGCGCTGCCTGCGCATCCACGTCGACTCCGACTACGATTTGCATGCCCAAGTCGCGAGCCGCAAGGGAGAATCCTCCCATTCCGCAGCATAAGTCCACGACGAGCGGTGGCCGCGATTGGCTGAAGTCTGCCGCCAGCCACTTCCCGACGGAGAACCCCGGTTGTGGGCGGCCGGCGCCGTTGACTTGTTCAGTCGGACGTGTCATTCGAGCACGAGGTGACCCGGTGGCGGCCACTGCGGAGCACGCAGACACACTCTCACGCCGGTGCGCAGCGGCGCGAGAAGCGAGGCGGTCCGGTATCGTTTCGGCGATCACTATAGCATAGTGTACGACGCCTCGCATGGCGCCTGGCTAACGGAGCATTATCGCTCTTCTGGCTCGCAAGGCCCACAAATGGGCCACGGGCCAGAGCTTCTTCTGCCCGAAACTGCAGCGCGGGCCGCCCGTAACCCACTGTTCTTGAGGCCGATCCGACCACTCCATCCCGTCAGGTCCCATAAACGCCCTCGCGCCCGTTTTCCATTGCCCCCACGGGCTGCATTGTCGGGGGGGGGCGGTGGCCCCGACGATCTCAGAAGCCCTGCTGAGCAGGGAGGACGCGTCGGATTAGGTTAGCGCTTACTGGGGTCCGCCGAACCATGTGTCCAGGCACCCGCAAAATGGGAGCGCTTTGGAGCCGGCCTCTGCAATTACGGAGTCCGTTCAGGCACAACGCAGGGCAGGGCGCCTCAGAATGCCGAATGCCCGCCGGGATGCGCCGGCGGGCATGGCTGGTGCACTCAGTGCGTTGGGCCCGAGGACAACGCCACGTTTCGATACGCGGCGGCTGCTTCCCCGATCTCAACTGGGTCGGTTGCTGCGAACAGGTTCACCAGTATTCCGGGTTCTTCCAACTTGGGCCTGGCTGCCGGGGGGACCGCAATCACCCGGTAGTTTCCGGGAGTCAGCCCCGTGAAAGCGAAATGTCCCGAAGAGTCCGCGTCCGTTTCCGTCGCGTCGTAAGGGAATTGCGAGACGATGTTCGCCGGCCACGGCGCCAGCAGCACCTTCGCATTTCCTATGGCGTTGCCCCCTTCGTCGCGGACCGTGCCGGAAAGGGCGCCGCTGCGGTCCGAACACACGATCTCGAGATCCTGCTCGATGGCCCCGGGATTGAAAGCGAAGATACGCCCCGCGCCGCGGCTTCCGTTATAAAGGACTTCCTTCACATAATAGTTCTTAGGCATCCCGGAGACGGCCACCTGGAGCTTGCCGCCGGGAGGCATGTAGGAGGTGGATTCAAAGGACCCATCAGGCGACACCTTCCCTGCAGAAACGGAAAAAGGCGATATGTATCCGCCGGTTCCCGGAAGGGGCGGCGGGAGGCTCACTTCCAGTCCGCGCGGCAGCCCGGACTGCTGCCCGTCAGCCTTGCCACCGGAACGCTCCAGGGAGATCTTTCCATGAATCCGGATAGGAGGCGTGATGGCGACGCTCACCTCAAGGTCGCGGTTCCAGACCTGAACCGGCGCAATACCCATCTCCCGATCTTCTTCGCGCTGCCACGACGCCGATGCCCTGAGCCAGTATTCTCCAGGATCCACGTTCGGAAACTTCGCCGAGCGCCCACAGGGAACGCGCAGCGTGGCGATGGAGAACCAGGATCTGGCGCGGTCCTCGATCAAATCGGCGCCATAGGTTTGCCCGTTCGTGCAGGCGCCGCCAACCACGGACACGGTAAGGCCGACAAGGTCCTTCTTGCGAAGCTTCACATTCCCGACATCCAACATGGAGCCCGCGGGTACGCGGACGGGAACAGCGCCTTCGAAGTCGCCGGGCCCCGGCCAGTAGGTTCGCGGGTAGCCCTCCCGAATTCGCGCCGAGGCGTCATCAACCGCAAAGGAGCCATTCACTTCGAGGACGTAGTCGCCGGGCGGCAGGTTCTTCGCGACAAACGCCCCATCGCCATCGGTGACCACGGCTCCGCCGGAAAGTTCCAGTTCTCTGCGGCCACGAAGGTAGCTGACCCGCTTGGGCCACACTCGGACGTTGGCGATTGGCTTGCTGGTTTCCTCATCGACCACTACTCCGGAAATGGCGGCATTGCGGGCCATCGCCAGAGTGAGGCCCACGATGCCGGAACCGGGCTCGGTTGAGATGACGGTATATTCGTCGGGCTGCGCGTAACCGTCCGCTCGCCAACGGAGATTGAACCTCCCGCCTGAGGGCAGCTCAATATGGAACGATCCGTCCGCGCCCGTGTGCAAGGTTCCGACGCCTGCATTGTGGCTATCGGCGACTTCCACCGTCGCGCCCGGGATTCCCGAGTTTGTCGAAACGTCGATGACTTTGCCGTCTACCGCGACGGTAGATTGGGCAGCAAGCCCGTAGATCGCGAGCAGCGCGGAGGCGAAGGTGCGAACCGTCATGCGACCTCCCATAGGGCTCTCCCGAGATTCTGCTATACAGCCGCTCGTAAGTAAAGGGACAAATGGACGGAACAAGAGCGTATGCGTACTCAAGGCGGGGCGCCCCAGACCTTCGACTGTTTGATTTGCGCCTAAACGCGGCGGGCCGGGCGCGCCCGGCCCGCCGCTCACCGGATCGAAAGAGCCAGAAGAATGTTCCCGGCCATCCCGCCAGTGTTGGCGTAGCCGGAGTTCACGAATACCATGCCATCGGCCACGGTCGGACCGGTCGCGCTGAAGGATCCTCCGCGCGCCTTGATTCCGTTCACGGTGGGGAACTCCCGCGCGGCGTCGAAGTCCCAAATGATCTTGCCGTCGGCGATCCGGTAGGCCCGCAGATGCCCGTCCATCGACCCGGAGAACACCACGCCCGGAATGGCCGTGGGCGGCGCCAGTTGTGCGGCGCTGCAGCCGCGCTGACCAGCGCACGGCGGCTTGGGCGGCGGCGTCTGCCAGACCACCTTGCCGGTCGCGGGGTCCAGCGCGAAAAGGCCTCCCGGGTTCGGGGATCCCATATCAGAGAGCGGCGCGAACACCAGTCTCCCCGCCGCGGCCAAGCCCCATAGAATCCCTCCCAGCTTGCCGCCCTGGCCAATGCGGGTCTGCCACACGATTTTGCCGTTCCGGTCCGGATCGAACGCGTGCACCACCCCGGACTTCTGGCCATCAATCAGCAGGTCGTGGCCTCCCGCGTCGACCAGCATGGGGGAAGATCCGAAGTCGACGTCCTCGCCCGGATTCGCGGGGCAATTCCCGCCGCCTGCCCGGCCGCGGCCGCCGCAATCCCAGTTGAACATGTCGGGCGAAGCCTGCTGCGCCCAGCGGATCCTGCCGGTATCAAGGTCCATGGCGACCACGGCGTCGGCCGTCTTGACGTCCGGGTCGGAGTATCCGTTTCCAGTGGCCACGTACAGGAGTTTCCGCTTGCGGTCGATGGTCGGCGACGACCAGATGGTCGCGCCCGAGGGCCCGTAGTATTGCACTCCCGTCTGGCTGACCTTGGTGGGCGCCGGTTCGGGAGTGGTGTAGCTCTTCCATATCGTCGCGCCCGTCTTCGCGTCGAGCGCCATGACGTTGCCTCGGAACTTGCAACAGGCGTATTGCGGGTTCGAGCCGGCGTTTTCCTCCTGCGAGGCGATAGGCACGTACAACCTGCCGTCATACAGCTTCGGCGTACCCGTGATTCGCGTGAAGGGCTGGTCATCCACCTTCTTCCGCCAGATCAGCTTACCCGTATTCACGTCCACAGCGTAGACGTTAGATTCCAAATCGCCGAAATAAGCGCGCGAACCCGGACCAACCACCACCGCCGCGCGCACCAAAGCCTTCGCCTGGTATCTCCAATAGATGCAGCCCGTGTGCGCGTCCAGCGCGTACACCGTGCCGTCGTTGCTGCCGGTGATCACGCGGCCGTCGACAATGCTAGGCTGCCCGAAAGCCGTCGTGCCGCTCGGAAAACCGAAGGCCCACTTGAGGTTCAGCGAGGAAACCTGGGCGGCGTCCAGTCCCGCCGCGCCCGCCGGCTGGAAACGGGTGTTACGATCGTCCGGGCTCCAGCCGTTCCATGAGGATTTCGAAGCCGCCGGTTTTGCCGCCGCGGCGCAGAACCCGCTCATCTCAGGAACCACCGATGGGCCGGACTTGCCCAGGTAGCGCGCTACGGCCACCCGCTCCTCGGCCGTGAGCGCATCGCCCTGCACTTTCATGGAGCCGCTTTCGAGCGCTTTCAGAATGTCCTGCCACGGCATCTCGGCCAGCGTTTCCGCCATGGGGGCGTGCGCGCCGCTGTTGGGCGAGTGGCAGCTCATGCAGCGGCTCATGAAGACCCTGGTCGCTTCCTGCGCCGCGCAGAGCGCCGCCGCGGCCAGCCCGATGGCGAGTAATCTCATCGAATCCCTCCGACCTCCGACGCCGTCGCGCGGGATGCGGGAACCGGGAAAAGGGGTCTGAACTCGAGCCCGAAGGCCCGCGCCTCCTCGACCAGCCGTGGAGTCCAATCTCTTGATGCCGAGCGCCCTCGAAAGGATACATTTCGGCCACCCACCCCGAATACTTCCAGGATTTTGCCCGCGCTTCGGCGTGGAACGGTGGGACCGGACAGCCCCCCAAAGCAACCCACTGAGATCCTGAAATCAGCAGCCTGCCTGACAGGCCAGCTCAAAATCGACTCCCGATCGGCCCAGGGCAGCCACAGGACAGATGGCGCCTGAATTGGTCCACGCGGCGCAGCAACGGCGTCGATGGGATTTCTTCATTCCTCTCGGGCTGGTTCGAACCGTCCGTGGCGTAAGGCGAGAGTGGGGAGTAGCAGCAGGTTCAAGGCCGTGGACGTCGCGAGCCCTCCCAAGATGACAACGGCCATGGGGCCTTCAATCTCGCGGCCGGCTTCACCACTCCCGATTGCCAAGGGCAGCAGGCCGAGCGCGGTAACGATGGCGGTCATGAGGATGGGGACCAGGCGTTCCGACGCGCCGCGCAGCGCGGCTTCCACTCCCCAGGTCATGCCCTCTTGTTCGACGAGGCGCTCGAAATGGGAGATCATCATCATGGAATTGCGCATGGTGATGCCGAAGAGCGTCACGAATCCCACCATTGCCCCGACGGTCACCATGCCGCCCGTGGCGAACACAGCCAGCACGCCGCCGACCAGGGCGAATGGAAGATTCGCCAGCACCAGGAGGAGGTTGCGCGTGTTCCGGAATACGATCGACAGCAGCAGGAGAATGCCGGCGGCCGCGGCCAGCGAATGCGCCAGGATATCGCGCCGGGCCTGGGCGCGCGCGGCCGAAGCGCCGCCCACGGCCGCGTAGGTCCCGGCGGGAAAGGCGACCTTGTTTTCGAGAGCGCGCTGGACCTCCTCCACGAAGGATGTCAAATCGCGGCCGCGGACATCGCACGTAACCGCCTGGCGGCGGCGCGCGCCGTCGTGCAGAATCTCGGCGCGGCCCGTGTCTTCGAATACGTCCGCCAACTGGCGCAACGGCACGCGCAACCCGTCCTGGTTGGCCAGCATCAGCCCGCCCACCGCCTCGGGATCCTGGCGGACGCGCTCGTCCAGAATCACCGCGACATCGAAGACCCTCCCGGCCTCGTAAGTCTGCGCGACGGGACTCCCCTGGTAAGCGGCGCCTACCGCCTCCATGATGTCAACCGGGCGAAAACCGAATTGCGTCAGGCGTTCGGGCCGTAGCCGCACTACGATGCGCGGGGCGCCGGGCGGCGATTCCACCTGGACATCGGCCGCGCCGCGAATGCCGGCTACCACCTGCGCCACCTCACTGGATTTCCGGTCGAGAAGATCGAGGTCGTCGCCGAAGATCTTGATCACCACCTCCGCCGTGACGCCGGAAATGGTCTCTTCGATTCTTTCGCCCAGGAATCTCCGAACCGCGAAGTAGACGCCGGGAAAGTTGGCGATAGTCTTGCGAATCTCCGATTCCGCGGCCTCCGCGTCCTTGCCTCCGAGGGGCTTCAGATCCACATGCATTTCTTCGTAGTTCACACCCCACGTGTCGTCCGCCTGCTCGGCGCGGCCGATTTGCTGCGCCACCGCGCCGACGAAAGGCTCCTTCTTGAGTTCCCGGGTGAGCGCGTTGCCGAGGCGCATGGTTTCGCGAAGGGACGTGCCCGGTACGGCGGACATGTGAATGATGAAGTGGCCCTCCTTCAGATCCGGCAGAAACTGGCCGCCGAAGAAAGGCACGGCGGCGAACGCCGCCAGGCAAAGCGCTCCGGCCGCGGCGAGGAGCGGCGCGGGCCTTTCCATGACGCGGCGCATGAAGCGGCGGTAGCGCTCTTTCACGGCCGCGATCACGCGGGTTTCTTCGGATCGGCCGGCCAGGGGCGGCAGCAGGACCGCGGACAGCGCCGGCGTCAGCGTGAGAGCCACCAGCAGCGACGCCAGGATCGAGAAGATGTAGGCCAGCGCGAGCGGCGCGAACAAACGCCCCTGCACTCCGCCCATGGTCAGCACCGGCAGAAACACCAGGGCCACGACAAACGTCGCGTAGACAACCGCGCCGCGCACCTCGAGCGAAGCATCCAGAACCACGCGAAACGCCGGTTGAGGATTTCCCAGACGGCGGTTCTCCCTGAGGCGCCGGAGGATGTTCTCGACGTCGATGACGGCGTCATCCACCACTTCGCCGATGGCGATCGCCAGGCCGCCCAGGGTCAGCGTGTTCAGAGTGATGCCAAGCCACTGCAAACCGGCGATCGCCAGCAGCAGAGACAGAGGAATGGCCGTGAGCGAGATGAAGGCGGTGCGGATGTTGAACAGGAAAACGAACAAGACGGCGGCCACCAGGACGGCGCCCAGGATCAGAGAGCGGTTGATGTTTCGGATGGAAGTCCGGATGAAGTCGGCCGGGCGGAAGATATGGTCGTGCAGCGTCATGCCCTGCGCGGCGATCACCGGTCTCATTTCGGCAAGCGCTTCTTCCAGCGCGGCGGTTACGTCCAAGGTATTAGCGCCATACTGACTCGAAATCTCGATCATCACGCCCGGCTGACCGTCAATAGCTGCGTCCCCTACTTTCGGTTCGGCTCCGTCGGCGACCCGGGCGACGTCCTTCATGCGGACCGTGACGCCGTCGTGGCGCCCCAGGGTCGCTTCGCCAAGCTCGGCGGCGGTGAGAGCCTGCCCCTGAGTCTGAAGCACGATGCGCTGGGTAGCGCTCTCCACGAACCCCGCTCCGCGGACCCCCGTCGAGGCGCGCGCGGCCTCCAGCACATCGGTGATCGAGAGATCGAACGCGGCCAGGCGTTCGGGGAGAACCTGGATTTGCAGTTGGCG
>JBEKPK010000279.1:0-7645 GCA_049520795.1 Bryobacteraceae bacterium
GGTAGGTGACCTGGTCCTCCATGATATCGGGGCTGCGGTCCCAGCGCGAGTAGACAATCACCTGGGTGTCGCTCAGGTCGGGGATGGCGTCGAGCGGAATGGCGCCCATCGACCACCAGCCGGCCAGCGCCGCCGCCGAAACAAGCAGCAAGACCAGCAGCCGGTTGCGCGCGGAGATTTCAATGATGCGGCCGATCATTATTCCTCCTCTTCCATCCCCGGCATGTCCGGCATTCCCTTGGCGCCGGACTCTTGCTGTCTTCCCTTGGGCGCGTTCCCGGCATCGCCCGCCGCCGCTTTGAGCTGGCTTTCGGAATCGATGAGGAAGTTGCCGGAAGTCACGATGCGCTCGCCGGGCTGGAGACCGCTGAGGATTTCAATACGGTCGCCCGACTGGACGCCGATCTTGACCTCGCGAGGCTCGAAGACGCCGGCGCCGCGATCGAGAAAGACCACCTGGCGGTCGCCGGAATTGAGCACCGCCGATTGCGGGACAACCATCCGCCGCGCCCCTCCGGTTTGGAACTGCACCTCGCCGTACATGTCGGGCTTGAGCGCGAAGCCGGGGTTGCTGAACGCCAGCCGCACTTTGAGCGTGCGCGTGGCCGGGTCCACCTGGGGCAGAATGTAGCTGACGCGGCCGCGAAACACGCGGCCGGGCGCGGACGGCAGCGTCAAGGTGGCCGGCTGATCGAGGCGCACGGCCGCGGATTCGTATTCGTACACGTCGGCGACCACCCAGACCGTCGAGAGATCGGCCACCGTATAGAGCACGGTTTCGGGAGTTACGTGTTGCTTGGGATAGGCATTGCGCTCCATGATGAAGCCGGAGAAGGGCGCTTCGATGGTAAGGTTCTCGACGGGCTGGCCGGTGCGCGCGATTTCGTCGAGCTGGCGGGCGCCGATGTCGAAAAGATCGAGGCGCTTTCGCGCCGCTGCCACCAGGTTGGCGGTGCTTTCGGTCATTTCGTGCACCGGGTTGCCGCTCATGGCGCCCTGCGCGCGGAGGGCCAGCAGGTACTCCTGCTGGGTGGCCAGCGCTTCGGGACTGTAGATGGTGAGCAGGGGTTCGCCCTGGCGGACCTGCCGGCCGGTGAAATCGGCGAAGACTTTGTCGATCCAACCCTCCAGGCGGCTCTGGACTTTCGAAATGCGCGTTTCGTCGAGCGTCACGCGGGCCGCGGCGCGGAGGGTGTCGGTGACGGTTTCGTATTGGGCGGCGCCAAAGGCCACGCCGATGAGCTGCTGCTTTTCCGGCGCGATCCGCACGGCGCCGGGCGGAAGCGCTTCGGGGGCGGCAGCCGGCGCGGCTTCGGCGTAGACCGGCTCCAGCTTCATGCCGCAATCGGGCGCAATGCCCGGCTTGTCGGATTTGTATTGCGGGTGCATGGGATCCACCCAATACAGGATCTTCCGCGCCGGCGCGCCGGCCGGGGCGGTCTTGCCGAACCAGCGTGCGTAAACGTATCCGCCGGCGAAAGCGGCGGCAATCAGGAAAACGACGGCGAATCTCTTCACGGGTTGGTCTCCATTCCAGTGAGTTCTTCCAGGCGCGCCAGCGCCACGTCGGACCGCATGATTTCTTCGTGGTACATGAGCTCGTTGTCCACGACGTTCATGAAGTTCGAGAAGACCGTCACGAAATCGACGGCCCCCGTTTGATACCCGGCCAGGGACGATTCGAGCGCCAGCCGGGCTTCGGGTATGACGGACTTTTCGTAGAGGTCCGCCAGGCGGCGGGAGGTAGTGGCGACGGCGTATTGGTCGCGGATGCGCGATTGCACCGCGACGCTGGCCGCCTCATAGTCGTGGCGGGCTTCCGCCGCGCTCGATTCCCGCTCGTTGACGGCGGCCCGCTGGTTGCGCCAGAAGTACGCGGGAAGCTTGAAATCGACCCGAAACTGCCACATGGGGGGCATGGCCCCCTGGTTGAAATAGCCGCCCGAGAGGGTGTAGTCGGGGTAGTAGTCTCTACGGGCGAGGTTGGCGGCGAGCTCGGCGCGCTCAATGGTCTGCTGCGACCCGGCCAAGGCGGGAGCGGCGCGGGCGTGGGCCAGCAGCTCGTCCAGCGTAGCGGGCATGACGCCCGCGGCCATGTCGGCGGGGACGTCGATGGGCCTGTCGAGCGGACGGTTGAGCAGCGCGTCGATCTCGATCTCCTTGCTCGTTTGCTCCTGCTGGTAGCGGAGCAGTTGCGCCTCGAAGATGGAGAACTGCGTTTGGGCTTTGAAGATGTCCTGCTGGGCGGCGCGGCCAGCGGCGTAACGGGCTTCGGAGATGCGCAGGATGGAGTCGAGAAGCTCCTGGTAGCGCCTGGTGAAGGCGATGGCGAAGATGGAGTGATGCAGTTCGTGGTAGGTCTGCTTGAGACGGGAGACGACGCTCAGGCGGACGGAGAGATACTGCTGGAATTCCACATCGGCTTCCTTGGCGGCGATCTCACCGCGCAGTTTTTGTTTACCCGGAAAGGGCACTTCCTGCGAGACCATGACGCCGGCGTTGGCGGTGGGCACGCTGCCGATGCCGGCTCCGGGGTAGGGAGCGCCGCTGGAGGCGTAGCCGAGCGAGACGGTGGGCTCGGGCAGGGAACTGGCCTGCGCGGGGCGCTGGCGGGCGGCTTCGTATTTCTTCTGGGCGGCGAGGATCTCGCGGTTGTTGCGCAGGGCTTCGTCTATAAGCGCAGGCAGGGGCTGCGCAGCCGCCAGCGCGGGAATAATCAAAAGATAAAGGCAGTGTTTCAGAGTCGTTTCCTTTCACCTGAATCGCGCGCGCCGGCGGCGCCGGGCGCGGAGGGACATACGCACACACGAGGGCGCGCGCCACTGGGTCAGAGGAAAGGTCTAGACGCGGAGCGGGAGAGTGCCGGGCGGGGCGTGCTCGGCGGGGGCCGGAACGATGAAAGTAGCGCCGGGAAGAACGATCGGGGCGGGGACCTCGGCGAGCCCGGCGGCTACGGGAACGACGAGCGGTTGCGCGCCGCTATCGGCGGCCTTGACGAAATGCCGCAGGCCCTGGGCCTGGCAGCCGGCGGAGACCGGTTGCGGCCTGGGGCAGCAGTTATGCGACGGCCGTTGCGACTGCCCGGCCAGCAGCATTTGCGGGCAGGAGAAGCAATTTCCAAAGAAGAGAGCCGCCACCACCAGCAGCACCATCAACGAAGTGGAAAATGTTCTCATCCCGATTTCAGCTTATCACGATGACCGGAGAAACCGCCGGAACCTGAGCGCGCGCATCCACAAGCACGCTACTCCCGTACGTACGCCAGCGCCACCACCTTGCCCGCGTCGGGCGAATAGGCCGACGATGTGATCTCGGCCTGCTTTCCGCCGGCTTCGATCACTGTGCCCGCGGGCGGCGGATCGGCGCCTTCGAGCTCGATGCGCTCGAGGGCGCGGTTCACATGGCCGCGCGCGCGGATACGCTCCACGATTTCCTGGCCGATGTAGCAGCCCTTGGTGAAGCTTACGGCGTGCATCTGCCGGGTTTCCTGCGGCAGGGTGGTATCGCGGATGTCATCACCGTAGCGGGGCTTGCCGTTCTCGATGCGCACCACGCGAGCGTCCTCGGCGGTGGCCGGGGTCGCTCCGGCCGATTCCAACGCCCGGATGAGATCGCCAGCCGCGTCCTCCGGGCAGAAAATGCGAAAACCGGGTTGCCCGGTGAGGCTGGCGCGGGCGATGGTACTGTCATTCCAGGCGAGGTGGGAATAGTCGCGGTCCGGCGCCGGAGCGCCTAGCGCGGCCAGCGCCGCCGCGGCGCCGGGACCTTCGATGCCGATCTCGGCGGTACGCGGGCTGATGTCCTCCAGCTCCACCTGGTCCGCGATGATGTAGCGGCGGATATGCCGGACCGCCTTCTCGCGCAGCTCGGGCTCGACGCCGATCAGGAAGCGATCTTCGAAGCAGAACAGCAGCAGGTCCGCCTGTATGCGTCCCTGGGGACTGAGCAGGAACGCATAGCAGCCCTCGCCCGGCGCCATCTTCTTGACTTCGTTCGTGGTGACGTTGTGGAGCAGGCGCGCCCGGTCGCGCCCGCGCGCCAGAATGCGGCCCCGCGCCTTCAGGTCCATCCACGCGGCGCCGCGGCGCAGCGCGGCATAGCCCTCTTGCATGATCCCAGTCTAGAAGATGTGTTTCAGGTAAGCCGCAATGAAAATCACAATCAGTCCGGAGACGCACGCGCTCATCATCAGGCGCGGCCGGCGCTGGCGCTTCGGATGGACGATGAGAATGACGATGGCGAACGCGTGGGCCGCCAGCAACAGCTTCAGCCCCAGCCAGGCGTGATACCGCAGGGAGTGGCCGGGAGTACTGATCACGTTATAGAAACCGGAGATAAGCAGGCCGGCGATGGCCGCGAAGGCCAGGGGGCGGAAGGCCGCCGCGGCCCTTTCGCCGAGCGCGTCGCGTCCTTCCGGGGCGAGCGCCTCCGACGCCGGCGTCATGGCCAGGCGGGCGTAAATCAGGCCGCCCACCAAAACCGCCGCGGAGGAAATGTGCAGCCATTGCATGAGCACGCCGAAAAGTTCTGGCATATGGTTGAGTATACAATCGGTTCATGATCCATGAGATCCTTCCGGTGGGAGCGTTCCAGTGCAATTGCTCGGTTTTCGGAGACGAGCGGACACGGGAGGCGCTGGTGGTGGATCCCGGCGACGAGATCGGCCGCGTGCTCGCGATCGTCGCCGAGCACGGCCTGACCGTGAAAGCCATCGTGATCACGCACGCTCATATAGACCATATCGGCGGCGCGCAGAAGCTCAAACAGGCCACTGGAGCGCCGGTCTACATGAACCCGGACGACGACGAACTGCAGGCCATGCTGGGGGAACAGGCCGCGTGGCTGGGAATGGCGACACCCCAACCGGTGACCATCGATTCGCCCGCGAAGGATGGCGACCGCCTGGTGGTGGGCTCGACCGAGTTTCACGTTCTGCACACTCCCGGGCACACGCCCGGCAGCATCAGCCTGTGGCTGCCCCAAGAGGGGAAGCTCATCGCCGGCGACACGCTGTTCCGCGACAGCATCGGCCGCACCGATCTGCCGGGCGGCGACGGGCGCCAGATCCTGCGCTCGATTCACGACAAACTGCTGCCGCTGCCGGAGGATACGGTAGTGATTCCCGGCCATGGCGAGAGCACCACCATCGGCCGGGAGAAACGGCTGAACTACTTCCTCCAAGGGCTGCGGTAGGAAGGATGCCGGCATGGCAGGCTGGAAGCCCGCTCTACGGTTGATCCCGACGTGGATGAGATTTGTTACCATGAATTTGCCGGTTATCGGTTCCTCCCTGAGTCCGGGGCGGGTTGCTTCGCGGGGACCTATATATGCTGAGCATGCCTCTGGCGCTCTTTCTATTCCGT
Source organism: Bryobacteraceae bacterium (assembly GCA_049520795.1). Lineage (GTDB taxonomy): Bacteria > Acidobacteriota > Terriglobia > Bryobacterales > Bryobacteraceae > BOG-224. Next base: position 5,364 of record JBEKPK010000279.1, read on the forward strand.
TCGGCCACCGACCGCTTCGTGCAGGGGCTGTTCGACGACACCTTCACCGGTATACACAAGCTGGCGTGGTTCGACTGGGCCCTGCTGATCCCCTACTTTACGATCCTCGGAATCCTTTCCATCTACGGGCTGCACCGCTACGACGTGATCCGCACGTACTTTAAGCACCGGAAGAACGCCACCACCGGGCCTCCCAAGCGTTTCGAGCAACTGCCGCGGGTGACGATACAGCTTCCTCTTTATAACGAACGCTACGTGGTGGAGCGGCTGATCGAGGAAGTGCTCAAGATCGAATACCCCAAAGAGCTGCTGCAAATCCAGGTGTTGGACGATTCGACGGACGATACGGGGCCGTTCGCCGAAGCGCTGGTGGAACGTTACCGGGCGCTCGGCTACCCGATTGAATACCACCACCGGACGCACCGGCACGGCTTCAAGGCTGGGGCCCTCCAGGAGGGGCTGGAGACTGCCACCGGCGAGTTCGTGGCCATCTTCGACGCCGATTTCTGCCCGCCGTCCGATTTTCTGTCGCGCACCATTCACTTCTTCGCCGACCCCGTGGTGGGGGTGGTGCAAACGCGCTGGAGCTATCTCAACCGGGACTATAACTTCCTGACAGAGGTGGAGGCGATGCTGCTCGACGGCCATTTCATCCTCGAGCACGGGGCGCGATCGCGCGCGGGCTATTTCTTCAACTTCAACGGGACGGCGGGCATTCTGCGCAAGAAGATGATCGCGGACGCCGGCGGCTGGCAGCACGACACCCTCACGGAGGATTCCGACCTGAGCTACCGCGCCCAGCTCAAGGGCTGGCGGTTCGTGTACCTCCCGGGCCTGGATTGCCCCTCGGAACTGCCCGTTGAGATGCACGGCTTCCAGGTGCAGCAGTCGCGCTGGGCGAAGGGCCTGACGCAGGTGGCCAGAAAACTGCTGCCGCGAATTATGAAGGCCGACATTCCGGCGCGCGTGAAAATAGAGGCGTTCCTGCACCTCACGCCGAATTTCTCATACCCGCTGATGATCGTGATTTCGGCGCTCATGCTGCCGGTGATGATTGTGCGGTTCTACATGGGCGTGTGGCAGATGGTGTTCCTCGACCTGCCGCTGATCATCGCGGCGTTCTGGTCGATATCGCTGTTCTACGTGATCGCGCAGCGCGAGTTGTACCCCAAGAACTGGAAGCGCTCCGTGCTGATGCTTCCCATGCTCATCGCGGTGGGCGTGGGGCTCACCATCATCAACACGCGCGCGGTGCTGGAGGCGATGTTCGGGATTCAGACCGCGTTCGCCCGCACGCCCAAGTTCGCCATCGGCGAGAGACAGGTCAATCTGGAAATCAAGAAATACCGCCGGAGCAGCGGCTGGCTGCCATACGCCGAAATCCTGATGGGCGGCTATTTCGTGGGGATGATTGTTTTCGCCTTCCAGACGTACAACTATTTCGCCGCGCCGTTCCTGCTGTTATTCGTGCTGGGGTACTGGTGGGCCGGCTTCGGCACGCTTTACCAGGAGTATCAGGGCCGGCTGCGCTGGCTCAGGCAGCGGCGGCTGGCGGTGGCCACTCAGGCGTAGTATGACCGCCTCCGTCTGGATTGTCCCCACCCATCGGGCGGGGCGTTCCCTACGGCTTGGGCACGGAAATCGCCATATTGCGGTACTTCACCGGGCCGTGATCGCCCTGTAGGTAGATCGGGCCGGGCTCGCCTTCGTCGGCGTCCAGCGCGCCGCCCGTAATTCCGGGGATCTCCACGTTATCGAGGATCTTCGTCCCATTCTGAATCACGGTGGCATTGCGGCCTACGAAGGTGATATCGAACACCTGCCACTGGCCGATCCCCAGGGGCAACGCGACCGACGGAGCGATCATCCCGTACACCGCGCCCTGTTCGTGGCTGGGCTGGGTCCCACCCTCGGTGCCGACCTGGATCTCGTAACGGCCGCGCAGGTAAATGCCGCTGTTGCAATGGTCTTCGGTGCATTGCAGTTCGATGTGTAGCTTGAAATCGTCGAACTTACGCGTAGTTTTCAGGTTGGCGCCCCGCTCCGCGTTCACCAGTTCGCCATTCTCGGCCACCCACTTGTTGTTGGCGCCGGTGGGCTCCCACCCAGTCAGGTCTTTTCCGTTGAAAAGCGGCTCCGGGGCGGTCCACCCGGCCGGGGCCGCGCGCTTCAGCGCGGGAGCGCGCAGGCCCTCGATCTTGGCGGTCTCGGTCTCTCCGCTCTTCTGCGCGCCGGAGATCTTGTCGCCGCTCACGGTCAGGTCCCACGTGGCTGCGCGGGTG
>JBEKPK010000280.1:0-7595 GCA_049520795.1 Bryobacteraceae bacterium
CCGGACGGCCATTCCGCTTCCTCGCATCAGCGCACGAATCACCTCTTGGCTCGATAGTTCCATCGCCTGCTCCTCGGATGGGGACCGTCGTAACCGGCGGTCGCCATCGCGATTGTTGCCCTGCCATTCTTATCGGCTGGCGCATTCCCTTTTTCTACTCAAGCCAACTCCGAGGACGCGCCGCATAGAGCCCGACGCCCCCGCCGCGGACCGTGTGAAAATGGGGGTTCATGACCACCCGCCTCTATTGGGCCATGGGGACCTATGCCGTCCTGGCGCTGCTGGCGTCGTTCACCCTCGACGGCGTGTTCCGGATCGCGGTATGGATCTTCCTGGGCGGACTGGCGGCCAAGACGCTTATCGCTTATAAGGCCGGCTGGTAGTACGTCCCTGTCCCTTGGAACGCTCCCGCGTTCCATTCTGAAACGTGTTCCGTTTTGGCACGCCTCACCTGCGGTCATCTTTCTGAAAATAGGGTGTTTATGCCTGTGAAACTAAGTGGCCCGAAGGTTGCATTTCTTCCCATCGTCCGGGGCATTCCGATCCGGGAGTCCCGACGAGAAGAGGAAGAAAGCGATGCAGGCTCGAAGTGTATCTGTCCGCCGGCGAGCGGGAAACTGGCGGGAAACACGTGACCGAATCGTGCTCGAGAATCTTTCGCTGGCCAAAGCGATCGCCATTCGCGTACACGAGAACCTCCCGGTCCATGTCGACATCGAGGACCTGATCCATGCGGGCGTGCTGGGGCTGATCGATGCAGTTGAAAAGTTCGACAGCGCCAAAAACGTGGCCTTCCAGAGCTATGCGAAACATCGCATCAAGGGCTCCATCCTCGACAGCCTGCGACAACTGGACTGGGCATCCCGCGACCTCCGCAAACGCCAGAAACAGGTGGACGCCTTGACCCGGGATCTTTCCGCGGAACTCGGGCGGCCGCCGGGCGAGGCCGAGGTGGCGCGCGGCATGGGAGTTTCCGTGGAGCGCTGGCGGACCATGTCGATGGAGTTGCGCACCGCCGGGTTGGCGCCGCTGTGCGGCCCGCGCCCCTCCGATCAGGATCGCGACCGCGCCGAGGAATTCCCGGCCACTCCGGACCTGCGGCCGGACCTCATGTGCGAGCGCCAGCAGTTGCGAAAAACCCTGGCCAAGGCCATTGAAACTCTGCCCGTGCGCTACCAGAAGGTCGTATTCCTGTACTACACCAACGAGCTGACCATGAAAGAGATTGGAGACGTGCTGGGGGTGAACGAGAGCCGCGTTTCCCAGATTCACAAGACCGCGCTGAAAAGGATGGCGGTGGCTCTCGAATCGGAGGGGATTCACTCCGCCCAGGCTTTTTGACCTGAATCCCGAAGTTGGAAGCCTTGTATCAGGGTACGGCTTCAGCCGTGCCGCAAGCCGCGCACACTCAAAGGGCTTTAGCCCCCGTCTGTTCGGGAGCGTGAGAAGGATTTGCGCGCCTTCGCGCAGGCTAAAGCCCAGCGGGTCTACTTCTGAGCTTGGCCCAGTTCCTTGTCGTTGGGCGTGGCGGGCTCCGGTCCGTAGTGCTCCCTCATGACCATGTTCTGGTCCATGTAGAAGGACCGGCTGCCGCTCGTCCCATACGTGATCGGCGTCGCGGTCACCGCATAATTGTTCCCGTCGCCGGTCACGGCGAACCTGTAACCACCCTTTTCTCCCAAGGCGAGATCGCTGCCAATCAATCCGGCGCTGGCGGGGCTGGATGCGCCGCCGCCCGGCGCTGGTCCCAGTTCGGTCAGCGACTTGGCGAACCGCCCGTACTGCGACTGATACTGGACCTGCATATCCCTAACGGTCTGCACCGCCTTGATGGCCGCGGTTTCGCGGGTGTACATCTGCACCTTGTTGTACTGCGGCACCGCCATCGTAATGATGATCAGAATGATGGCAATCACGATCAGCAGTTCGATGAGGGAGAAGCCCCGGCGGCGGTTGGTCCTTCGTGCGTAAGACATGCTCGTCCTTTATCGCTCTTATTCTATGACGATGCGGCGCCGCAACGCGTGCAGGCGATCATATCCGGTAGCGCGCCGCAAGAAACCGCGCCAAAGTCTTCGCCGCGACGCCTCGCGCCATGGCGGAGCGATGCCGGTAACGGGCTACACGGCTACGGCCGCTTTTCCGTTCCACGCATACATCTTGCCCGTGCGAACAGCCAGCACGCCGAGCAGCATGGGCAGGGTGGAGGTGAAGCCCGTCTCCACATCCGTCAGGGGCTTCTGGCGCGACTTCACGCAATCCAGGAAGTTACGCTCGTGAATCCCGTCCGATGCGTCGTTGTAACGGAAAGACTGCAAGACCGGCTCGAACGGCGGACCTGCCTGCTGTCCACGCCCCCCGCCTCCCGGCAGAGGCCTCGCTTCGTAGCTGGTGCGGTTCACGTGCAGCGCCCCGGTAGTGCCGTAGAAGAACACGCCGTGGTCGTTGGTGAACTCGACGCGCGGCATGTAGGTGTTGGCATAGCTCATCAGGAACTTGTCGTACTTCCAGGTGATGGCGTAGGTGTCGGGCGGCTGTTCCGGATTGGGCGGGTTCACCCGCACCCATTGCGCGGAAGCGCTGACCGTCAGGGGTGTGAGCGCGCCCAGATACCAGTGCACCAGGTCGGCTATATGCACGCCCTGGTCGGTGATGATTCCGCCGCCGTAATCGTAGAAGCCGCGCCACATTCGCTGGCGGAAGGGGGTGTAGGGCTTGCGCGGCGCCGGACCTTGGAACAGCTCCCAGTCCAGGTCCGCCGGCGGGTCGGTGGGCTGCTCGGGAGGCCGCGAGTAATGCCCCTGCCAGTGCAGCTCGGCGTGGTAGATGTTTCCGAATTTCCTGTCCTGCACCCATTTGCAGCACATCTGGAAGTGGTCCCAACTGCGCTGTTGAAGGCCCATCTGCACGATGCGTTTGGACTTGTTGACGGCCTCCACGGCTTTCTGGGCCGCCTCGATGCTGTTGGACAGCGGCTTTTCGCAGTAGGCGTCTTTTCCGGCGTCGCACGCCTCCGCCAGCATCTGGGCGTGCCAGTGGTCGGGGGCGGAAATCAGCACCGCGTCGATGTCCTTACGCTCCAGTACGCGGCGGTAATCGACATAGGTCTCGGGCTTGCTGGCGGTTTTCTCAAAAGCCGCGGCGGCTTTGTCGCGGTTTGGTTTGAAAACATCGCACACGGCCACCATTTCGCAATCCGGGAAGCCGGCGAAAAGTGGCGCCATGTGGCTGCCGCGCTGCCCAAAACCGAGCACGCCCATGCGAATCTTGTCATTCGCGCCCACGGCGGAGCGCGACATAGCGGCGGTTAATCCGGAACCCACCAGGAAGGCTCGTCTCGAAGTCATACCTATCCCTCCTCACATCGCGGAAAATGGCGGCCCATCGCGGGCCCCTGTCTTGGAATACCAGAAGTTGCGCTTCGGCGCAATCGGGAGGGAAGGCGCGACGTGGAGCCGCGACTGTACGCGGCGCGCATACGGAGGATGAAAGACCCAGCGTCCCGAGGAGTCGGGACGCGGCAGACAGGAGTGTCTGCGCCACGTACGCAGCCGCACGGTGAACGGGGATTTTCGAGGGAGAAAAGGTTGGCAGGCGAAAGCGCCTGCCCCACAAGTATGGAAGCCCTTCGACGGCAGGGTGGGACAGACGCTTTTGTCTGTCAACTGTTTCGCGGCGGCGCGTCCACCGGTTCGATGGACGCGCCGCCGCGCCGATGGCGTTACTGGTACGCCGCTTGAATCGAGTTGCTGTTGTAGAACTGGAGAAACGCGAAGTCGAGACCGGAGGCCGTAAACTGCGCCGGGTTGGTGTAGTTGCTGACGGATAGCGTGCCCGGTATGGGGATCCCGCTCACCGTTCCCGTCGCCGGCAGCGAGAGCAGCACGGAGGCCGGAACGGTAAACGTTCCCGCGCTCACCGGCGCCGTGCAGTAGAAGTATCCGCCCACCGAAGTGCTGCTAGACCCCGAAAACGCACTTCCGGAAATCTCCACGTAGGTGTTCGAATTGCCTCCCGTCCAGTTGACGGTCACACCCTTGGAGCGGGTCACGGTGGTGATGCCGCTCGAATTGGTCCAGGTGAGCGGAGCGGCCACCGTTAGGCTGGTGGTGAACGCGCCCACATCCGGGCCGCCGCTGCCGTTATTGAAACTGAAAGTGCCGCCCGAGGTGGGGATGAAACTGGGCGACGCGGGGTTGTAGTAGAGACCGCTCTGCAAGGTCAGGGCCTGGTTCCCCAACGGGCCGGTGACATTGACCGCCGAGCCGGCGTTGAGGTAGGTCGGCAGCGAGTTGGGGAGAGTCCCCGCGTTGGCTAACGTATAGGTGTACAGCGTGCAACTGCCTACCGAGGTGGTGGATTGCGAGAGGGACAAGAACTGCGCCGAGGTGTAACGGACAAACGCGGCCGAGGCGGAATCGGACACCGTCGTGCTGCCGGGTATGGTGACCCCGCTCACCGTGATCGACTGCGTCGTGCTGGTGGTCTTGCCTATGCCGATGAATCCATAACTGACCGTCGACTTGCCCGCCAGGGTCTGGAGTTCGCTCGCGGTAAGAATGGAGGTGGTCGGGTCGGTGCAGGTCCGCGTCCCGGACGGCGCCACCGGGATCGTGCCGTAGTTGCTGACCACGCTCGGGCTGCCGGCGATAACCGCCACCGAAACCTGACAGCCCGTCACGCCCCCGGGCACGATCACGATGACCTCATCGAGGCCCGGGTATTGGGAGCGGCCGCGATAGTCGACCGAGGCGCTGACGCCGCCGATATCCACCTCAATCGGCAGACTCGTCATATTAGTCTGCGGTTGCGGGAAAGTGTTTTCGCTGCCCGACACCGGCCCCAGGCCGGAACCCCAGAGAACGATGTAGTCGCCGGGATTGGCGGCGTTGGTGGAGCTCAGCAGCGAGTAATTCACATTCGCGTTCTCCGCCGCCGCCGGCCCGGACCCCAGGTTGTTCAAGCTCAACATGCCGAAGCCGCTCGCCACCACCTGAATCGCCAATGGCGCGCTGGTCTGATTGTTGTAGGTAACCGTGATGGTCCCCGCTCCCGCCGGCGTATTGGACGGCAGGATGCCGGCGATCTGCGTGGGCGTCACATAGTACAGGTACGGATGCGTCGTAGCGCTCCCTACCGTCACATTGAGGGTGCTCCCAACCAGGGTCGTTTGCAAGGGGGCATTTTGCAGCCCCGTGGAACTCCCCGACATATTGCTTCCGTACAGCGCGAAGATGGAACCCTGGGCGATGCCGTAATTCGGCAAGCCGGGCAGGGTGTAACTGTAGTTGTTGAGTATCCCCCCAACGGTCGGCTGCGCGACGGCGGGGACGACCGCGAGCGCAAGCGTGGCGAACAAAAGGCATAGCTGAACGGGAACTTTCACGTTTTTTCCTCCGAGGGTGAGGCGAGCTGGCGCCTCACTCGATGTCTGACTAGTATATCTCGCGCAAGGGGCGCCGGCTCAGGGGCCGATACCCGGTCTAATGTATGAAAGCTCACATTTCCGGCGCGGGCGGGTCAGTGATCTGTGAACCCCCATCATCAAGCCCGCGCCCAACCACCTCACGATACAATCGGGGTTCCGGCCGGCCATGCCCGCTTCCATTCGCGTATCCCCGAAATTCCGTCCGGCTCTCGATCCCGGGTTCGTCCCAGCCTCGCTGTGGAACCGGGCTTACCGCGCCGCGGTGGCCGAGAGCGTCGGCCAGCCGCTCGCGTTCGCGCTCGCGCGCGGCGACGGCTCGGTTTCCGTCTTTCATGCCCCTGCGCTGCCCCACGAAGGCCCCAACATAGCCTTGAACCATCGCTACGCCGAGCGCCTGTTGAAATTCCTGCTCTGGCAAAAGGGCGGATACCGGATCGCCATCGCCGGCGATCCGCGCATCGCCGCTTATCTTCGCGGCCTCTACTCCCTCCAGGGCGCCCGCGCCTTCGACTTCCACTTCATGGGCGAGAGCGTCTACGGCCACCCCATGGCTCTCGAAAGCGTTTCGCTTGACGCTTTCCCTCAGGAACGGGAAATCTCCGCCCCGCTGGGCCGCCATCTGGACGGCTGCCGTATCGGTTTCGATCTGGGCGCGAGCGATCGCAAATGCGCCGCCGTGATCGATGGCGAGGTGGTTTTCAGCGAGGAGGTGGCCTGGAATCCCGGCGCCCAGGCCGATCCGCGGTATCACTTCGACGGTATCGAGGACTCGCTCCGGCGCGCCGCCGCGCATCTTCCCCGTGTCGACGCCATCGGCGGCAGCGCGGCGGGGGTCTACGTGAACAACGAGGTGCGGGTCGGCTCGCTGTACCGCGGCGTGCCGCGCCATCTTTTCGAGACGCGCGTGCGACGCCTTTTCTTCGATCTGCGCGAAGCCTGGGGCGGCATTCCCTTCGAAGTGGTCAACGATGGCGAAGTCACCGCCCTGGCCGGTTCCATGGCCCTAGGCGATAACGCCGTTCTGGGCGTCGCCATGGGCAGCAGCACGGCTGCCGGTTTTGTAACGCCCCAGGGCGCCATCACCACCTGCCTGAACGAGCTGGCTTTCGCTCCAGTGGATTACCGCGAGGACGAAGACGCGCCGCGCGACGAGTGGTCCGGAGACCTCGGCGTGGGCGCGCAGTATCTTTCCCAGCAGGCCGTCGCGCGGCTGCTCGAACCCGCCGGCATCCACCTGCCCGCCGCCATGACGCCCGCCGAACGGCTGGAGCGCGCGCAGCGCCTCATGGCCGCGGGCGACGAACGCGCCCGCCGCATCTATGCGACCATTGGCGTTTATTTCGGCTATGCCATCGCCCACTACGCCGATTTCTACGAGGTTCGGAACCTGCTGGCGCTGGGACGCGTAATGACCGGCGAAGGGGGCGACCTGATCCTGTCGCTCGCTGCGAGCGTACTCCGCGAGGAATTTCCCGAGTTGGCCGAGCGCGTCCGCTTCCACATCCCCGGAGAAACGGAAAAGCGTCACGGGCAGGCCATCGCCGCCGCCAGCCTGCCTGCTATTGTAGAGCGGGCCTCCGGCCTGCCATGACGGCATTCGTGCCGGCATTCTTCCTCGCCCACGCACGGCTGTACATTGAGACAAGTGAGAAACCGCCATGCAATTTAACCAGCCCGCCGCCGACATCTTCATTCCCGACGGCATAGAGCCCGCCGCCGCCCTTTCGCGCACCACGCACCTGTGCGTTTCGGCCCACCAGGACGATATCGAAATCATGGCCTACCACGGCGTGGCCGAGTGTTTCGGCCGCTCCGACCGATGGTTTACCGGCGTGGTGGCCACCGATGGCGCCGGCAGCCCGCGGGCCGGAATCTACGCCGATTACTCCGACGAGCGCATGAAACAGGTGCGCATTGCGGAGCAGCGCAAAGCCGCCTTCGTGGGAGAGTACGCCTGCCAGATTCAGCTAGGCTATTCAAGCTCCGAGACGAAGACTGTGCCCGCGACGCCGCTGGTGGAAGATCTCAGCCGCATCTTCCGCGCGGCCCGCCCGGATGTGGTCTACCTGCACAACCTCGCCGATAAGCACGATACCCACGTGGCCGTGGCGCTGCGGGCCATCGCCGCCCTGCGCGCCGCCGGCGGGTATAAGCCGAAAAAGGTTTA
>JBEKPK010000281.1:0-7565 GCA_049520795.1 Bryobacteraceae bacterium
AAGCGCAAGTTCCACGTCGGCATGCGCATGATGCAAGTCAATATGATGCTGACGGCCCAGAAGCTGAGACCCAACTGGGGCGCGGCGGTGATCGACGGGTTCGAAGGCATGGAGGGCAACGGGCCGCACGCCGGAACGCCGGTGCCGCACCGCATCGCCATCGCCTCCACCGATTACATCGCCGCGGATCGCGTGGGCGTCGAGGCCATGGGCATCGATCCGAATTGGGTGGGCTCCCTGGTCTATAGCTACCAGGCCGGCCTGGGTCAATACGATCTGGAGAAGATCGACGTGCGGGGAACGAAGGTCGCGGACGTGCGCCGCACCTACCGCCTGCACCCCGACGTCGATATCGAGAAGCAGTGGATGGGGCCGATGCAGGACCTGCCGGCGCAGTTGGGCTGATCTGGGAACGGGTCTGGGAACGGGCATCAAGCCGTGTCCGGGTGTGATAACATGGCGCGCGTAGGTGGGAACAGGGAGCTTCGGGATGATTTCCGAGAACCCCGCTTACCATTCCCTGGGAATCACTGGAAGCTGTAAACCTGAACCCGCCCGGAGCCGCCTTCAGCCACGAGCGCGTGGCTCGCCGAAATTGTGAACGCCGCCCTTGACACTCCATACCACTAGCCGCTTGTACTGCTCCCAGCAGCCCGCTTCGTCAATGAAATCCCAGAATTTGCCCAAGTGGCAACCTACGTTGTATACCGTCGACGCGACCCACTCCCCTCCGGCCGCTTCGTAGGAGCCAACCATCCATCCAAACGTGACGCTGCGCGCCTCAACCGCGATCTCACCGGTGCGTATGTCCCAGCAAGCCGCGTGATTCGCGAAGCCCTTGCTCGGCGGTTGGCCAGCGCAAACCAACCTGCACGAATCGGCGAACAGGATATTATGCCCGAGCGTGCCGAGGCTCCCGGCCAATTGGAGCACAGCCTCGTGGCCCGGGTACCCCACGACCTCGATACCCGCCGATTTGGCGCCCGGCTCGGAGAACCAGGCGGTCCCGACCAGGCCTGCTTCGGGGCAGGTCGCCAACGCAAATGCGAACCGATCCGGCGACCGCCAAGTCTCTTCGGTAGTGCCGTCCGGGAGGCGCACCTCGAATACCCTGTCCGGGCCGATTCTGTCGTAGGTAACTGTTCGATCTCCGCTCAGGAAGCCAGCGAAGTTCAGTCCACCGGGGAAGTTCCACAGCTGTCTGCCGTCTAGGCTGAATACGGTTGTGCCGTCCACGGTATACACAGCCAGGCTTCGCCCGGAAGGAGCCCAGACCAGATTTCCGGGAAACGAAGACCCAGGGCTCCCACGGATCTCAAATCGGTGAAGAACCTTCTCCGGCTGGAGGGCCGACACGACCACCACATGACCTGTCCGGATCCGAGGTATAGAGGTCGGATGACTTCCAAGACCGATGGCGAGTTGGGTCTCGTCGGGCGAGAACGCGAGCCCCCAGACAGGCTCCGGCGGCGTCAAGTTCGGGGACTCGCCAGTGAGCCTGCTGGCGTCGATCACCCACTGCACCTTGGGCTTGCTCGCCCCGCTTAGCTGCCAGGCCAAGCCCGGTAATAGGAGCACGGCCAGAACTATTCGCTCTATCGGCACGCGCGGGACTCGAGTGGTAGCGTCTGGGGCCAAAGTCGGCCCCACCTCGGCGCGCAGTACTGACGACACGATTACAGCTTACCTCCAGACGAAGCACAGAGCTGGCACACAGTATTGGCAGAAAAACGGCGTTCCGTGACAATGGCCGGCGCCCCGCCCTACCGTCACCCCTTCAGCTTCGCCACAATCGTATCCGCGTCGTAAACGCACCCGCCCCAGGGTCCGCCGCACACGTCTTGCAACGCCGCCCACAGCCGCGTTGCATCCGGCAATTCCGGGTCCGCCGCCAGGTCGGCGCGCGGCGCTCGTGCGGCCAGTATCCGCGAGCCTTCTTCCGCGCCGAGCGCCACGCCGTTCTCGCCCACCAGGTTGACCGAGCCCTCCAGCTTGATGCGGTCCACCACGATCTCGATCAGGTCGCCTTCGCGCAGTTTGCCGAGCGGTCCGCCCGCCAGGGCTTCCGGCGTGGCGTGCCCGATGCACGCTCCCGTGGAAACGCCGCTGAACCGCGCGTCGGTGATCACCGCCACATGCTTGCCGAAGTCCAGGTAGCGCAGCGCCACCGTCAGTTGGAAGATCTCCTCCATGCCGGATCCCATCGGCCCCCGGCAGATCAACACCAGCACGTCGCCGGCCTTAATCCCCTCCGGCCCCTGGCTCTTGACGGCCGCAATGGCGGCCTTCTCCGTCAGGAAGACGCGCGCCGGCCCCACCTTGCGATACACCCCGTCGGCATCCACCACGCTCGGGTCGATGGCCGTGCTCTTGATCACCGACCCGCCCGGAAGTAAGTTCCCCTTCGGGAAAGTCACCGTGGAAGTCAGACCCTTCGAACGTGCCCGATCCGGACCCATGATCACGTCGTCCGGGTCCACCCCGTCCCGCTCGTGCAACAGCTTTCGCAGCTCATGGCGCCGCTCCGAATCCTGCCACCAGTCGAGCAGCGCGCCCAGTTTCTCGCCGCTCGCCGTTAAGACTCCGGTATCGAGCAGGCCCGCCCGCCGCAGGTGCAGCATGACCTCCGGAACGCCGCCGGCGAGAAATACCTGGACGGTGGGATAGGGCCCGTTGGGCAGCGAATCCACCAATCGCGGCGTCTGCCGGTTGAAGCGGCTCCAATCGTCCACCGTGGGACGCTTGAGCCCGCCCGCCCAGGCCACCGCCGGCAGATGCAGAATCAGGTTGGTGGAACCGCCGAACGCCGCATGCACCGCCATGGCGTTGTGCACCGAGGCATCGGTGAGGATATCGCGCATGGTCAGGCCCCGCGTCACCTGCGCCAGCGCCGCGCGCGCCGACCGGCGGGCCAGATCGCTCCAGATGGGCTGGCCCGAGGGTGAAAGCGCGGCGTGCGGCAAGGTCATCCCCAGCGCCTCGGCCACCACCTGCGACGTCGCCGCCGTCCCCAGAAACTGGCAGCCGCCGCCGGGGGACGCGCACGCCCGGCACAGGTCGCGGGCCGCGGCTTCGAGCGTCACCTGGCCGTGCGCGTACCGCGCGCCCACGGATTGCACCTTGCCCGCGTCCTCGCCGTTCTGCGCCAGCAGCGTCACGCCGCCCGGAATAAGGATGCCCGGCAAGTCGCGCGCCCCCGCCAGCGCCATCATCATCGCCGGCGTGCCTTTGTCGCATGTGGCCACCCCGATCACCCCGCTGCGTGTGGGCAGCGAGCGGATCAGCCGCCCGAACACCGACGCCGCGTCGTTGCGGTAGGCCAGCGAATCGTACATCCCCGGCGTGCCCATCGACCGCCCGTCGCAGGGGTCCGTGCAAGCTCCCGCGAAGGGAACCGCGCCGCGGCTCTTCAGCTCCTTGGCCGCCGCTTCCACCAGCAGCCCAACCTCCCAATGGCCGGTGTGGTAGCCCAGGGCGATGGGCGTCCCATCGGGCGCGCGCACGCCGCCGTGCGTGCTCAGGATCAGAAACTCCGGGCCGCCCAGCGCCTTCGGGTCCCAGCCCATGCCCGCATCCATGGCCCACCCGAAAAAGTCGCCGCTCGGGCGCTCGAGCAGCATCTCGCTGGTAACTGGCAGCGAGCCCGGAGGCCCCGGCGCCTTGCTGGGAACGTCGAATAGAGACCGGTCGCCGGAATCCAGAATCAGAGTAAGAGGGATGGTCATGCCTAATGCTACCAAGGGTGGGGCATGCTTTAGCTTGCCCGGCCCGCTTCTACGCTCCGACCGTGTGATTTCTTTCTTAAGGCCGCGAGCCGGACCATGTCCAGCCCCTGGAGTTTCTACATTTTTGGTGAGATCTCCGCGCCTTGCGGCCGCCATCCATTTGGAGTCGTCCCCTACCTAGCCCGGAGGGCGAAACATCTTAGCCCACGGCGTGAGCCGTGGGAAAGAGGCCGGTCGCCTAGCCCCGGAACGGGGCGTAAGTCTATGCCACACAGTTTCACTTCCCTGCTGCCCTAAGGCTTCAGCAGCCACACCCGGTACGTCCGCGCATCGGCGAAGGGCACAAGCACCAGGTCCCGAGGCTTACCCGCCGTCACGCCTTCCATGCGGTAGGCCTGTTTGCCGGCCCAGTTGCGCGGGAGTTGATCGTGCGCGTCGGTGAGCTTCACCTGCGCCGTGCGCGGTCCGGCCGCCTGCATATCGAGCAGGCCGCGATTGAGCGCGCTCTCCAGGGCGAGAAACTGCGGTCCGCGCGCCACCGCGACGTTATAAGGATAGCTGGGGCCGCCGGGGACCACGCGTGTGGTGAGATCCATGTCGATCTTCACGGAATCGCCGGGCGCCCATTCCCGGTCGATGGTCAGATAGGCGCCGGGCTCGCCCTTGTAACTCCGGCCGCCGGCCACGGCTTCATAGCGCGCGGTCCACGACGGTACCCGAAGATAGAGTGGGAATCGGGCGGTTTTCGCAGGGCGCACCGTCAGCTCGACGGCGCCGTCCAATGGATACGTAGTCGTGGATTCGATGGCCACCTCGCCTGCGCGAGTGTCCACAGCGACCTTGCCAGGCGCGTAGAACAGAACGGCTACCCCGTCGCCGCGCCGTCCCCAGGCCAACTGCGGAATCATCGAAATACCCCGCGGCTCGCTCGATACGCAGCAGTTGATGCCCGGCGTGGGCCCCTTCTTGCCGTTCAGCGGCGTGAAGTAGCAGATGTCTCCACTGCGCGGGTCCTGCGCGCCCAGTAGCGCGTTGTATACCGTGTGCTCCATTTGGTCCGCGTATCGCGCCTCTCCGGTGGCGCGCAGTAACTGCCAGGTAAGTTGCAGGAAGGTGACGGTGGCGCAGCCTTCTCCTACGTTTGAGGCTTCCTCGCCGGGCAGGACGAAGTCGTCCTGAAAATGCTCGGCTGCGCTGGTGGTTCCTGTGACATAGAGCCGGTGAGTCGCAATATCCTTCCACGCGATCTCCGCCGGCTTCAGATACTCCGCCTTACCCGTGATTCGATATAGCTCCACCAGCCCCACCAGGTTCGACATCATCTCGTAGGCCTTGGCGTTGGCCGTCCTGAAGACGCTCTCCGTCGCCAGCAAAGAGGCCGCGATCCTGGGCCCGTTAGGCTGGTCCCACGAGCGCACCAGGTATTCGCAGAAATCCAGGTATTTGCGGTCCCCGGTGAAGCGGTAGAGGTTCGCCATAGCCTCCAGCACGCTGGTGGCCGCCATACCCATGTGCGTGCCGGCGGCGATGATATCGCGCTGCCCGGCGCCCCCTCCGAAAATGCGCGCCAGCAGGTCGCCGATCTTCCGCGAGGCCTCGAGCGCCGGCTCGTAACCGGTAGCCTGATAGTAGTTCAGCAGACCAAGCAGGTCATACTTGTGCACCCACACGTCCCAGCTCGTCCAGCGTTTGTCGTCCGTGTAAGTGCCCAGGTAGCCGTCGGGTAACTGGGTGGCGATCAGGTTGCGCGCCATGCGGTCCATCAACGTCTTCAGGCGCTCGTCGCCGCTGTAGAGGTACGTGTTGGCCGCCGCGTGCAGGAACTTGCCGGCGTGTTCGCCCGCCCATTCCTGCGGGCCGGGACGATGCTCGAAGCAATCGATGAGGGCCTTCTCGTCCACCCGCAGCAGACGGCCTTCCAGGTTGACGCGCATCCGGTCGCCCAGAAGTCCCTCGATGCGTTGCCGCTCGAAAGAGGCGGGTGTGAACTGGTCCGCGATCTTGTCCGTGACCACGGGAGACTTGGCGGGCGGCCCCGCGAAAACAGGCAGCGCCACGAGCACCGTAAGAATCGGGAATCGCATAGGTTTCGAGATGAGTATACAGGAACGGGGCAGCCGCCACATAACGGACGTTCCGACATCCCGGACGCATCGGCGGCCGGGCCCCGGTCACGCCCCTTCGAACACCCGCAACCGTCTGATCCCAAAACACTTCCGGTCCGCCGCCATCCGCTGCCCGCATCTTCCTCTGCTACCCTGTTAGCGGAAGTCATGGCAACTCTCCAAAAAGTCTCCCGGCCCGGATGTCTCCCGAACCGGCCCGGTCCCAAATTGGGTTCGTTCCTCCAATCGGAGGGCCAACACAAGACAGCTCCTCGACCCCCAAATTGGGTTCGTTCCGCCAAAAGCGAGTCTAGGATCGAGAATCGCAACCCCACGCCTCCCAATTGGGTTCGTTCCTCCACAAGCAAGTCCGGCGGAATCACAGCCGCGCGCCCCAAATTGGGTTCGTTCCGCAAATTGGAGGGACGCCAGATCCGCGGCGCAAACGGCCTTGGAATTAGGGCGAAACGTAGCGCCGCAGTTTCTCGATCACCAGCGCGCAAAATAAACCCCCTCCTTCCTTTTCAGCAACTTACTCTCTCGCCGAACCTCGACATGTCTCAGCTCCAACATACAATCGTCGGTGGAGGAAGGACTTATTGTGGATACTTCACTTGGGCGCGTAATACTCGCCTACAAGAATTTCGCGGCCAACAAAAACATCAGCCACATCGGCCTGGGCGTGGCGGCATTGAATACCGCCAAGACTCTGCGGGCGAATGGCATTGCGGCGGAAGTCTGGCCCATTGTCAATGCGGCGGATTTGCGGACACGGCTGGATGTGACCATATCCCATGTCGTCACATCCGCGCCTTGGATTCTTTCGCAGGAATGGCAGCGTATGACGGCGGACTACCCGAATATCGCTTTCGCCATGAATTGTCATTCCAACGTGGGCTTCCTCCAGGCGGATTCCAACGGAGTGAAACTGGTCCGGGAAGGCCTGGATATCGAGCGGGGCACGTGGAATTTTCACGTGGCCGGCAACAGCCGCCGATTCTGCCGGTGGCTGAGGGCCGCGTATGAGGCTCCCTGCGCGTATCTGCCAAATCTGTACCATCTTGCGCCCCAGCCGCCGGTGGCCCGCACGCTTTTCCAGGGCGGAACACTGCGCATCGGCGCATTTGGAGCCACCCGCCCGTTGAAGAACTTCATGAGCGCGGCCGGCGCCGCGCTCGAAATCGCAACTCGGCTGCGGGTGAAACTGGAGTTTTGGGTCTCGGCGGGACGCACCGAGGGCGGCAACGGCATCATGAACGCCGTGCGCGCGATGACCGACGGGCTTCCGCACGTGAAGGTGGTTGAGAACGGATGGCAATCCTGGCCAGGTTTCCGAACCACCGTTCGCCACATGCATCTGCTGTTACAGCCGAGTTATACCGAATCCTTCAACATGGTCACCGCCGACGGGATCGCCGAAGGCGTGCCTTCGGTGGTCTCCGAGGCCATCGACTGGGCGCCGAAATCCTGGATCGCCGCCTGCGACGACGTGCTGGAAATCGCCCATGCCGGACGGCGCCTGTTGTCGGATCCGTTTGCCGCGGCCGACGGCTTTCAGGCCCTGACAGAGCACAACGCCAGTGGGCTCGCCTCCTGGAAGCAGTACCTCGGGATTTCGTAGGGGCCGGGCACGCCCGGCCCGGAATCGACGCTCGCCGCCAGCATAGCCGCCAGCTATACTGGCCTGGGAGTCCCCCTATGACCACTTGTTCCTTCCGCGCCTTGCAAGCGTTCG
>JBEKPK010000282.1:0-7532 GCA_049520795.1 Bryobacteraceae bacterium
GCCCTGGAAGTCATGGAAGCTTCCCAGACGCTGCAAAACGCCGGGCCCACCGATCTGACCAAGCTTTGCATCGAGCTGGCCGCCCGCATGATCTTCTTGGGCAAGAAGGCCGCCACTCTTGATGAAGCGCGGCGCATCGCGGAGCAGCATCTGGTGGACCTCTCGGGCTACAAGAAGCTCAAGCAGGTGGTGGCCGCTCAGGGCGGCAACCCCCAGGCGCTCGACCGCTTCGAGCTGCTGCCCAACGCCACCGGCATGCGCGAGATCGCTTCGCCGCGCGGCGGATACGTGAGCATCATCGACGCCCGCGATATCGGCGCGGCTTCCAATATGATCGGCGCCGGCCGCGACCGCAAAGAGGACGCCATCGATCCCGCCGTGGGCATCATTCTTGAGGTTAAGGTAGGCGAAAAGGTGGAAGCCGGATCGGTGTTGTGCCGGCTTTACTACACCAAGGAGGATCGCGTGGAAGAAGCCGCCGGGATGGTGGAGGACGCGTTCCGCATCTCCGCGCAGAAACCCGAGGAGCGCGAGCTGATCCTGGAAGTAGTGGGCTGAACCCAAGATGGGCCGCTTCACGGGCTTCGCGGGCCTCCTCGTCATCATGGGGGTCGCCTGGCTGTGCTCCTCCCATAAGCGCGCCATCAAGCTGAAGCTGATCGCCTGGGGCCTCGGCCTTCAGTTCGCCTTCGCCATCCTGGTCCTCAAGACCGATTTCGGAAAAGTGTTTCAGGCCATCGGCGTGGGCGTCAACGCCATGCTGGGGTACTCCGAAGCCGGCACCAGCTTCCTCTTCGGCCAGCAGTTGGGAACCAAGGGCGGGCCTTTCGGGGTCATCTTCGCGTTTCAGGTGTTGCCGATCATCATCTTCATCGCCTCGTTCTTCGCCATTCTGTACTACCTCGGCGTGATGCAGTGGATCGTGCGCGTCATGGCCATCGGAATGCAAAAGGTGATGGGAGTGAGCGGCGCCGAATCGCTCAACGTCGCGGCCAGCATCTTCATGGGCCAGACCGAAGCGCCCCTCACGATCAAGCCGTTCCTGGCGGGACTGACCGAGTCCGAGCTCTTCGTGGTGATGACCAGCGGCATGGCGCACGTCTCCGGATCGGTCATGGCGGCTTACGTGAAAGTGGCCGGAGTTTCCATCACCCACCTGCTCACCGCCGTGATCATGACCGCCCCGGCCACCATCATGCTGGCCAAGATCTTCATCCCCGAAACGGAGAAGCCGGTCACCGCCGGCCGGGTGGATATCAAGGTGGAGAAGACCGCGGTCAACGTGATCGACGCCGCGGCCCAGGGCGCCGGCGACGGCCTGCACCTGGCGCTCAACGTGGGCGGCATGTTGATCGCCTTCCTCGCCCTGATCGCCATGTTCAACGGCATTCTCGCCTGGGCGCACGGGCTTCCGTGGATGGGGTGGCTTCCATCGTCGCTCGAACATATCTTCGGCATCGTGTTTTCGCCGCTGGCCTGGCTCATGGGCGTTTCCTGGAAAGACGCCCCGGCCATCGGCAACCTCCTGGGAACGCGCCTGGTGACCAATGAGTTCGTGGCGTTCCTGCAACTGGGGCAAACCAAGGGATCGCTCGACCCGCGGTCCTTCACCATCGCCACTTATGCGCTGTGCGGGTTCGCCAACTTCAGCTCCATCGCCATCCAGATCGGCGGCATCGGCGCGCTGGCGCCGAGCCGGAAGTCCGACCTGGCGCGGCTCGGGCTGCGGGCGGTGGCGGCCGGAAGCATGGCGAATTTCATGTCGGCGTGCATTGCGGGGATGCTGCTGTGATCGAAGAAGCTCGAACGTTTGTCGAAAGCCGCACGGAACTGCGGCCATCCATCGGGGTGGTGCTCGGCAGCGGCCTGGGCGCCTTCGCGGAGGAACTGACGGAACGCGTGGAGATCCCCTACGCGGAGATCCCGGGCTGGCCCCCCACCACCGCCGTGGGGCACGCCGGTAAACTGATTCTGGGCAAGCTCGGTGCGCTCGAATTGGCCGTTATGGCCGGCCGCGCCCATCTCTACGAAGGCTATTCGCCGGCGCAGGCCACCTATGGCGTGCGCGTGCTGCGGCGCCTGGGCGTGGCCACCATGGTCTTCACCAACGCGGCCGGCGGCATCAACCTCGCCCTCGAGCGCGGCGGCCTGGTGCTGATCTCCGACCACATCAACCTGCAAGGCTCGAATCCCCTGGTGGGACCGAACGACGATGCTCTGGGCCCGCGTTTTCCGGATATGTCCGACGCTTACTGCCAGCGGTTTCGCGAAGTGGCCAAGCTGGTAGCCGCCGACCTCTGCATCCCCCTCCCCGAGGGCGTCTACGCGGCCATGCTGGGGCCGTGCTACGAAACCCCCGCCGAGATCCGCTATCTGCGCGCCATCGGCGCCGACGTGGTGGGCATGTCCACCGTGCCGGAAGTGATCGCGGCCAACCACATGGGCGTGCGGGTGCTGGCCATTTCCTGCGTCGCCAATATGGCGGCGGGCATCCTGCCTCAAAAGATCAGCCACGAGGAAGTGCTCGAAACCGGCGACCTGGTGCGCGATACCTTGGCGCGGTTTCTCAAAGCCCTGCTGCCCAAGCTGGCGGAGGCCGCGGCCGGGTGATTGACGCTCTCATCGCCGCCGCTCTGGCCGTGCGCGAAAACGCCTTCGCGCCGTTTTCCAAATTCAAAGTCGGGGCCGCGCTGGAAGACGCCGATGGCGGCATCCACACCGGCTGCAATGTGGAAAACGCCACTTATGGGCTTACCGTGTGCGCCGAGCGGGTAGCGGTGTTCAAGGCCATCTCCGAAAGCGCGCGCCAGTTCAAACGCATAGCCGTGGCGGCGGATACCGAGCTTCTCACCCCGCCCTGCGGCGCCTGCCGCCAGATCCTTTGGGAGTTCTGCGGCGATATCGAAATCGTGCTGGCGAACCCGCGCGGCAAAATCGAAACCTGGCGGCTTAAAGAGCTTTTCCCAAGGCCCTTCGATGCTTCGTATCTGTAGTTTCTTCCTCTTCGTCTGCACGCTCGCGGCGGAGCCCGCCGATTGGATCTGGAGCGCCCGTTATGTGCTGACCAGTAATGCCCAGCGGCCCGTGATCGAGAACGGCGCGGTGGCCGTCCGCGGCGAACGCATCGTGGGCGTGGGAACCAAAGCCGAAATCGACAGGCAGTTCCAGACCCGCCAGCGTCTGGACCGGCCGGAAGCCATCCTCGCTCCGGGGCTGGTCAATACCCATACCCACGCCGCCATGTCCCTGTTCCGCGGCATCGCCGACGACCTCAAGCTCCAGGATTGGCTCGACAAATTCATTTTCCCGGCCGAAGCCAAGAACGTCACCGCCGATTTCGTCCGCTGGGGCACGCGCCTCGGTTGCCTCGAAATGCTCCTGGGCGGGACCACCACCTTCACCGACATGTACTACTTCGAGGACGTGGTGGCGGAGACCGCCAAAGAGGCCGGCATGCGCGGCGTCCTGGGCGAAACCATCATCGGTTTCCCGGTGGCCGACGCCAGGACGCCCGCCGATGCGCTGGCCTTCACCGAAAAGTACTTGCAGCGCTTCCACGGCGATTCGCTCATTGTTCCCGCGGTGGCCCCGCACGCGCTCTACACCAATTCCGACGAAACGCTGAAGGCCGCCCGCGCCCTGGCCAATAAGTACAACGCGCCCCTCATCATGCACCTTTCGGAAACCAGGAAGGAGAACGACGACGAGCAGGCCAAGCGCCACACGAGCCCTACCGCGACGCTCGACGCGCTCGGCGTGCTCAGCGGGCGCACGGTGGCCGCGCACTGCGTATGGGTGAGCGACGCAGACTTGGCGATAATCAAGGCGCGCAACGTGGGCGTGGCCCACTGCCCATCGAGCAACATGAAACTGGCGAGCGGCGTGGCGCCGATTGTGAAGATGCTGGCCTTAGGCATCGCCGTAGGACTGGGCCCCGATGGCCCGGCCGGCAGCAACAACGATTTCAACCTCTTCGAGGAGATGGATCTCGCCGCCAAACTGCAGAAGGTCACGACCCTCGATCCGCAAGCCCTGCCCGCCGCGACGGCCTTCGAGATGGCGACTATCGGCGGCGCACGCGTCCTGGGAATGGAAAAAGAGATCGGCTCGCTCGAGCCCGGCAAGCGCGCGGACATGATCCTTGTACGCCTCGACCGTCCCAACGCCGTCCCGCTTTACGACCCTATCTCGCAGATGGTCTACGCCCTCAAAGCCGACGATGTCCGGGACGTAATGGTGAACGGAAAACCGGTGGTCCGCGATGCCAGGATACTCACTCTGAATGAGGCGCAGATTCTGCAAAAGGCGGGCGAGTACAGGGACAAGGTGGCGGCGTCGCTGAAGTAGGCGCAATCCATCATGTGCAGGTGATAATGGAAGCGTGCGCACCACCATTGAAATGAAGCCTGAACATCGCGCGCGCATCCTCGAATTGGCCGCCAACAGAGGCGAGAAAGGGTTCTCGAACGTGGTGGCCGAAGCGCTGGAAGTCTACCTTGAGGCTCAAAGTGGCCGGGTGAATGCGATTGAGACGGCTCTCGCGCTGAAGGGATCCATGAGAGAGCCGGAAGCCGCCGGTCTGTTGGCTCGAACCCGGGGAATCCGGGCGAACTGGCGGTGACCATCGCCGATTCGGAGTTCGGCTTGTACGCTGCCCAACAGTCCTTCAAGACTCTGTCTCTTCAGAGGAGTAAACGAACATGCCCAGAAGGATACAGTTTGGGGAGGGAAGCGGCAGCGTGTTTGCCGATATCGGCGTGCCGAATCCGGAAGAGGCGTTAGCCAAGGCGGAAATCGCCTTTCAGGTGAACCGAATTCTTACGGAGCGCGGACTGAATCAGGCGCAAGCGGGGGATCTTCTGAGAATTGCGCAACCGCGCGTGTCCGATCTGGCTCGCGGTCGGCTGCGAAACTTCTCGCCGGAAAAGCTGCTGCACTTCGCCCGGCGAGCGGGAATCGATGTCGAAATCCGAATGAAGCCATCGAGCAAGCCCCGGCCTGACGGTCAGGACCAAGGCGGCTTGAGAAGCGGGCCTAGCTCGCGCCGCCCGTTCCGCAAGGGGTACAATTCGAGATCAAATGCCCGATGAGCAATGGCAACAAACCTTTCGCGACCGGATGCGCGGCTTTCAGCGCCGCCGCTCAACACACCTAGGAGCCGCCGCGCTCTCAGTTAAGGTGCGTGTTGTCTCCGGCTGTTTTCACCGTGAACATTCCCCACACGCCTACGCCCTGATTGATAGACTCCAAGTACCGACTGATGTCGAGATCGTTGAACACGAGAGCGGCCCGGAGTTGTTAGTATTCGCCGCGGTTGCTGCAGCCGGCTTCAGTTTGGCAAAGAGCGTTATCGAACTGATTACAGCTATCATCAAAGCCCGCGCCGAAGGGGTAAAGAGGGGCGACCGTCCCGCCGATCCTCTCGAATTGGTCGTGCGCCGGAGTGACGACGGGCAGGAGTACCGCGAGGAAGTCATCTTGAAGATTGGACACACCGACGCGGTTGACGCGGCGGCAATCGAAGGCCAGATCGAGAAGGCCCTACAGAGGCTTTTCAAAAAATAATCAGCGGTAGATCGTCTCAAACAGGGTAAGTTTCGGGACCACAACTAAGCCCCTGCAAGAACAGGGGCCGCGCCGTGCCGTCTTGTGGTCCCATAATGCCGGGCCTGGAATACGGCTATTCCCGCGCCGCCTCCCGCCCATAGTACGCCTTCACCTTCCGCGCCGCGGCGCGACCCACCACCGCCGCCAACCGCTCTTCCTCCGCCCCGCGCACTAACTCCGAGCTGCCGAACTCCTTCAATAGCTTCTGTACGGTCTTCGCGCCCACGCCCGGGATGGCATCTAACTCCGAAGTAAGTTGCCGCGCGTTGCGCCGCGAGCGATGGAAGGTGACCGCGAAGCGGTGCGCTTCGTCGCGTATCGATTGGATCAGGTGCAGGATCGGCGAGAAGCGGTCGAGCGCGATGGGCTCGTCTTCCTGCCCGTACACGTAGATGATCTCCTCGCGTTTGGCGATCGAAGCCAGCGACTGATCGCTGATGCCGATCGCCTCGAGCGCCTCGGCGGCGGAATGCAATTGCCCCAGGCCGCCATCGATCAGCACCAGCCCCGGCATGGCCCGCTTCTCCTCCTGCAAGCGCTGGTAGCGGCGCGTCACCACTTCCTTCATGCTGGCGAAATCGTCGTTGCCTACAACCGTGCGGATGATGAACTTGCGGTAGTCCGCCTTCTTCATCTTGCCGTCCTCCCACACCACCATGCTGGCCACTTTGTCGGCGCCCTGTATGTGCGAGATATCGAAGCACTCGATGCGCGAAGGCGCGGCGGGCAGGTTGAGGGCGTCTTGCAGGGCCTCCTGAATGGCTCGGGAGGAGGGCTTCAGGACATGGAAGCGGGCGTGGAAGCTGTGCTTCGCGTTGGTCTCCACCAGATCGAGCAGCGCCTTCTTCTGGCCGCGCTGCGGGGTGCGGATCTCCACCCGATGGTTGCGCATTTCCGAGAGCAGTTCTTCCAGCGCTTCACGATCCTCAAAATCCGTGGGGACGTGAATCTCCGCGGGAATGAACTGCTGATCCAGGTAGATCTGCTTCAGCAAAGACGAGAGAAACAGCGGCGCGTCGAATTCGATTTGATCCTCCCAGAACATCTCGCGGCGGTCCACAATCTGGCCGTTGCGCAGGTGAAAGAGGTTGAGCGCCACCAGCGGCGGCTCGGCGTAGCAGGCGAAGATATCCACGTCGTCCCCCTGGGCGGCCGCCACCTTCTGGCGCTGCTCCATTTCCTCTACTGTGGCCAGCAGGTCGCGAATTGCGGCGGCCTCTTCGAAGCGCGTCGCGGCGGACGCTGCTTCCATGCGCGCCCGCAGCCCACGCGCCAGGTCGCCGTGGCGCCCGTCCAGAAACAAGCGCACGTCTTTCACCGCGGCGGCGTAGGCTTCGTCGGTGGTCAGTCCTTCCACGCACGGTCCCAGGCAGCGGTGAATGTGGTACTGAAGGCACGGCTTGGGATGATAGCGGGTCAGGTCCACCTTGCACGAGGGAACCAGAAAATGCCGGTGGACGAAGTGCGTCAGGCGGTGCGCCAGGTTGGCCGGAAAAAACGGGCCGAAGTAAGTCGCGCCGTCTTTTCTGATGCGCCGGGTCACATACACGCGCGGATACTTCTCGTGAGTCAGCTTGACGTATGGGTAAGTCTTGTCGTCGCGCAGCAGAATGTTGAAGCGCGGCTGGTATTGTTTGATGAGGTTATTTTCGAGCGCCAGGGCTTCTTTTTCGTTATCGACCAGGATGTGATCCAGGTCGGTCGCTTCGGAGATGAGCGTGCCGGTCTTGATGTCCGCCAGCTTGTCTTCGGAAAAATAGCTGCGTACGCGGTGCCGCAGGCTCTTGGCCTTGCCTACGTAGATCACCCGTCCGGAGGCGTCCTTGTACAGGTACACTCCAGGCTCGGCGGGCAGTTGCGCGACCTTTTCGCGGAGGTCCATCGGGGGCTGGCTATAATTGAATTATGTCACGCTGGGTCTTGGT
>JBEKPK010000283.1:0-7502 GCA_049520795.1 Bryobacteraceae bacterium
GAGAGCGCGGCGGAAGAGCGGCTCGAATCCGCCCGGCCCGCCAGCGGCCTTGGCTTTGCGCACCGCGGCCTCGGCCTGCGGGCGGCCGCAACCCAGGTTGAGCAGCGCCGAAAGCACGTCCTGGTCGATGGCGGAAAGAGCCTCGGGCCGGGCCGCCGGCTCTTCTCCGGCGGCGGCCGGGAGCTTGTCGCGCAACTCCAGAACCATGCGCTCGGCGGTCTTCTTGCCGATGCCCGGGATGCGCACCAGGCGGTCCACTTCGCCCCGCCGGATGGCATCGATCAGATCCGGAGCGGCCAAGCCGGAAAGTATGGTGACCGCCAGCTTGGGCCCGATGCCGCTCACGCCGATGAGCTTTTCAAAGAGCGCCTTCTCGTCCTGGGTGAGGAAGCCGTAGAGCGCCAGGGCATCCTCGCGCACGTGGGTATGGATGCGCAGCCGGACTTCCGCGCCCGCCTCCGGCAGGCGCGTGAAGGTGGAGACCGGGATGATTACGTCATAACCCACGCCGCCGGTTTCGACAATGGCCTGGTTGGGATGTTTCTCAATCAACAGGCCGCGCAGCAGAGCGATCATATGCCCGTATTGTAGCGGCGCTCGGCGGCGGAACATAGCGTTCCGGGGCCGCCGCTTGCTGGCTGGTCCAAATGTGCGAAGGGGTGGAGAAACGGTTGGCAGGCGAAAGCGCCTGCCCCACAAAGGCCGCGGCCTCAGTCTCCCACCGATTCGCGCAAGGCCTCCACGCGCCGGTCCGCTACCGTTCGGTAGCTCTGATATGCGGTCTCCTGGATGGCGGTCCAACTGAACCTGCGTTCCGCGGCGCGGCGCGCATGGCGGCCCAGCTCCGCACGCAAGCCGGCGCTCGACAAAACCGCGCACACGGCGCTGGCGAAGCCGTCCCAATCTTGGTGGATCAGCGCGTCCCGTCCATCCTCCAAACCCAGGCCCCGGCAGGCCAGTGGCGTGGCGACCAGCGCTTTCCCGCAGGCCATGGCTTCCAGCACCTTGATGTTGGTTCCGGCCGAAACTTCGAGCGGCGCCACCACCGCGGCGGCCCGGGCGTATAGCGGGCGGAGATCCTCCACGAAGCCCTCAACCTGAATGCGCCGTTCCGCGTCGAGCGCGCCCGGCCGGCGCGCGAATTTGTTCCAGAAGAAAGCGTGGTCCGGGCCCGCCGCGACGCGCGCCACGGCGTTGGGAAACACCCTCCATACGCGCGGCATTACTTCATCCCGCAGCCTCTCGAAGCCCAGCGCGTTGGGTTGGTGGCGGAACGATCCGACGAAGAGGATTTCCGGCGCGGCGGCGCCTTCCTCGACGGGCCTGAAGCGGAACACGTCCACTCCGTTTGGAACGGTGAAAACGTCCCGCGCCTGGCAGCCTGCGTCAATCGCCGCCCGGCGGTCGTCTTCGCACACGGTCCAGACGCCGTCATAGGCCCGCAGCCAATGGCGCTCGAACTCCAGCCAGCGGCCATGCTCGCGGCTGGCCTGCTCGCTTCCTTCGCTCTGGGCCAACTGGCCGTAAAGGCTGAAGGTGATGTCGTGCTCCACCAGGATGGCCGGAATTCCCGGCGCGCTGTCCTTGAAGGGGGCCAGGTGCGTGTACTCCACCTGGAGCAGGTCCGGCTCCCACTCGGCGGCCAGGTCCGCAATGGCGGCGCGAAGGCTGCCGGACTGGTGGTGGCGAACCTGCGCCGGCAGGCGCTCGTCCGACGACGGCGTCTCATCCAGATCCACGGCCCGCACGTGCTGGAATATTTCGTGAAGCTCGTCGTAGCGGATGGCTTCGCCCTTCTCGTGGATGGCCACCAGGGACAAATCCACGCGGCCCGCCAGGGCGCGGCACAGGTTGAACATGCGCACGGCCCCGCCGTGGGCCAAGGGATAGGGCAGGAACGGCGAAACCACCAGGACCCGCAACCGGTCGCCGTAGGGTTTCCATGCCCGGCGCTTGGAGGGCATGAAGGCGGTGGCGCCGCGCGCCGGTTCGGGATCCCGCGGCCCCAGCCGGCGTAGGGAGGAATCCGCCAGCACCCTGAAAATGAACGCCCGCTCTTGGAGGGGGAAATCCATCTCCAGGCATGCGGCTTCACCGGCGCCGACGCTGTAAGAGCGCCAGCCGGCGGCGGCCGCCTTCCAGAACAGGAGCAGCCAGGCGGTCCACGCCATGCCGCACCGCGGTATTCCCAGCGCCAGCAATTTGGCGCGGTCCACTATGATGGTCCGCGAGAGCGGGGCCAGCGTCTGGCTGGCTTCTCCAGGCTGCAAGGGACGCACCGGCGCGGTGGCGAAAAGCTTGGGCTGCCATGGCCGGAAACTCAATTGAGCGGAGACGGCGAAGGTGCGCTGGTCGCCCATCAGCGCCTCCGCTCCGCCGACGTCGCCGCCGGCATCGCCCTGAGTCCAGGCGATGTATCTGGCATCGCAGCAGAGCGCAAACCGCTCAAAACCTTCGCCGTTCCAATTCGAGCCGGCTTGAGAGAAAACGGCGACGCGGAATGCGTCCAGAGGAAAGCCGGGCATTGGCAAGCGTTCCGTTCCGCGCAGGCGGTGAAACAGACGCCGGTCGGGGAAGCCGAGCCATCCGAGGGCCGTGGATGCCGCCAGCAGCGCACGCGCGGCCGCCACGTCCTTGACCCGCCTGCACGTTCCCGAGCGCCAGATGTGGTAGGTGAACAGGCTCCAGTAGGCGCGCGCCAAGTCCTTGGCCCGGGTGCACGGCCCCGAGCGCCAGATATGGTAGGTGAGCAGGCTCCAGTAGGCGCGCGCCAAGTCCTTGGCGCGGGTGCACGGCCCCGAGCGCCAGATATGGTAGGTCAGCAGCAGCCAGTATGCCCGCGCGAGGTCGCGGACTCGGGTGCACGGTCCCGAGCGCCAGATGTGGTAGGTCAACAGCAGCCAGTAGCTGGACAGGTAAAAGCGGAACAGGCGCCAGTAGGCACGCCCCAGGTCGCACGCCCGGACCCAGCCCGAATGGCAGGCATCGCGTACTCGGCGGCAGCCATGCATCAGCGCGTTTCGCGGCGTGCCGGGCAGGAAATCTCCATTGCCATTGGCAAACACGGCGCGGAACGGCGGGACCAGCCAGGGCGCCAGCTTCAGAATCGGGTTCCCGGGTTCGCCCGTCCAGGAGCCGGCGCAAATGGCCACGGAGCGCCGCCACAATTCCCGTTGAGCCCGAAAGAAAAGCGCCAGGGCGCCGCGGCGCACCACCACCTTCTCGCAGAGCGCGGCGGTCTCAGGGTTCGGCTCGGCGGTCGAAAACAGCCACACCGGAATGTCCGCGGCCCCCGCGCGGAGGTGGCGCACAAGCCGGTCGCACCCGCCGGTCCCGGCCGCGAAAACGGCCGAGACCTTCAGATCCCGCTTGCCGAGAAACCTGAGGAACGCCCGGAGCCGGGCCTTCAGGAACGCGGCACACCCCAGCCCGCGGTCCTCCGCTCGCATTGCCATCCACACCCCAATCCGGCAGCAGCGGCCCCGTTGCGACACCACTGCAAAGTCCCCGCGAACGCATCGGTGGGAGAACTAACGGCAGTACGGTAACACATTTGTTCGAGGGATCACCAGATATTTGAAGTCCTATGAGTTCTGTAGCATTTCTCATCCAAGACCGGGATTTGCACGATCCTAGCCGGGCCTTTTCACAGGTGTTCAGGTGTGATGGCGTGGCGGGCACTCCTGCCTGCCGCGTCCCGGCTCATGCCGACGCCTGGCTCCGACACTTTGCCGGACACGGGTAATTTTGGGGCAGGCGCTTTCGCCTGCCAACCGGCTTCGGTAGGCGGCGCCCGAGCTTCGCTCGGATTGACAGGCGGAAGCGCCTGTCCCACATCGCGGCGCCGGCGCCTACCGGTTCACGTGAACGATCTTCGCCGGCGCGAACCCATTGAACCATGTGGCGGATGCGTTGCTGTACGCCCCAATGTCCTCCGCGTACACCAGGTCGTCGATTTCCAGGCGCGGCAGTTCCTCCGCCTGCGCGATGGCGTCCATGCCGTCGCAGGTCTGGCCGAAGACCGTCGCTATCTCGGCTTCGCCTTTCTTGAAGGCCTTTATGTGGTATTGGCAGTGGTCGAACACAATGCCCGAAAAGGTGTGGTACACGCTATCGTCCACGTAGTAACACGTCCGGCCGTCGCGAACCGCCTTGCCGATCACGCGCGCCACCGCAGTGGCCGCGGTGGCCACCAGGTAGCGCCCCGGCTCGGCCAGAATCTCGATGTCTTTGGCGAACAGCCGGTCGATTTCCGCGTTGATCTTGCGCGCCAGCAGCCGCAGTGGCTTAACCCGGCTGTCGTAAGGAACCGGGAATCCCCCGCCGATATCCAGGATCTTGATTTCGCGCCCGCGCGAGCGCGCTTCCCGCATTACCGCCGCCGCGATGTTCACGGCCTGCACGAAATTGTCGAAGTTGGTGCACTGGCTGCCCACGTGGAAGCTCAGGCCTTCCACCACCAGGCCCACCCGGAACGCCTCCAATATCAGGTCCACCGCCTCCGCCGGATCGCACCCGAACTTGGAGGAAAGCTCCACCATGGAGCCCGTGTTCGGAACCCTTAGGCGCAGCACCAGCCCCGCGTGCGGCGCGTAGCGCTTGATCTTGCGCAACTCCTCCGGGTTGTCGTACACGATCAGCGGCTTGTATTCGTCCAGCGCCTCGAGCGTTTCCTTGGGCTTGATGGGATTGGCGTAGATGATCTTGTCCCAGATAAAATCCTGGCGGGCCTTGGCGGGAAGCTGCTTGATGTTCTCATAGGCCAGCAGAAACTCCGGCAGCGAGGCCACGTCGAAGCTGGCGCCGGCCTGGTAGAGCGTCCGCACAATTTCCGGCGCCGGGTTGGCCTTCACCGCGTAATAGGCCTGCACCCGGGGCAGGTGCCGTTTGAAGTTCGCATAATTGCGCCGGATCACGTCGTGGTCGATCACCACCACGGGCGTACCATGCTCTTTCGCGATGGCGCGCAATTGCCTGGCAGTCATGCGCTTAGTCCAGGACCGGCTGGGAGCCGTCGATCATCTTGAGCTTGTTGTGCGCGAAGTACTCGCGCGTCAGCGCCTTCATCATCGCGCCGCGCTGGTCATACAGCCGCCGGTGCTGGCGCGGTTTGCGGCGCGCCAGGGCGTAGTGCGTCAACAGCGGCATGGCGATGGTGGTATCGGTGTAACATACCACCGCGTCCGGCAGGCGGTCCGGGTCCACTTTCCCCCAGCTCACCGCTTCGCTCGGCGTCGCGCCGCTCAACCCGCCCGTATCGGGCCGCGCATCGGTCACTTGCAGAAAGTAGTCCTGCCCGTATTCCTTGATGCGCAGCACTTCCTGGATCTGGGGCTCGGTCTGGAGCATGAAATTCTTGGGGCTGCCGCCTCCCCACAACAGCACCGCGCTCTTGCCGCCGGAGCGCTTGGCCGCCAGCACGAAGGCGGTGGTCTCGTTGACGTCGATCGAAGGGTTCAGCCGCAGCTTGTTCCCGCGCAATTCCACGCCCGCCACGTTCATGCCGATGGTCGAATCGCCGGGCGAGGAGGTGTAGCAGGGGACTCCCGCGCGATACGCCGCCGCCAGCACGGAGACATCCTTCAGGCCCGCTTTGCGCTCCCATTCGGCGCAATACTTCCCCAGCAGGTGATGCAGCTCGGCGGTGCCCATCTCCTTCTGGAATTCGGGCTGCACCAGGATGCCGCGCAGAATTTCGTCGGTGGCCATCAGGCAGTCGCTGTAACCCAGGAGCACGTCGTAGACGCGCACGATATCGTTGTTGCGCAACTCGGTATCGTCCATCTGGCAACTGCCCACGCGCACCGGGTAGTTCAGGGCGAAGTGCATGTCGTGGTATAGGTTCGCGCCGGTAGCCACAATCCAATCCACGAACCCCGCCTTGATCAGCGGAACGACGGAGGAGCAGCCCAGTCCCGCCGGCGTCAGGGCGCCGGAAAGACTCATGCCCACGGTTACATCCGGCTCCAGCATCTTCCGCGCGAAAAGCTGGCAGCCTTCCTTCAGGCGCGCCGAATTGTAAGCCAGAAACGTATTGTCGATCAGGTCCGCCAGCTTCTCCCGGCCTTTGATGTTGGCGGGCATAATGCGCGCGCCGGAGAGGAACTTATCCCGCTCGGGACATTTCTTCTTCTTGAGCCAGTCGGGCGCCTCGGAGAGGTCTTCGCGATAGCGGCGATTCGGGGGCGTGGGTTTCTTTGGCATGGGAATACGGGGTTGAACCTTCAGTGTATAGCAAGCGGGCGGACGCCCACGGCTTGGGCTGCGCAACGCCGCCCATCCCATTATCCAAGCTCCGTTGGGCCTCCGCGTCAAAGGCGTTTTCCCTGTAAACTGATATCTCCATGTCCAAACTGCTGGAGGGCAAACTGGCCCTCGTTCTGGGTATCGCAAACCGCTGGAGCCTGGCGTATTCCATCGCCCAGGCGTTTTCGAGGGAAGGGGCCGCGCTGGCGCTGACGTACCTGGGGGAGCGTCAGAAAGAGGCCATCGAAGAGTTGTCGCGGGATCTCGGCGCGACGGCGATTTTGCCGTGCGACGTCACCAAAGAGGACGAGCTGGCCGCGCTGACCGAGTCTTTGCGCGCGCTAGGCAGGCCGCTCGACGCCGTGGTGCACAGCCTGGCGTTCGCCAACAAGGAAGACCTTTCACGGCCGTTTCTGGAAACCGGGAGAGCGGGCTTTCTGCTGGCGCAGGACGTGAGCGCGTACTCGCTGGTGGCGGTGGCACGCGCCACCGCGCCGCTCATGACTAACGGCGGCTCGTTGAGCACGCTGACCTACCTGGGCGCGACTCGGGTGATTCCCAACTACAACGTAATGGGAGTGGCCAAAGCCGCCCTGGAAGCCGCTATGCGCTACCTGGCGAGCGAACTGGGAGAGTGCAACATCCGTGTGAACGCCATTTCGGCGGGGCCCATAAAGACCGTCTCGGCGCGCGCCGTCAAGGACTTTTCGTCGGTTCTGGACACCATCGCCGCCCGCGCGCCATTGCGCCGGAACACGGAACCCTCGGAAGTGGCCGACGCAGCCGTGTTCCTGGCCAGCCACCTGGGCCGCGGCGTCACCGGAAATATCCTGTTCGTGGACGCGGGCATGCAGGTGATGGGGTTTTGACCCGGTTCGCGCCCTGCCATAATGGGGATGGCTTATGCGAGTGGATGTAATTCTCACGGAAACGGATATCAAGCAGGAGTTCACCGAGGCCCTCGAGGCTCGCGACCTGCCCGAGAAGTTTTTCTTCTGGTTCCCGCGTTCCGCCGCCGAGTGGTCCGCGCTGGCCAGGGATCCGGAGCTATATGGAGGACTGCGCGAGACCTGGAAGCTGATTTCGAGCGAAGCGGCCGATCTGGCCCTTCACTTTGGCAAGCGCGCACCGGTGATCAGCTTCGGCGCGGGCGACGGGGCGCGCGACCTCCAACTGATGATGGCGCTCAAGGATGCCGGTTGCGAGTGCGCGTACTTCCCGGTGGACGCCAGCCAGACGTTGCTTGAGATGGCCTG
>JBEKPK010000284.1:0-7497 GCA_049520795.1 Bryobacteraceae bacterium
TCGCGCTATTACTCCGGTACGGGCATCTACCGGCACACCTGGCTGACGGCGGTCAACCCCACGCACGTGGCGCAGTGGGGGACGTATGTGACCACGCCCCGGGTGAGTAAGGAGACCGCCGCGGTCTATGCCAAAACACGCGTGCGGAACGAGAACGGCGCCGGCGCGGCGTGTACGCTGGCGAGCGCCATCGTCGATCGCGACGGCAAGGTGGTGCAGACAGTCGAAGCTTCCCAGCAAATCGCCGCCGGCGACGAATACGAGTTCGAGCAGGAGTTATCGGTGGCGAAACCGAACCTGTGGAGCGTCAACGAGCCGTATCTTTACACCCTGCGCAGCACGGTGCGCGTGGGGCAGCAGGCGCTCGATGTATACGAAACGCCTTTCGGCATCCGCGAGGCCCTTTTCGATGCGGATAAGGGATTTCTGCTGAATGGCGAGCACGTGAAATTGAACGGCGTGTGCCTCCATCACGACGCCGGTTCGTTGGGGGCCGCGGTTCCGGAGCGCGTTTGGGAGCGCCGCTTCGAGGTCCTGAAACAGATGGGCTGCAACGCCATCCGCACCAGCCACAATCCGCCCGCGCCGGAGTTCCTGGACCTGTGCGACCGGATGGGCTTCCTGGTGATGAACGAGGCGTACGACGAGTGGAAGTTCAGCAAGCCGCAGGTGAAAGGGAATGGTTACTCGCTGGTCTACGACGAGTGGCATGAGCGCGATGTAACGGACTTCGTTCACCGCGACCGCAACCATCCTTCGGTCGTGCTTTGGAGCTGTGGCAACGAGATCGGCGATCAGCTCACCCCGCGAGGCGTGGAACTCCTGCGCGACCTGTTGAACATCTTCCATCGCGAAGACCCCACGCGCTTTGTGACCGCTGGCTGCGACGACATCGTGGCCGAGCCCAGGGGGACGCCGGTGGAGTTTCTGAACCTGCTGGACGTGGTGGGCTACAACTACGTGGACCGCTGGAGGGAACGCAAAGAGCTGTACTACAGCGTCGATAAGGCGGCGCATCCGAACTGGCGCATGATCGGCACCGAGAGCGGCGGAATAGGAGGCGCGCGGGGCGATTACCGTGGCATGGAGCCTCCAGCGCCGGGGCAGGCCGCCGCCCCCGCGGCGGGCGGCCGTGGAGGACGGCGCGGCTTCGCCGGACTCGACACCGAGGAACTCTGGAAATTCGTTCGCACGCACGACTACGTAGCCGGAGATTTCATGTGGACCGGAATCGATTACATCGGCGAATCCAACTGGCCCAACCGAGGCAATACGTCGGGCTGCATCGATTGCTGCGGCTTCCCCAAGGACGGCTTCTACTTTTACCAGAGTCAGTGGACCGAGAAGCCCATGCTCCATCTCTTCCCGCACTGGAACTGGAAAGGCCGCGAGGGCCAGTTCCTCACCGTGGCCTGTTACACGAATTGCGACAACGTGGAACTGTTCCTCAACGGAAAGTCCGTGGGCACGAAAGGCTATGCGTTCCCGAGGTTCGGGCAGGGACGCTCCACGCCGTCGTGGCAAACCCAGAACGGCGTCCGGACTACGGACGATCTGCATCTCGCCTGGGACGTGCCTTACGAGCCTGGCACGCTGAAAGCCGTGGGAACCAGGAACGGACAGACCGTGGCGGAGGTCGAGATTACGACCACCGGCGATCCGGCCGCGGTTCAGCTTTCGGTGGACCGCGATACCATCCGCGCGGACCGGCGGGATGTGGTCCACATTACCGCCAAGGTGGTGGACGCGCAAGGCCGCATGCATCCCGATGCGGATAACGAAATCACCTTCGAGATACAGGGCCCCGGTAAGTTGATCGGGGTGGATAACGGAGACATGTCCAACCAGGAAGACTTCAAGGGAAAGCAGAAGAAGGCCTTCCACGGCATGTGCCTGGCGATTGTGCAATCCACCGCCAGCGCGGGGCAGATTCGCGTCACCGCGACGTCGCCGGGTCTGAAGCCTATGACGCTTTCGATCGCGACCAAGGCCTGAGGCGCGCTAAGCGCAACCGCTCCCTGACGGTCGCGGCTCGTCAACGTGACCGGTCGCGACCACGTTCTTAACGAGCCGCGACCGTCAGGGAGCGGTTGGATGGTTCTTAGTGGTAGCGGTACAGGGTAAAGCGAAGGATGCCGAGACTCCGCAGGTTCAGATACTGCCCTTGCTCGGTGTCATCCCCGGCCAGCAGGCGGCCGGGAACCCATTTGCCGTTGACAAAAGAGCCTTCTTCCACGGTGCCCAGTCCGGCTTCTTCCTTTCCCGACGGGTTCGAATTCGGATAGCAGTAGACGGTGATGCCGCGGCCAATCGCGTAGTACTCGTCAGGCCCGGTCTGAATGAACATCGCCACCGAGGCCGGGGCTTGCGGCTGCGCCGGTTGAGCCTGCGCCTGCCCCCGTCCCGGTCCCTGCCCTGGTCCCTGCCCTGGTCCCTGCGCCGGTTGCCCCTGCGCCTGCCCACGACCCGGTCCCTGCGCCGGAGCGGCGCCCCGGGGCCGGGCCCCGGCGACCTCCAGGGTGTAATTCCCCAACTGGATCTTCGTGGGCCCGTCATTGGGGCCCGGCAGGAAGGCGGTCATCGTGCCATCGCCCTGGTGTTTCAGAATCAGGGGCGCTATTTGTGAGATGAGATCGTAACCGAACGGATCGGAAGGGTTGCCCACCTGGCTGTCAATGCCAAAGGGCGAGAAGGCCATGGCATCGTGGCGGCCGAAAGCATAGAGCGCCTTGGCCTTGATATCCACGCTTCCTCCGCCCGTCTCGGCAATGAACAGCGGGTTACCCCCTTGGACATACCGGGCGCAGAACCCGGCGTAATCGTTGCTGTAAATGTCGGCCCCGAATAGATCGATCTTGGGCGCGCCGGCTCTCCAGACGTCGAAGGCGTCGGGCATGGCGCCGCCGCTCTGTCCGCCCCCTTTGAGCGGCGCGGGGGCTCTCCCAAATCCCTCCTGCGGGCAGTTGGTGATCATCGGTATGGGGTACTCGGCCTTGCCCGCCTCGACCACCTTTCCGATATAGCGCGAAAACTCCCAGGCCATGAAGATTTCATCCGCCGGCCGGCCATTGCCGAACACCTCCGCCCAGGTTCCCGAGGTCTTGAAACCCTCCGCTTCCCACACCTTGCTGAGCGCCGGAATCAGGGTAGCCTTGTGCTGCTGCAAATAGTCCATCAGCTCCTTCGGAACCGGCCCGTTGAAAGCCTTGATGGCCGCGGGCGAGCGGTCGCGGGTGTCGCCCTGGATTCCGGTTTCGTTCTCCACCTGGATGCCGATGATGGTGTGCGCGACATCCACTGCCTTGATATGCCGCATCATGGCCGCAAAGGCTTTGGCATCGGCATCGCGGGTGGCCTCGCCCAGGGGGCTCATCAACTCCATGCTCAAGTTCCCGTTGACCCGGAAGCGCGGCCCTCCGAATACGGGCCAGGGGGTGTCGTCGCCGAACAGTTGGGCGCGCGGGAAGCGGTCGGAATCCTTCTTCACCCAGTTGGGCGGGTAGCTGGACAGGCCGTTCTTCCAGGTTCCGAACCACAGAAGCACCAGACGCAGATTTTGAGCGTGCGCGCCCTGGATCACGCCGTCTAACACGCTGAAGTCGAATTTGCCCTCCTGAGGTTCGATCTGGGCCCAGGAAACGCCCGTCAAAACGGTGTTGAGTTTGGAGGCGGCGATCTTGGACCAGAGCGGCCTCATGTACTCCAGGCTGGTGGCGCTGTTGTTGTGCAGTTCTCCGGCCAGGGCCAGGAACGGCTTGCCGTCGATCACCAGTTGGGTAGCCGTCCCGTGCTTCCGCAAGTGAGGGATTTGGGCAGCGGAAGTGGCCGGGACCGGACTACTTTTGCTCTGACCCGCGGCGAAGGCGAGCGAGCACGCGAAAGTGCAGCAAAACAAAACTCGAAGTTTCACAATCATCTCCTGATAGCAAAATAAGGGAGACCCGATTCCGGCTGAGCTTTGAAGGGAACCGCAAGCCAACCGAGGCAGCACACGAAAATGCAGAATAAGGCATTCCGGATCTTCATAACGCCTTTCTCGATGCCAGCCGCAATTATAGTCCAGTTCGCCCAAGCATGATGTTACAGTTCTTAGGTTGTGCGCCGGGTGTGGAGCGGAATTGCGAGAGGAGAGTGTTTTCATGAATTCGAACGATTCGACCAAAGGCGGATTGTCCCGGCGCTCCGCCGTGGCCGCCGGCCTCGCGCCGCTGGTGGTAGCGCGCCACGTGTTGGGAGGCGTAGGCTACCAGGCCCCCAGCGACAAACTCCGGATTGCCGCCGTGGGCGTGGGCGGCGTGGGCGAGGACTACCTGGCCGGCTGCCAGAGCGAAGATATCGTGGCGCTTTGCGACCTGGACCACGAATTCGCCGCGCCGGTATTCAAGGAATATCCGAAGGCCAAGGTCTACAAAGATTTCCGGGAAATGTTCGACAAGGAGAATAAGAACTTCGACGCTCTGATCGTGGCCACCCCGGACCACTGGCATTCGCACCTGGTGCTGGCGGGCCTGGCCATGAACAAGCACATCTACTGCGCCAAGCCGATGACCCACACCATCGCCGAGGCGCGGAAGGTGAAGGCGGCGGCGCTGGCTTCCAAGGTCACCACCAAGGCGAGCATTCAGGACTCGCGCACTTCTCCCGCCCGGGCCACCACGGAGTTGCTGCTGAGCGGGGCCATCGGGCCGGTGCGCGAAGTGCATTTCTGGTGCGGCAATCACTGCCCCAGCGGGTTGGAAAGGCCCAAGGAAGTCCAGAAGCCGCCCGTGGGGATGAACTGGGACCAGTGGTGCGGCCCGTCTCCATTGCGGCCGTATCATGAGATTTATCACTACGGCAACTGGCGCCCCTGGTGGGACTTCGGCACGGGCAACATAGGCGACGCCGGCTGCCATGCGCTGCACGTGTTCCACAACGAGCTCGAGATGGGGGCGCCGGATTGGACTGCGGCCGACGCCTGCCAGTCTTACACCCTGGAAGGCTGGGTCTCGAACACCGAGTGCCAGAGCGCGTCCAATTACATCCAGTGGCATTTTCCGGCGCGCGGCAAACGCCCGGAGATGATGGCGTACTTCTACGATGGCGGCCTGCAGCCGCCGCGTCCATTGAGCATGCCCACCGACATGGGGATGCCGGGCCGGGGCGCCATGTTCGTGGGCGAGAACGGCGTTCTACTCTCCGCCTTCTACGGCGGGAGCCCGTGGGTGCCGGACCATTTTGTGCCGGGGCCCGGCCAGCCGTCTCGTGGACTCCCCGGCGGCCAGCTTCTGCCGGAGAGCCGTTTCAAGGACTTCAAGCAGCCCGAGCCCTACCTGGCGCGGTGCGAGCGGCCGGATCATTACGCCGAGTGGATCCGGAATTCGAAAGCCGGCAAGAAGTCGATTACGCCGATTGAGTTCGCCTGCGATCTGACGGAATTCGCCTTGCTCGGGACGGCCACGCTGCGGCGCTACAGCATGCCCGGGGTCATGCCCTCGCTGCAGTCGCGCGTGGAAGCCGGCCGTGCGGACTCGGCGGTGGTATGGATTCCCTCGTCGAACGACGGTCATGTGCATGTCGCCCAGCGCCCGCAAGCGAACAACAAGACGTATGCCATGTACTGGCGAAGTTCCAAGGTCCTGCTGTGGGATGCGAAGGCCATGCGATTCACCAACGACGAACCAGCCAACCGCTACGTTGACCTGCCCTACCGCAAGGAGTGGGACTACAAGGCGTAGGGGCCGGTTCTCACTGGTAGCGGTACAGCGTGAAGCGCTGGATGCCCATGTGCCGCTGGAGTTCGAACAGATCCTCGCCCTGCCCGGTGTCATCTCCGGCGAGCCGGATGTCGGGAGCCCATCGGCCGTCGACAAAAGTCCCTTCTTCCACCGTGCCGAGTCCGGCGAACGGGGGCCCCGGCGTGCTCGGGGAAAAGGTGATCTTCACCCCGCTGCCGATGGCGTAAAACTCGTCGGGCCCAGCCGCAATGAGGATTACGGCCGCGGGGGGCGGGTTCCCGGACGGGGGCTCGCCGGGCATCAGCAGGGGCATCGTATATCGAATCGGCCAGGGCGCGACCTGCAGCGTGTAATCCCCTAGCTGGACTTTCTGTGGCGGGTCTTTCGGGCCCAGCATGACGGCGGACATCGTGCCGTTGCCCTGGTGCGCCAGAATCAAGGGCGCCGCTCGCGAGAGGAGATCGTAGACGCCGGTCAGATCGGGCGAGTTGCCCAGGCGGTCCGGCCGGTCGATGCCGAAGGGCGAGAAGCCGATGGCGTCGTGGCGTCCAAAGGCGTAAAGCGCTCGAGGCGCGCTGCTGGGCCCGCCCCCCGTCTCGGGTATAAACAGCGGGTTCCCGGATCGGTTGTAGGTTGCGCAAATCGCCGCGAAATCCCTCCCATCCTCGTAAGCGTCGGGCGAGAGCATATCGATTCGCGGGGCCGCGGCTCTCCAGATGTCCATCAGGTCGTCCCGAGGAGCAACGCTTTGTCCTCTTCGCGGTCCGGGGGCCCTCCGAGAGTTAAAATTGTCCGGCGCCGCATTCACGTACATCGGCAGCGGGTATTCGGCTTTGCCCGCCTCGGCCACGCGGCCGACGTAGCGCGCAAAGTTCCAGACCATGAAGATGTCATCCGTCGCGACTCCCTTGCCGAACACCTCTTCCCAGGTCCCGGAGGTTTTGAAACCGGCCGCCTCCCACACC
Organism: Bryobacteraceae bacterium; assembly: GCA_049520795.1. Lineage (GTDB taxonomy): Bacteria > Acidobacteriota > Terriglobia > Bryobacterales > Bryobacteraceae > BOG-224. Next base: position 6,683 of record JBEKPK010000284.1, read on the forward strand.
TGATGAAACTCCGGAATCAGGGTTTCCTTGTGCCGCTGAAGGTAGTCCATCAGCTCCTTCGGAACCGGTCCCGCGTAAGCCTGATTGGCCAAGGGCGAATGGTCGCGGGTGTCCCTCTGCATTCCTATTTCGTTCTCCACCTGGACCATGACGACGGTGTGCTCGCGGCCATCCACTGCCTTGACGTTGCGCATCAGGGCGGCGAACGCGCGCGCATCGGCGTCCCGGCTCGCGTCGCTGACGGGGGTGAGCAATTCGATGCTCGTACCCCCGGCGATCTGGGCGCGCGGGAACCGCTCGAAGTCCTTCTTAAGCCAGTCGGGCGCGTAGCTCGAATAGCCGTTTTTCCAGCTTGCCAACCAGAGAAGCACAAGACGCAGGTTGTGACTCCGCGCGTCCCGGATGATGCCATCGAGCATGGTGAAGTCGAACTTGCCTTCCTGGGGTTCGATCTGCGCCCAGGAAACGCCCGCCAGGACGGTGTTGAATTTGGACTCAACGATCTTGGACCATATCGGCTTCATGTGCTCGATGCCGGTGGCGCTGTTATTGAGCAGCTCGCCCGCCAGCGCCAGAAACGGCTTGCCGTCGACGATCAGTTGGGTGGCCGTGCCCTGCTTCAGCAAGTGCGGGATGTCCGAAGCGGCGGTGACCGGCGCCGGGCTGTTCTTGCCCTGATTCGCGGCGAAGGCGAGAGAGCAAATGAGCGTGCAGCCAAACAAGATTCGAAGTTTCACGGTCGTCTCCTTCGCATTCTCCACGGGATTCTCCTAACCGGCCAGGCCCGCGGACCGGAATTCCATTTCGGACTTCCG
>JBEKPK010000285.1:0-7474 GCA_049520795.1 Bryobacteraceae bacterium
GCCAAATCCGGCTCCCGGGCGCTTATCCCACGTCCTGCCGGTACGCGATAGACGCGAAGCGTCCTCTTCACGTTTGTCATCATGCCTCGGATTTGAGTCAGGGCCAATGGCTGCGGAGTCGCCGATCCGCGGAACCGATCGCCTCCAGCCGGGCCAGCCCGACCTTCTCACGGGCGCTCGGCCGTGACGTGGCGCAGGCACTCCTGCCTGCCGCGTCGGCACCCATGCCGACGCTTGGCGACGACACTTTATCGGAAACGCGAACACGTGTCGAGACGAGTCTCGACACGGCAGACACGAGTGTCCGCGCCACATATGCAGGCTAGCCTCGTCCGCGCCCGGTGGCAATCCTGGCTATCTGGATTCCGGCGGCTTGGCCTCGGTGATCCCCAGATCCTTCAATACCTTCGGGTCCGCTTCGTCGGTCGCCAGCATGTTGTGGCAGGCGCTGCAATCTTGCGTGATGACGGCCCCGCTTTTGGCCGTATGGTTCGAGTCGTGGCAGCGCCAGCAGCCGGGGAAATCCTGGTGGCCGATGTTGTTGGGATACTTGCCCCACGTGACGTTCATGTCGGGGAAGATGTTGCGGTCGTAAACAGCCAGGACCTCGGCCCCGGCGGCTGTCACTTGGGCCTGGCGCGCGCCCCATACTTGCGGATAGTTCTGGCGGTAGAAGGCGGCGATGGATTCCGGAATCCGCCGGGCGGCGTCCTCGCGCGAAGCGTACTTCACCTTCAGAATCTCCACGGCCTCCTTCTTGGCGAAGGGCAGCGAGGGCTCGATCAGGCCGGCGCTCATGGCGCGATCCACCGCGCGCTCGGGCATCTCGTACGTGTGCGACGGCCGGTTGTGGCAGTCCATGCAATCCATTTCGCGGATGTCGAGGCCGGCCCCGCCGGGTTTGGCGTCGGGCGCGGCATACTCCACCGATTTCCCGTCCGGAGTGTTGTATTCCACCCAGGGAATGTTCTGGCGGGCCTCGTCGGAGTGCCCGTAACGGATTCTCACGCCCGGCCCCAGGTGCGTTCCATGGATGCCGATTCCATTGTTGCCGCCGCCGATCTTGATCAGCAGAACCGTTTTGGTGGCGGTGTTGGCCTCGTCGTCGGCGAAGCTCGAAATCACGCGCAGACGGTCCTCACCGTACTTTTGCGGCCAGTGGCACGCCTCGCAGGTCTCGCGCGCCGGGCGCAGGTTGGTGACCGGCGTCGGAATGGGCCGCGGGTAGGTGTTGAACGCCACCGCGAACACCTGCCCCACGCCCGAGAGCTTGCTTTTCACGAACCACCCGGCGCCCGGCCCGATATGGCATTTGACGCACTCGACGCGCGAGTGCGGCGAGTCCTGGTAGGCCGTGTACTCGGGCTGCATCACGTTGTGGCAGGTCTTGCCGCAGAAGGTCACCGTGTCCATGTAGTTCACCGCGCCGTAGCTGAGCTGGCTGGCGATGGCGATGTTCAAGACGGTGGTGACGCCCACGAAATACGCCAGCCTCCGCACCTCCGGGTTGCTCCAGCGCACGCCGTGCTCGTCAATCGGCGGGATGCCCGTGCGTCCCTCGCGGCGCCGCTTGCGCAAAATCCCCAGCGGGATCAGGAAGAGGCCCAGAAAGAACGGCGCCGGAATCGTCAGAAAGGCCAGTATCCCGATATACGGGTTTTCCGTTCCGCCGCGCAGGGTAGTGGGGAGCAGAAAGAGCCAGAAAATCGTGGTGGTGGTCACCAGCACGACTCCCGCCAGGCTGATCCAATTGTTCGACAGGTGAATGAGCGGGGACAGCCAGCCCGCCCGGCGGAGTGCGGAGTTATTGGGGGTCATCGTCTTAGTTATCCTGAATCGCGAAGTTGAAAGTCCTGTATCAGGGCACGGCTTCCAGCCGTGCCGCAAACCGCGGACACCCGGAGGGCTTTAGCCCCTGCCCTTTCGGGAGGGTGAGAGAGCCTTGCGCGTTGGCCCATCGCCCCAGGGGCTAAAGCCCACCAGATACAACTCGTTCGGCACGGCTGAAGCCGTGCCCTGATACAACCATGTCCCCGGCCGGTCAACAACGCTTGCTCTTTCACAGTATCGCCGTCAGTCGCCTGCGGCGCGGCCGCCATGCTCTTTCGCGGGAGCGTCCTTGGCCACGCTCGCGCCGGTGAGGAAGGCGGTGTTCAGCGGGTAGACATCGGGATCGAAAATGACCGTATAGAAGTGCCACACCACAATGGCCAGGGTGGCCAGCAGGGCTTCGTAGAAGTGCACCGAAGTGGCCACGTCCAGCCAGACCTTGGGAAGCAGCTTCAGGGCGATATTGTTGGCCCACAGCGTGACGCCGGTGGCCACCATCACCACCGCGCCCCACACCACCGCCCAGTACTCGGCCTTTTCCACGTAGCTATGGGAAGAGCGGCCCGGAGGCTGGTCTCCCAACCCCAGATTGTAGGCGAAGTTGGAAAGGGCTTCGCGCGGGTCGTTCATCGAGGGCAGCATCTCCTTCCAGTGCGCCCGCAGCTTGCGGCTGGCGATGAGCGACACGAAGTGGGTCACCGAAATCCCCATGAAAACTACGGCCGCCACGCGATGAATCAGGCTCCGCATGGAGTAGCGGCCTTCGAGCAGCAACAGCGGCCTGGCCCACCACTGGTCGGGGTATTTGAGGGCGAAGCCGGTCCACACCAGGGTCAGGAACGAAAGGGCCAGTACGGCGTGCTGCACGCGCTCAAACGGCAGCATGCGGATGCCGCCCTGGGCGTGCGCATAAGGCGGCGCGGCGCGGCGCGTCCGGAAACGCGCGGCGATGAGCTTGCGAATCCAGTCGCCGCCGTTGTGCAGCAGCATCAGCCCGATGGTCACCGGAATCACCAGCAGGTAGAATTCTCGCACCCAGCGCAGCGCGGCCGCCTCGGCGCCGGTTTCGGACAGGTGCACCTGGCTGATGGCGAAACGCGTCCCGGCGCCGGGGTGGCATTTTCCGCAGGTGCGAGGCAGGTTCTTGGGGTTGATGGTGGATTGCGGGTCCGAAGATGGCAGGATGTTGTGTACGCCGTGGCAGCTTGCGCAGTTGGCCACCGTCTGCGATCCCTCCTTGGCCGCCAAGCCGTGGTACGACGCGTCGAAGCTCGTCAGCCGGTCGGACGGCAATCCGAACCTGCGCGTCAGCCGGACGTTGCCATGGCAGCCTCCGCAGGTATCGCGGATATGCGCGGCGTTCACCGTGGAATCCGCGTTGTCGGGTTTGATGATCTTGTGTTCGCCGTGGCAATCGGTGCACAACGGAGCTTCCGGGACGCCCCGCGCCAGGGCCTGCCCGTGCACGCTGGCCCGGTACTGCTCCGCCACTTCGGTGTGGCACATGCCGCAGGTATCCGGAACCGCGGCGCGGAACGCCTCGGATTTGGGCGGAAGCAACTCGTGGGCGGCCCCGTGGCAGAGGGAGCAATCCGGGGCCCCCTCGTTGCCGCGCTTGCGGGCCTGGCCATGCACCCCCAGGGCATAATCGCCCGCCTGCTCCGCGTGGCACGCGCCGCAGGCGGGCTTGGTGATGCCCGCCGGGTGCGTGGCCGCGATGTAATTCTCGTGGCAGGTTGCGCAGGCGAGACCCGCGTGCGCGCTCTTCGCCAGTTTTTGGCCGGTGTCGTGGCACGCGGAGCAGTCCACCGCGGGCGCCTCTGCCGCGTGGAGATTCGCGCCGAAAAGAAGGATAGAACCGAGCAGCGGGGCAATGCGGATAAGGGTGCGGTTCGTCATCGAGTTTATGCTCCCGGCTCGACCGCTCCCTGACGGTCGCGGCTCTATAAGAGTCTGCCTCGATCGCTCCCAAACCGTCGCGGCTAGTTAGGAGCCTGACGAGCCGCGACCGTCAGGGAGCGGTTGGACAATTCGTCACAACATCGCCGTGCACGCCAAAGTCCATGACCACGGCGCCAAATCTACTGGATTTTACAACGTTTAGACCCGGAAATCCGATTATGTGAGGAAATTTGCGCAGGACCAGATCCGACAGTGGGGGAAATGCCGCCCGGCGCGGCGGCAGTGTGGCATTTAGCGACGCGCAGAGCGGCTGCCATGATTGCCAGCAATACGGTATTGATGGGATCGTCGGCGGAAACTACCGAAACGATCCCGGCCTCCCAAGCTTGCGCCATCATCTGATGGGTGTCCTTACGGGTGATGAGCACTACCCGTTCGGGATGGGAAAGGGGAAGAGCCAGCCGCTCGAAAGCGGTTTCGTCCAGAACCAGAACGCTGTCTTGCGACAGGTCCGGAGACTCCACGGGTTCCACACGCCACGCGCAACTGTGGGATAACGCGTCCCGAACGGACGCCAGGTAAGCGCCGTCGGAGATCGCCAACTGAACCGCTTGCACCATGGGAGCCCTAACTCTTCCACCCGTCCGCGAGTTACTGCTTTTCCGGAGCCTTATACCCGTCCAGGGACTTGTGCTCGGCGAAATACTTGCCGGCGTCGGTGAGCTCCTTGGGGGTCTTCTGCGCATCCTTATGGCAGAAGGCGCAGGGCTTCTTGGTCTGCTTCACGTATTCCGCCTTGCCGAACGAAGGCGTCGAGCTGTTCAGGAAAACGCCCAGAAAACCGCCCAAAAGCAGGATGGTGGGCAACGCAATCTTCAAACGGGACATGATGCCTCCGGAGGCGGATTCAGCAATTGCATCGCCACCGCCTAATCAACGCTTTCCAGAGGATTTGCGAGGGCGGCCATGTTCCAGGGTGGGGGCAAAGCCCCCGAAGTCGCGGCCGGTTGGGCCAATTGACCCAGATGCCTGCTATAATTGGAACAAGCTGCCGTAATGTCCAAACTAACGCCCGGCTGGCAGAAGACCAGCGTTTTGGAATCCGTTTTCGATCAACTATCCGACGCTTTGGTTCTGTACGACCCCGAATACCGCATTACCGGAGTCAACCGGTCCGCGGAGAAACTCTTCGGCATGACCTCCGAAGAGCTTCTCGGCAAGCACTGCCAGGACGTCTTCAAGTGCTCGCTGTGCGAACCCGGCTGCGGAGTGCTGGTGGGGCTGAACCAGCATCCGGCGGCCCCGCACTCCACCGTCCGCATGCACACCCCCAACGGCATGGAGCGCCTGGTGGTGATGCGCACCACCCAGATGTTCGACGGCGACGGCCAGTTGAGCGGCGTGGTGGCCACCATCCGGGACGTGACCGAAGAAGCCGCTCCGCAGAAGCGGGAAGTAATCGCCGATTCCGCCAGCATGCGCGACGTGCTGAACTTCGTCCGGCGCGTGGCGGCCAGCGAGGCCACCACCATCCTGCTCGAGGGCGAGAACGGGACCGGCAAGGATCTGGTGGCCAAGACCCTCCACTATCAGAGCCTGCGGCAGGCCGAACCCTTTATCGCCATAAATTGCGCGGCCATTCCCGAGACGCTCCTCGAAAGCGAGCTCTTCGGCTACGAGAAGGGGGCGTTTACCGACGCCCGCGCCCAGAAACGGGGCATCTTCGAACTGGCCGACAAAGGGACTCTGTTCCTCGACGAGATCGGCGAGATCCCGCTCATGCTCCAGGCCAAGCTGCTGCGCGTGCTCGAAGACCAGAGTTTCCGGCGCCTGGGCGGGCTCAAGGACATCAACCTCGATTTGCGCGTCATCGCGGCCACCAACAAGAACCTCCGCGAGGCCGTGAAGGAGGGCGCTTTCCGCCAGGACCTGTACTTCCGCCTCAATGTAATACAAATCCTGATTCCGCCGCTGCGCGACCGCACCGAGGACATCCTGCCGCTCACGCGCTTCTTCATCGAGCACTACAATCGCAAGTTCAAGCGCAATATCGAAGGCACGACGGATGCCGCGGCGAAGCTGCTGGCCGTGCACGACTGGCCCGGCAACGTCCGCGAATTGCGCAATGCCATCGAGCGCGCCATGATCCTGGAGGAATCCGCCTTCATCACCCCGCAGAGCCTGCCCATCGCCATCGTGCGCCCGGAGACGGGCGGCGCGGCGCTGGCGCCCGCGGCCGTGGAGATCCCCTCGGACGGTCTCTCGCTCGAGGACAACGAGCGCAGCCTGCTGACGCGGGCGCTCGAAAAGACCAACGGCAACCAGACCCAGGCCGCCCGCCTGCTGCGCATCACCCGCGATACCCTGCGCTACAAGATGAAGAAGTTCAACCTGCGGTAGGTGGGACAGGCCATCGCCTTTGGTGGCCTGTTGGGATGGGCCTTCGGCCCGCGAAACGTCATGAAAAACCTGAGGGGCCAGCATCGCAGGTGTCGCATGGCAGGCCCAGGGCGCTTTTTCGAACCTGTCATTGCTTGGGTAAACCCGGCGGTCTTGCCGCCGGTGTTCCACCAAGTGTCAATCCGCTCGTACCGGCACGAAGACCATACGAGCACTGCCCCTCGAAGCATCCAGCAGCCAGAGCGGCCCGGACCCGGCTTCATTCAGGCGCAACAGGCCGCCCATGGGGAACAGGCCGGCCGGCACGCAATCGCAGGAAACCACGGTTTGGGATCCGGAGGCCAGATCGAAGGCGGTCACGTTGCGCGCGCCGGCGTCCGCCAGGAACAGCTTCCCCCCGTCGGAGGAAAAGGCCATGCCGGCGAGGTACGCCATGCCGCCGCCCGCGGCGAGGGTGCGCCGCGAGCCGGCCCCGGCCACATCTCCCAGAAGCACGACGCCCGCCGAGGGGTCCGCGACCGCGGCGTCGTGACCGCCGGGAGCAAAGGCCACGATGGCGTTCGAACTGGCCTCGAAAACGGCAAAGTCCTCTCCAGCGGCTCCCCAGAGGCGAATGGAACCGCCTTCCACGTAGAGAACGTAGCTGCCGTCGTCGCTCACGGCGAAGGACCCCAGCCCGCGCCGGGCGGCCGCCCGCGAGGATCGCCCGAAGATGCCGGTGGCTGGCCCGCCGGTTACGCTCGGCGCGTTCGGCAATCCCTGGACCAACTGTATGTGGCCCGCGGCATCGAGCGCTACGGCCGTTCCCGAAGGACTGAAGGCCACCCGCTCCGGCGCAGCCGTTACACCGCCCACCGAGATCCCCGAGACGGCCCCGTGCGCCAACAGTAGGAACACGGGCCCCTCGGCGGTCACCGCCAGCGCCCAGTTCTGTCCCGGCGCCACATAGGCGGCCGTAAGTTCGCTTCCCACGTCCAAACCATCGCCTAGGAGCGACGCCCCGGGGATTCCCAGGATGGGCCGCAGCGCGCGCGTGGACCCGTCGAACACAAATCCGGAGACCGGCGCGGCCACACCACTCTGCGCACAAAGCCGCGACGCCGCAACGGCGCCGGCGAACAACAGCGAAAGACAGCGCATCCCCATCCTCCGCTTGATTATGTGCCGCGACCAGCCCGCATTTCTCACCGACATTTGATATGGTGGGGCGCGACCAAAAAGTGGGGCCAAGCCTTCTGGATCGGGTGGAGTGACGGGGATTGCGCCCCGTCACCCTCCCACACCACCGGACGTGCGGTTTTCCGCATCCGGCGGTTGAACCCAGCCGCCTCAGGTCGCGGCA
>JBEKPK010000286.1:0-7463 GCA_049520795.1 Bryobacteraceae bacterium
CGAATCGGCGGGTAAGGGTTGCCATCCAGCGATTCCAATGCCCCCGAAGCGTCGCTCAAATCAGTGGCGGCCGGAAACGCACGGTGATAAGTCCGCGAAGCCCCGGCCGCCAGCAACGCCAAGCCCAAGTTCCCTTTCCGCCGGCGTCACCCCGCCCGCCACATCAAAAACCCCAGCATCGTCTTGGCGTCGTCGATCTTTCCCGACGCGATTCTCTCTTGCACTTCCTTCCGCGTAAACCAGCGCGCTTCAATCCGTTCATCGTCCATCGGCGTGGCTTCCCCGGCCGTGAGGCCGGTGGCCAGAAATATGGTCATGCGCTCCTGCACATAGCCCGGGCTCACCCAATACGAGGCCAGCTTCTTCCACCTGCGCGCCTTATAGCCCGTCTCCTCGGCCAATTCCCGTTTGGCCGCCTGCAACGGCTTTTCGCCGGGGTCGAGCTTGCCCGCCGGCAGTTCCCAAATGTACTTTTCGGCCGGCAGCCGGTACTGCCGAACCAGTAAAATGCGCTTCTTCTTGTCCACCGCCATTATTACAGCCGAGCCGGCGTGGCGCACCACCGATCGTTTGATGGCAAAACCGGTCTTGGGGTCGGAGGCCTCGTCCTCGGTCACGTGGAACAGCCTGCATCGATATACTTCGCGGGATGAGTTGATTTTCATGGTCTTTTCAGAGCTTCGGTGAATTTTTCCAAGGGCAGCGTGTTCACGATGTCGGCCGGCCCCAGCCATCCGCGCCGCGCCGTCGCCACGCCGTAGCGCATGCCCGCCAGGTGCTGGGGATGGTGCGCGTCGGTGGAAATGGCGAACGTCGCGCCTTTGGCTTTGGCCGCGCGCGCGTGGACCCCGTTCAGGTCCAGGCGTTCGGGGCTGGCGTTGATCTCCAGCCACACGCCGCGCCGCACGGCTTCCTCCACCACCTTCTCAAAGTCGAACAAAAATGCGTCGCGCTGCAATAGCAGTCGTCCGGTGGGATGCCCCAAAATCCGCAGGTGCGGGCATTCCAGGGCGCGCAACAGCCGCTCGGTCATCTCCGCCGATTCCATATTCATATGGCTGTGAACGCTGCCAATCACCAGGTCGAGCTCCGCCAGCGCGCCGTCCGCCAGGTCCATCGCGCCGTCCTTCAGAATGTCGCACTCAATGCCGCTGAAGATGCGCAGGCCCGCTCCATTTCGATTGATCTCGCGCACCCTCCGCGCGAACTCCACGGCGCGCTTTTCGTCCAGGCCGTTGGCCATGGCCAGCGCCTTGGAATGGTCGGTAATGGCGATGTACTCATACCCGCGCTCAAGCGCGGCTTCGGCCATTTCCTCCAGCGTCGCCCGGCCGTCGGTCTCGGTGGTGTGCATGTGCAGGTCGCCGCGGATGTCTTCCAATGCCACCAGCTCCGGCAGCCGGCCTTCGGCCGCCGCTTCGATTTCGCCGTGGTTCTCCCGCAGTTCCGGAGGAATCCAGGCCAACCCCAGCGATTCGTACACTCCGGCTTCGGTTTCGCCGGCCACCCGCGCATCGCCCTCCGAACGGAAGAGGCCGTACTCGCTCAGCTTCAGCCCCATCCGCACGGCGCGCGCCCGCAGGGCCACGTTGTGCTCCTTGCTCCCGGTGAAGTACTGCATGGCCGCGCCAAAGCTCTCGCGCGGCAGCGCCCGCACATCCACCTGCAACCCTTCGCGCCCCACCTTGGCGCTGGCCTTGTTCTCGCCGCGGCCCAGCACCTCATCGACCTTGGGGTAGGCCAGGAAGCGGTCGAGCGCCGCGTCGGCATGCGGCCCGGTCACCAGCAGATCCAGGTCGCCCACTGTCTCGCGCCCGCGCCGCAGGCTCCCCGCCGGCGTCACGTCTTCCACCCCCGGAACCTGCCGCAGCGCTTGCGCCAGCTCCGCCGCCATGCCCTCCGCGTAACTCAGCAGGTAGCGCCCTGTGCGCAGCCGGTACTGGGCAATGGAGCGCAGCACTTTCTCTTCGAGCTTGGCCCCCATGCGCGGCAGCACGCGCAGCTTCTGTTCCAGGCACAGCCGCTCCAGCTCGTCGATGGTGCCGATACGATAGTGCTCGAAAATCAGCGCGATGCCCTTGGGACCGAGCCCCTGTATCTTCAAAAACTCAAGCGCCCCCGGAGGAAACTTCTGCAACAGGGTGTCGCGCCGCTCGCAGCTCCCGTGATCCACGATCTCCGCCAGAACCGCCGCCAGCCCCTTGCCAATGCCCGGAATGTCGGTCACTTTGCACGCCGGATCGCGCAGAATGTCCTCGACTCTCTCCGGATGCCCCTCCACCGCCGCCGCGCCATTGCGATAGCTGCGAATGCGAAACGAATCCTCCGCCGCAATCTCCATCAGGTCGGCGGTCTCCGCAAGAATCCGCGCGATTTCCTTGTTCTCCAAGCCGGCTCCCTATCATCAATTGTATAGGCAACGCTTGGCCCAGCCTGCGCGAAGCAGGGCTCGTAGAGAAAAGCGCCGGGATATGCATAGTCTGGAAAAAACCGGAGATACCGCCTGCTTGCGGGCGAGAACGGGTCGTGAGTACAATGTAATCACTATGAGAGCCGCCCTGATCCGAATCGGAAATTCCCGGGGTTTGCGCATACCCAAGGCGCTGATCGAGCAGTGCGGATTCGGCGACGCCGTGGATCTCCGCGTGGAAGACGATTGCCTGGTGGTCGCGCCGGATCGTCCCTTGCGCGAGGGGTGGGCGGATGCCTTCCAATCCGCTGCCCAAACGGGCGCGCCCGAGTTGTTGCTGGACGGCGTTCCAGCAAACGAATTCGATCGCCAGGAATGGAAATGGTGAAACCTCCCAGACAGGACGAAGTGTGGCTGGCGGCGCTCGACCCGGCGCGGGGGTCCGAAATCCAGAAGACTCGCCCCTGTCTGGTGGTCTCGCCCGACGAGATGAACCAGTTCCTGCGAACGGCGATCGTCGCCCCCATGACGACCGTCGAGCGCACCTGGCCGACACGAGTCAAGATCGTCTTCCAGGGGAAGCAAGGGCAGGTGGCGTTAGATCAGATCCGCGCCGTCGACCAGGGGCGTCTCGTCCGGAAACTGGGCGCCTCCCCACCCAGAACCGCGCGCGCCGTATCCCGAGTCCTCATGGAGATGTTTGCCCGAAAGCAAGCAGCCGAAGCGGTCTGAAGTATTCTAAGGGCATGGAGCTGATCTTCGAAGTTCGCGACCGCGCGCGCGCGCTTGGCCATGGCATCTTCACCGAAGCGGAGACATGGGAAGAACTTCGCGCCAATGCTCTTGAGGCGGTATCGGTCCACTTCGAAGGCGGCCCGGTGCATCCCCGGCTGGTGCAGTTGCACTATGTAAAGGACGAGTTGCTCCGGGTCGGAGCCGCATGAAACTGCCGCGCGGACGTTATGTTGCACGATTCGCCGTTTGCAGGAAGAACCGACCGAATGCACGATTCAGGCTTCTCACCCATCGAACGCTATCCGGCGAGCTCGTCATTGCTAAGAAACGCTCATCAAGGTATTTCGGCTGGAAATGGGACACACCGTTTCGGTATCGCCGCAGGTGGCCAACATTAGGCGATCTCAACAGCGCATCGATTTCCGCGTCTTGAAAGCCCAACTTTTTCCAACCTTCGATGACGACATAAAGTGCTGCATACCAGTACGAGAGAAACAGCCCAGTTTCATCGGCGAACCAAACTAACGGGTTCGGTTCGAGATCGGCGGCCGCGCCGAGGATTTGGTCCAAATGGGTGCGAAAGTTGTTTGCCCAAATGTAATAGCGGTGAAGCGTCACGACATCGGCATATGTTGGCATCCACGTGTACCCCCATTACAGCTTTGGGCGGAAGAGCCCTGGGTTCTTCCTTCTGACCAACGCTTCTATTGTGGTCACACCGCGCGCAAGCTTTATCACTTCGGGCGCGAAAACCTCAATACCATCCTCCGGGGAGTTCACCTCAGGCATCGCCCGCAGTTCCCGCTCGGCGGCAACAACGTACATCTTTTTTCCGCTTGCCGGTAGTAGGGCTCCTTCAATAATCCGTATCGCCCCCTCACTATTTCCAAGGCTTCACTCAGCGTCATGTTTGTTCTCCTGGCCCTGCCGGAGCTGTGTCGCCCGCTGGCACTGTTTTACCGGCCAGTTTTCGGCTCCCACTCCTGCGCGCGACGCCGGGCCCCCGCGATCTCATCCGGCGTCATCTTACGGGCGACGCCGTCTCGATTCTTGATGCCGTCGAGGTCACCGCTGGCACCAGCCAGATTGAACCACATGTGCGCCTGAACATAGTCCTGCGGTATCCCTTGGCCTTCGCCGCACATGACGCCGAGGTTGTACTGCGCGTTAGCGCTTCCCTGGTCGGCAGCTTCGCGGTACCAGCGGGCGGCCTCGGCGTAGTCCTGCGGCACCCCGCGGCCTTCGTGGCACATGTAGGCGAGGCAGACCTGCGCATCAGCGTGCCCCTGGTCGGCGGCCATGCGATACCAGCGGGCAGCTTCGGCGTAGTGCTGCGGCACCCCATGGCCTTCGTAGAACATGCCGCCGAGCTTGTACTGGGCACTCGTGCGCCCTTCCTCGGCGGCTCTGCGGTACCAGCGGGCAGCCTCGGCGTAGTCCTGCGACACCCCTTTGCCCTTGTCGTACATGTAACCGAGGTTGCACTGGGCATCAGCGTCGCCTTGGTCGGCAGCTTTGCGATACCAGCCGACGGCCTCGGCGTAGTCCTGCGGCACCCCTTGGCCTTTGCGGTACACCTGCCCGAGGCTGAACTGGGCGCTGGCGAGCCCCTGATCGGCGGCCTTGCGGTACCAGCGGGCGGCTTCGGAATAGTCCTGCGGCACCCCTCGGCCTATGTAGTACACGAAGCCGAGTCCGCACTGGGCAACAGCATTCCCCTGGTTGGCGGCCTTGCGGTACCAGCGGGCGGCCTCGGCATCGTCCTGCGGCACCCCTTGGCCTCTGCCGTACAGTGCACTGAGTATAAACTGGGCAGGAGCGTGCCCCTGTTCGGCAGCCTTGCGGTACCAGCGGGCGGCCTCGGCACCGTCCTGCGGCACCCCTTGGCCTTCGCGGTACTTGCCGCCGAGCCTGAATTGGGCGATAGCGTGCCCCTGGTCGGCAGCTTCGCGGTACCAGCGGGCGGCCTCGGCGTAGTCCTGCGGCACCGCTTCGCCTTCGTGGTACAGGTAGCCGAGTTTGAACTGGCCATCGGCCTCCCCCTGCTCAGCGGCCTTGCGAAACCACTTCACAGCTTCGGCGTAGCCCTGAGGGACTCCTTGGCGAAACGGTATAGAGTACCGAGGCTATGCTGAGCGACGGCCTCTCCTTGCTCAGCGGCTTTGCGATACCACTTCGCAGCTTCGGCGTAGTCCTGAGGGACTCCTTGGCCGCGGTAGTATGCATAGGCAAGCGTGTCCTGAGCTTCCGCGTCTCCTTGCTCGGCAAGCCTACGAGTTTCCGATAGCTGATCAGCCTGCCGCGCGATTGCCTCCGCATCGCTAAGGCTAGACCTGAATTACAATTTCATCCTCCTGAAAAGACAGGGGCTAAAGCCCTTTAGGTGCTCCCCCCGTTTGCGGCACGGCTGAAGCCGTGCCCTGATACAATGCGCCCAACTTCGGAATTCAGGCTAAAAAGCCGGCGGCAGGGCGAAAGCCCTGACCCCACGCCATCCCCGCCCCATTTCCTACGCCGCCCTCTGATATCATTATGTGCTGCGCAAGCGCTCCTCCTCGTGGAGATCGAGGTTAACAGGTGAAGCTCAACCCTATCGATATCGCGATTATTCTCACCTACCTGGCGGTTTCCGTCACGGTGGGCTATTTGGTCTCGCATCGGGCCTCCCGGGACCGGAAGGCCTACTACCTGGGCGGCAACACCCTCCCATGGTACTTTCTGGGTGTTTCCAACGCCTCCGGCATGTTCGACATCGCCGGCACCATGTGGCTGGTTTACCTGCTTTTCATTTATGGCATGAAGAGCGTGTGGATCCCCTGGCTGTGGCCGGTGTTCAACCAGGTTTTCCTGATGGTCTATCTTTCCGCCTGGCTGCGGCGCTCCAACGTAATGACCGGGGCCGAATGGATCCGCACCCGTTTCGGGACCGGGCGCGGGGCCCGGTTTTCGCACTTGATCGTAGTGATCTATGCCATCGTGAGCGTCATCGGCTTTCTCACTTACGGCTTCAAGGGCATCGGCAAGTTCGCCACGGATTTCCTGCCCTGGCATCTTTCCGCCAACCAGTACGCCTTGATCCTGATGGGGATCACCACGTTTTACGTGGTGAAGGGCGGCATGTTCAGCGTGGTCATCACCGAGGTGCTGCAGTTCTGCATTCTCTCGGTGTCTGCCGTGGCCATTGGCATCATCGCCATCTCACGCGTGCCGGCGGCGGCGCTGCAAAAGGTGGTGCCGGCGGGCTGGGACCAGATCTGGTTCGGCTGGCATCTCAACCTGGACTGGCACACGCTGATTTCCTCGGTCAACGGGAAGATCGCCGAGGACGGCTACGCCATTTTCGGGGCCTTTTTCATGATGATCCTGTTCAAAGGCATCCTGCTCAGCGCGGCCGGTCCGGCGCCCAATTACGACATGCAGCGGGTTCTTTCCACGCGCACCCCGCGCGAAGCCTGCATGATGAGCGCCCTGGTGAACGTAGTGCTCAACGTGCCCCGCTACTTCATGATCGCCGGACTCACCATCCTCGCCCTGGTGTTCTACAGCGACAGAATCCGCGCCATGGGAAGCGGGATGGATTTCGAGATGGTGCTGCCCGACGCGCTCACTCGATTCGTTCCGGCGGGCCTGCTGGGCGTAACGGTGGCCGGCCTGCTGGCCGCCTTCATGTCCAATTTCGCGGCCACCGTGAACGCCGCCCCGCCTTACCTGGTCAACGACATCTACCGCCGCTTCATCAACCCGAACGCCAGCGAGAGAACCTATGTGCGGCTCAGCTACCTGGCTTCCTTCGCCGTGGTGGCGCTGGGGATCTCGGCCGGCTGGTTCGTCGGCTCCATCGATTCCGTGATCCAGTGGATCGTCTCCGCGCTGTACGGCGGCTACACCGCTTCGAACGTCCTCAAGTGGTACTGGTGGCGCTTTAACGGCATGGGCTACTTCTGGGGCATGGTGACCGGCATCGCCGGGGCCCTCATCCTGGCCATCCCGGGTCTGCTGCCCCACCTCACGGCGCTGAATTCGTTCCCCATCATCCTGGGCATGTCGCTGATCGGCTGCATCGTCGGTACGCTGGCCACCCCCGCCGAGGACGACGAAGTTCTCAAGGACTTCTACAAGCGCGTGCGGCCGTGGGGCTTCTGGGGACCCATCCGCGATAAGGTGATGGCGGAAGATCCGACGTTCCGGCCGAACCCGGATTTCGCCCGCGACATGTTCAACGTGGTGGTGGGTGTGGCCTGGCAGACCAGTCTCATTGCGCTGCCCATCTACGTGGTGATCCGCAGGTTCGACCACGCCGCCATCGCGCTGGCCATCG
>JBEKPK010000287.1:0-7397 GCA_049520795.1 Bryobacteraceae bacterium
CGGCCCCCGAAACTTCATGACAAACGTGAGGGGCCAGCATCGCCAAGCGTCGCCCGACCGCTCCCTAACGGTCGCGGCTCGTTATCGGTCTGGCGAGCCGCGACCGTCAGGGAGCGGTTGGAACAGTGGTCGCATGGCAGGCCCAAGGTGCTTTTTCGACCCTGTCAACTCGGGGGCGCTCCTTGGGCCCGACTCGGTCGGGAACGGCAGGCGGAACCGCCTGCCCCACCAAGTCCTGCCATGCCGAGCCCCTACAGCGCCAAGCCGGCGGCCCGGCAGGCTTCCAGTAACGCGCCCTCGGCGGGGTCGCGGAGCGGGGCGGCGCAGCGGTTGCCGTCCTCCTTCTCCACCAGCAGCTTGAAGCGTTCGAGGAGCAACGGGCTGCCGAAGGCTCCGCCCACATAGGCGACTTCCACCCGGTCTCCTGGTTTCCAAAGCTGCCCGCGGACGGCCGAAGCCAGCAGCGCAAGTTCCTTGGCCGACTGGCGGACAATCTCCAGCGCCACGCCGTCGCCGGCTCGGGCGGCGGCGTCCACCAGTGGGGCCAGCGAGGCGATTCGCGCGTGGGTCCACTGGCCGTCGTAGAAACGATGCAGGGCCTGGTTGGCGTCGCGCGCGCCGGAGGCTTCGAGCAGGGCGACGCGCAAGGCCGTCGGAGGACCCCATCCTTCTTCCATGCGCAACGCGGCGCGCAGCGCGCGGCGCACCATATCGAACGCGCCGCCTTCGTCTCCGAAGACGTAACCCCATCCGCCCGCGCGGGCGGCGCTGCCCTCGGGGTTGCGGCCGTATGCCATGGAGCCGGTTCCGGCGACGACCACGATTCCCCGCCCCGCAGCGGTGGCGCCGGAGAGCGCGATCACGGCATCGGTTGTCACGATGAGGCGATTCGTGCGCAGCATGGCGGAGAGAATCTGGCGCTTGTCGTCCGGCCCGCCGCTCATGCCGAAGCAGGCGGCCTCAAATGTCACCGCCGCCGCGTCGAGGCCGGCGGCCTGGCAAGCGGCGGCCACAGCGGCGCTTACGCCGCCCTCCAGCCGGGCGCGTCCCTCCGCGGCGCCGGCATGGTTCGAGGGACCTCCCAGCCCGGCGCCGAGGACGCGCCCGCCCTCATCGCCGATCACGGCCTTGGTGCTCGATTGCCCTCCATCCACGCCCAGGAAAAGTTTCATGGCAGCCGGCAGAGCCTCGCTCCTCTATATTCGCCCCAAAGACTACTCCGAGAAGCCCGCTCTGACCAGGATGAAACCTAGCTTTGTGCCGTCTTCCCTGGAAACCCAGAACTTGTCCGGCTGAATCGACACCAGGTTCATGGCATTCTTGAGCAGCAGGGCGGCGGGCGCTTCGTGAGAATAACTTTGCTGGCCCGCCTGGGCGCACCGCAGGTGGTCGAACACTTGCCCGTTCAAAGACACCGTGAGCGTCACGGGACCGGTCTCGCGGAAGGTGCGCTCCGGGATCGCGAAATCCATGAAGAAGTGAACTGGCTCCATGTCCGGCCCCCAGAATCGCAGGACCGGATGTTCATACGCCCAGCGCCACGCCCCCTCGCTCATGCTGGCGAAGCCCTGCACGATATAGCGGTCCGATTCCGGATCGCCCATGTAAACGAAATAGCCGACCGGAAGGCCGGGCGGAACTTCGAGAGGCGGCCGCTGGGGCGGCGGCGCAAAGCTATCGGGCAGGCTGGAGCAACCCGCGCACAGCCACAGGCACAATGCTGGAAACAAGAAGCGGCGGAGCAAACCCGATTGTAACAGCGGCCTCATGGGATAGACTGAGCCGCGCGCCCTGCGTTTTCAGAGGTGGGGCGGGCGCTTACGCCGGCCTCTGGGGCTCTCCGGAGTTGTGGGACAGGCGCTTCCGCCTGTCAAACGCGCACTTCGACCACCGCCAATCGCCCGGATTGGCCGCCAAGCAGGCGCTGACCAGGTTTCGCTCATCTAGCCCGCATATTTCACACTCCACCCTCCGATGGGGGACAGGCGCTTCCGCCTGTCAACCCGAGCGAAGCTCGGGCGCCGCCTACCGAAGAAGGTTGGCAGGCGAAAGCGCTTGCCCCACAATTACCCGTTTCCGACAAGGCGAACCGAGGCGAACCGGTCGCGGTAGAGGTGGCGAACCAGGCGAACCGGGATAGTAACCATTGTCCAGTTCCCCTGGGGCTACCCGACCACATCAGTAACGGGGCAATTTGGTAATGGCGCCGGTTTCTCGTCCCGGCTTACCCCGCGAACGTGGAGCGCGCCGGCCGGATAATACGCTCACGTGGCCGGAAGCCCGCGGCGGGTGACGTCCGCCGGCGGATCTTCCACGCCCGGCGCCGCAAATGCCTTCGCCGTTCACCGCCATCCAGCCGAGATTATTGTCGCTTGATTTCTGCGATTTGGGGCCAGGAGTCTGCGGAAGCGGCAGCGCCTTCTCGACTTCTGAGTTACGGGAGGCAATCACAAAAATATAGGTCTGTTTATCCGATTCAATTCCTAGTAGAATCTTAGGCAAATGGCGCTCTCCGTGCCGCGGTTCCGGCCGCGGCTTTTCACCTTCGCGGTTTTTCTGGGAACGATGTGCGCCTTGGCGGCAGCCCTTACATGGTTGTGCTGGCGATTGCTGGAACAGGACCGCCAACTGGAATCCCAACGAGTCCAAGAGCGCCTGGAACAGGCGGCGGATCGCACCGCAAGCGTATTCGAGTCCGGAGTCGGCGATCTCGACCGATGGCTCGTCAGTCCCGAGGCTCGGCGGGAAACGCCGCCTGAGGGAGTGGCGCTGCTCGCAAAGACGGAAGGCGGCGTCATCATACGCCCACCGGGCCGCCTGCTTTACCTTCCGCCGGCCACTCCCGGCGCGAATACTGTCGACCGTCTGTTTTCGGCGGGCGAAGTCCTCGAATTCCGCGAGCGCGATTCGGCGGGCGCGGCGGCGGTCTTCCGGAATCTATCCCAGTCGCCGAACCCCGAGGTCCGCGCCGGCGCGCTGGTGCGGCTGGGAAGAAACCTGCGCAAATTGGGCCGTTACACGGAGGCCCTCGACGTCTACCGGCGCCTTGAGCTGGCGCCCAATGTGGTAATCGAAGGGACGCCGGCCGGGCTGTTGGCGCTCAGCGCCAGGTGCAGCGTCCTGGAGTCGCTAGGCCGGCGGGATGCCCTGCGGAAGGAGGCGCTTGTCATGGATGCCGGCCTGCGGACTTGCCGTTGGTCGTTGCCGGGCGCGGTGTGGGACTTTCACCGCGAACAGGCGAGCCGCTGGGCCGGTACGGACGCGCTCACGCTCCGCGAGCGGCAGGCGCTGGCCCTCTCGCGCGCGGCCGAATGGGCCTGCCAACTGTGGCCGCACCCTCTCGATCCGAAAGGCCGCCGCATACTAAGAGTCGACGATGGTCCTGCGCTCATTTCCTGGATGGAAGCGCCGGCCGGCCTGGCCGCGGTGCTGGCGGGGCCCGAACGGCTCGAGTGGATTTGGAAGCAGGCTTACCTCGAAAAGAGCGTCCACGCAGCGCTGGTGGATGCGGACGGGAGCCTATTGATGGGTTCGCTGGACAAAAACGCCAGGCAGGTTGCACGCCGCGCCGCGGCGCCCGGACTGGCCGCGACTCTGCTCTTCACTCCGGCCGACGTTGTCGCGGACCACGCGAACTCCAACATCCGCCGCCGCCTGCTGCTGGCGGGCTTCGCCGTCCTGGCGCTGGTGCTCGTTTCCGGCTCCTATTTCATTTTCCGCTCCATGGCGCGGGAGCGCGCCGTCGCCCGCTTGCAATCGGAGTTCGTCTCCGCGGTCTCGCACGAATTGCGAACTCCGCTTACCTCGCTGCGGCAGGTGTCGGAGTTGCTCGTGAACGGCCGAATTGCCCGCGAGCCGGAGCGCCGCCAATCTTATGAAATCCTGTTCCATGCCAGCCGGCGATTGCAGCGGCTAGTGGAGTCTCTGCTCGATTTCGGCCGCATGGAGGCCTCCGCATTCCGCTACCGTTTCGACCAAGTGGACCTGCGGGAGTTGGTCGATGGGGTGGTCGAGGACTTCCGCGGACAATCGGCACGGGAACACGTGATCGTTCTGAGCCACGCCGAAGAGCTGCCTGCCATTCGCGCCGACAGGGACGCCATCGCAGTGCTGCTCTGGAACCTGCTCGACAACGCGGTGAAATATTCGCCCGGCCGCCCCGCCGTATGGGTGGAGACGAAGCGGGAGGGCCAGACGGTCTACATCGCGGTCCGCGATCGAGGTTTCGGGATTGAGCGCGGCGAGCAGGACCGGGTGTTCGAGAAATTCGTCCGCGGCGCGGCAGCCCAGAAATCGAATATCCAAGGCACGGGGATCGGACTGAGCATTGCCCGGCACATCGTTCGCGCGCACGGCGGTGACATCCGCCTCGAAAGCGTACCGGGCGAGGGTAGCACGTTTACCATCGCATGGCCCGCGGAGCCTCGGATCGCGCCAGGGATCTCCAACACCGAGACAACTCCGCGCGACGACGCCAAGGGAAAAGGACTGGCATGAAGCGAATCTTTGTAGTGGAAGACGAGCCCGGAATCGCGTTCGGCCTCAAGGTGGATTTCGAGGCCGAGGGCTACGAAGTGGAAACGGAAGCGGACGGGCAGGCGGCCCTGGAGCGCGCCAGAAGAGAAATATTCGACCTTATCCTGCTGGATGTCATGTTGCCGCGAAAAGACGGCTTCGAGATCTGCCGCGAGCTGAGGCGGGACGGCTTGAAAATGCCCATTGTCCTGCTTACCGCCAGAGCGCAGGAAGCCGAAAAAGTCATGGGGCTGGAGTCAGGTGCGGACGACTACATCACCAAGCCGTTCAGTCCACGTGAGTTGCGCGCCCGAGTGAAGGCGGCGCTCCGCCGCACCCAGGACTCCGGCGCGCCTCTGTTCCGATTCGGAGACGCGGAAGTGGACCTCGACCGCTGCGAGCTGAGGCGGGACGGCGTGCCGGTGGAACTGACGGCGCTGGAATTCAAGCTCCTGGCGGTTTTCGCGGCCAATCGCGGTAAGACGCTCAGTCGCGACAGGCTGCTCGACCTGGTGTGGGGGCGGTGCGCCGCGGTAACCCTTCGTGTGGTGGATAACCACATTGTGGAGTTGCGCAAGAAGGTGGAACCCGAACCATCGAACCCCCGGTTCCTGCGCAGCATTCGCGGCTTGGGATACCGATTCGACGCTTGAACCGCCTGACCGAATCCTGACAGTTCCGTGCATCAAATCCGGATATTCGGCGCCTAATATAGATCTGGAACGGGTTCGGATGAGCCGACTGTTGCGCCGGATATTTATCGGAATGCTACTGCTGTGCGTCGGACTCCACGCCGCCGACAGCTCGGAAGTGGCGCTTCGGGCCGCCATCCAGAAGGAAGTGGTGGATGGCGACCTGGGGGGCGCCATCCGGATGTACGAGGCCATCGCGGAAGGCGGCAATCCCGCGACGGCCGCGCAGGCGCTGCTGCGCATGGGACGGTGTTATGAGCGGCTTGGCGACCCGGAAGCGCGTAAAGTCTACCAGCGCGTCTTAACGCAGTTTGCCGGCCAGAAGGAAGCCGCCCAGGAAGCCCGCGACCGGATCGCCGCGCTGCCGGACGCTCAGGACAAGCCGCGCGCGGTCCTCGGTTGGTACAACGGCGATTGGCAGTCGGGGCTTCCAGGCCTGGCCAATCGGTATGGGGCGAGCGATGAGTTCTCCCGCGTCTACGACGATTTTGTGGTTCCCGAAGGCGGATGGATTGTGGTCGGAGCGTTCTCGGATAACCGCATGGGTTTCGCTGGCGTGACGAGAGCGTCATGGGAGATCCGCAAAGGCATGTCTCCGCGATGCGGCGGCAAAGTGGTGGCCTCGGGGGTAAGCTCCGCCGGCCAGACGGTGATTCCGGGGAATGGGCCGTTTCCTCGCGATCCACTCATCGGCTACCGCATCCAGGTAGACGGCCTCCGCGTGCCATTGCCGCCGGGAACCTACTGGTTGAGCGTGGCGCCGGTGGGTGACGGCGCATCGTTCGCCAGTGCGACGCGCGGCCGGAATGCAGTGGGCCATCCAGCGGGGAACAATGGCATGGCGCTTTTCGATTCATCGCTCCGCGATCGCCGGTTCGAGCAGGCGGAAACGGTGGGCGTGGGCGGGCAATACGGGTTTGCCAGTGACTTTTCCCAGGGAGTTCTGATTTTAGACAAATTCAGATAGTACAGGAGCATATGTAATGCGTACGCGAGTTGTTCTTGCCGGCTTGTCGTTCATTTTCATGGCGCGCACGGTGTGCGCGCAGGGAACGTCCACTGCCAATGTGGGCTGGTACAACGGCGATTGCCAGTCCGGCATTCCGGGGCAAGCCAATTGGTACGTTTCGGACCAACAGTTCTCGCGCACATACGATGATTTCTTTGTGCCCACTGGGGTCTGGACCGTGGCGGGCGTGTTCTCGCTTAACAGCATGTCGGCTTCGGAAGCGACCGAAGCTGTCTGGGAGATTCGCAGCGGGGTTTCGGCAGGCAGCGGAGGCGTCGTAATCGCCTCGGGACAAAGCCCGGCGAGCGAGACGCTGTTATATACCTGGCCAGACGGCGAGCGTATCTACCGCCTCGAAGTGGATGGCTTGCGCGTCCAACTGCCGCCCGGCGCGTACTGGCTGAACGTGAGCCCCGTGGTCGAGCAGTGGGCCCCCATCGAGTCCGCTGCTCCGTCCTACGTGTGCGCCACGGTTGGAGAGAACGCAGCCAGCAATCCGCCTGGAAACGATGGCAACGCGTTCTTCTATTCGGCGGTGGTTCCGGGCGCTTTCTTCGAGACCGCGCGGAACTCGGGGGAAGCCGGAAGCAGTGGGGACTTTTCACAGGGCGTTCTGATTTCTTCCGCGGCGGCCCCTTCCCCGGCCATCGCCGCGGTGGTGAATGCAGCCAGTTGGCAGGGCGGTCCGGTATCTCCGGGCGAGTTGGTATCCATCTTCGGGACTTCGATTGGACCATCCGCGACGGCCAGTCTCATGCTGGACCAGAGCGGGAAGGTCTCGACATCGCTGAACGGCGTTCACGTGTCATTCAGCGGGATCCCCGCTCCGGAGACTTTTGTGGGCGGTAACCAGATTAATGCCGTAGTTCCCTACGAATTGGCTGGAGTCGCCAACCCCTCCGTGCAGGTCGTGGTTGCGGGCCAAGCTTCGAATGCTTTTCCGGTGGCGCTCACTTCCGCCGCGCCCGCGCTCTTTACATCCAACGGATCGGGCGCCGGGCCGGGAGCCATCCTGAACCAGGACAACAGTCTCAACGAACCAAGCCATCCGGCGGCAAAGGGCGACTATGTGGTCCTTTACATGACGGGCGAAGGGTTGACGGACTCCTGTGTGACCGGCAAGATCACCACGCTATCGGCCGCGCCGCCGCTGACGCCCCAGCCGTTGCTGTCGCCCACAG
>JBEKPK010000288.1:0-7390 GCA_049520795.1 Bryobacteraceae bacterium
GGAAGATGGGCGTCTACGCGTTTTCGCGCGATTCCCGCCACCGGAAACTGGCGCTCGATCTGGGGGCCGTGTGGGCCGGCGATTCCTTCGACCAGCCGCCGGCCAGTCTGGATGCCGCCCTGATCTTCGCGCCCGCCGGAGAACTGGTGATCGCGGCCCTGCGCACGTTGAAGCGCGGCGGGGTGGTGGCCCTCGGCGGCATCCATATGAGCCCCATACCGTCGATGGACTACGGGCTGCTGTACCACGAGAGGGTCGTGCGCAGCGTGGCCAACAACACGCGCCGGGATGGCGAGGATTTTCTGAAGCTCGCCGCGGAAATCCCGATTCGCACCGAGGTGCGGGAATTTGCCCTGGAACAGGCCAACCAGGCCCTCAACGCGCTGAAGAACGACGCCGTACAGGGGGCCGCGGTACTGCGCATCTAGTGGTCTGCGGCGAACAGAATGACGAGTATCCAGATACCTGTGGGGCAGCCAATCCTGGCTGCCGCCGGCTTTCAGCCGGCGTCTGCCGTGTGAGAGGGCTGCGCGGATGCGAAAGAGCCGCCTAGAAAGGCGGCTGCAGGCAAGATTGCCTGCCCCACAAAACATGCAGAACTTCGGCCGCACTACACTAGCGCGCCGGCGCGGGCGCCGGCGCAGGCGCCGGGTCGCCGGTCACGTAGACCTTGTCGTTCTTGTCGACGTAGTTCAACCGCTCTTGGGCCGCCCGCCCCTGCGTGGTGGGATCGTTGGTGAGCCGGTCGATGCGGTCCCTGACGCGCTCGTTCTCCCGGTTCAGGTCGCTATTGCGTTTCTCGAGGCTCTGGATCTGGCGTTCCTTTTCCAGCCACGCGGAAATGCCCCTCGGTCCGCACAGGGTCGTGAAGGCATAGCTCACCACCGCCAGCAACACAAGCACGTAGGCGAAACGGGTAAGAGGCGCTCTCATGGTACCAAGGCCCTGGACCATAATAGTAACATCGCTTCCGCGATTCACCATAAATGTTTTTGACATGACCGACAAAATTGTTGTTCTCAGCACCTGTTCAAGTCAGGAGGAAGGCGAGAAACTCGCGCGCCTGCTGGTGGAGGAGCGGCTCGCCGCCTGCGTGAACGTAGTCCCACGG
The DNA here is from genome assembly GCA_049520795.1 of Bryobacteraceae bacterium. Lineage (GTDB taxonomy): Bacteria > Acidobacteriota > Terriglobia > Bryobacterales > Bryobacteraceae > BOG-224. The sequence continues at coordinate 1,112 of JBEKPK010000288.1, forward strand.
GTACGCAGCTATTATCGCTGGAAGGGCGCGGTGGAAGCCGCGGAGGAGTGCCTGATGGTCGTCAAATCCTCGCGCGGGTTGTTCGCGGAGTTGAGTCTTGCGCTCGCGGCGGCCCATTCCTACGAGCTTCCGGAGGCCCTGGCGATCCCGATTCTGGACGGGACGGCGGACTATCTGAACTGGCTGGACGAGAATCTTCGAGTGGAGAAAGATATCCCATAGCGCTCCATCCGCTACAATCGGGGTTGATACGATCCCGGCCGGACCTGGCGTGGATTTTCGACATGGATGGAGTCATAGTCGACTCCAACCCGGCGCACCGTCGGGCCTGGGAGGCGTTCAACCGGCGCTACGGCCTGGAGACCACCGAGGCGATGTACCGATTCATGTACGGCAGGCGCAACGACGAGATCGTGCGCGGTTTCTTTGGCGACGGCCTGCCGGCCGCGGAAGTCGCCGCGCGCGGCGCGGCCAAGGAACGGCTTTACCGGGAGATGATCGCCGGCAAGGTGGACGGCATGATGCCAGCCGGGCTGCGCGGCTTCCTGGAAGCGCGCCGGGGGGCGCCCATGGCGCTCGCGAGCAACGCCGAACCGGAAAACATCGCGTTTATTCTCAAGGAGTCGGGGCTGGCGAAGTATTTTCGGGTAGTGGTGGACGGACACCAGGTGGAGCGGCCCAAGCCGTTTCCCGATATATACCGGCGCGCCGCGGAGCTGCTTGGGGAACCGCCGGCCAACTGCATCGTATTCGAGGATTCCTATTCCGGAGTGGAAGCGGCGCGGGCCGCCGGCATGCGGGTGGTGGGTCTGCGGACCACGCATAAGGAGCTGCCGGGCGCCGACATCGCCATTGACGACTTCCGGAGCGAGGAACTGGAAGCATGGTTGGGAGCGCAATGATCGCGCGCTGGCTGCCGATTCTGGCGCTGGCGGCGGCGTGTCTGCCGGCGACGGCGCAGGAGCGCGTCACCTGCGCCGACCTGCGGTCGCGCAAGCTACCCAATTTCGACCCCGCGCTGGCGGGCGAAACGGTAATCGTGCGTGGCGTGGCGTCGGCGCCCGCGTTCCATTTTCCCGATTACACGCTGGCGGCGATCCAGGACAGCGACGGCGGCGCGGTGATCCAGGCGCCGAAAGGCAGCGCCGCCCTCGACGCTTTACGCCCCGGCGACGAGGTGGAAGCCGAAGGGGTGGTGGCCGGACTGGCGGGAATGCCGGTGGTGGCGCTCGGGCGAATCGCCGTGGTGGGCAGCGCGACGCCGCCCGTCCCGGCGGCGGTTTCGCTCAGGGATCTCGACAGTTTCCCGCAAAACCTGCGCTACCTGGGGCGATTGGTGCGCACCGAAGGGCGGGTGATCGAAAAGAGCCCGACTACGGCTGGAGGCGCCATCCTGCTGCGGCTCGACCCGGAGCCCTACAAGCTGTTCCTGCCCGGCGTTTCCAGGATGCAGGACCTGGGAGCGTTCGGGGAAGGGGATACGCTCGTGGCCACCGGCGTGGCGCTGCAGTTTTGCCCCATGCCTCCCTACACGCACTATTTCGAGCTGCTGGTGAACTCTCCAACCTACATATTGCGCACCGAGCGGGGGTGGTTCTTGCCGCCGCTGACTCTGGCCGCGGGTTTGACTTTGGTCGTGCTGGCGGCTTACCTCCTATGGAGCCGCGAGCGGCGCCTCCGGAAACAGCGCGAGCGGCTGCGGAGCACCTACCAGCTTGGGGAGGAGATTCTGGGCGCGTCCTCCACCGGCGCCCTGCTCAAACGGATCTCCGAGGCGCTGCCCGGAATCCTGGGCGTCACTCGCGTCCACCTGTACGTTTACAACCGCGCCGCCAGGACGCTGGAGGCCGCTGTAGAGGGCGGGGGAGAGCCGGTATCGATCTCGCTTTCCTCGCCTCCCGCCGGGACATCGGCCGGAGCGGTGGCTTGCTTCCATTACCGCACGTTGCTGGTGATACCGGATATCGCCCGCAGCCCGTTCCCCATCTCCGCGGACGAGGGAGAACAGGCGCCCCAGTCCCTGCTCTTTGTGCCCATGCTGGCTCAGGGCGAGGTGATGGGGGTGCTGGAACTGGACCAGGACGACCGGCCGCGCGATTTCCCCGCCGACGAGCAGGCGTTGGCGCAACACCTGGGCAATCAGATCGGGGTGGCGCTGCGACTGCTTGATCAGCGTTCGGTGCAGGAGCAGCTCTTCCGAACCGAGAAACTGGCCGCCGTGGGGAGGCTGATTTCGGGGGTGGTAAATGAGCTGCGGACGCCGCTCGCCTCCATTTCCGAGTGGGCCGGTAAGGCGCTGGAAAAGGGGCGTCCGGGACCGGCCGAGCGCGAGATCGCGGCCATCTCTTCGGAGGCCAACAAGGCCGCCGAGATCGTGGCTCGCCTGGTAACGTTCGGGGCCGAGACGCCCGAGGCGCGCCCGGTGTCGATCACCGCGCTTTTGCGCAGCCTGGTGGAGTTCCGGGAGAGCGACTGGAAGGCGTCCGGCATCCGGGTGGAGAACCTGGTTTCGCGCGAGCAGTTGTACGTGCTGGGATCGGAAGGGCAGTTGGAGCAGGTTTTTCTGAACCTGCTGGTGCACGCGGAGCAGTCGCTGGCCGAAGCGCCGCAGAAGGTCATCACCATCCGTACCAGCGTGCTGGCCAAGCGCCTGGTGGTGGAGATCGGGTTCACCGCGCCGCCCGAATCCGGCAAAGCGGAGGAGACGGCGTCCGTGCTGGGCCTGGCGCGCAGCGTCATGGCCGGGCACGGCGGCGAGGTGCGGCTGATACTGGGGAACAATCAGGAGCCGCGTTTCGAGGTCGAGCTGCCGGCCGCCGCCCGCGATCGCACGGCGGCCGCGGCCGCCGGGCCTCTGGGTGATCTCTCGCGCGTCCTGACCACGCTGTTGATCGAGCCGGACGAGGCCGCCCAGCGCCACTTGCTCGGACTGCTTTCCGCCCGCGCCTGCCGCGTGGTGCCGGTGGGCAATTCCGATACCGGCCTGGAACTGGCGCAGCGCATGAGGTTCGACGCGGCCTTCTGTTCGGTGCACGCTCCCGGCTTGAACTGGGTGGAGTTGTCCGAGAGGATGCAGTCGCGAGTGGATGGCTTCATCCTGCTTTCCGACGGCTACGACGCCGAGCTCAGCGCCGATTTCGAAGACGACGGCCGCTTCGTACTCCCCAAGCCCGTGCAAGAGCCGGAGTTGGACCGCGTGCTGCGGTCCATCGACCGGCGCGCGGCGGTGCGAGCGTAGGTTTTCGACCGTCCGATCCCCCTCAGCCCGCGTCGCGTGTCCGGCTGGCGGCCAGTGCGATGCCGCCCAACAGGCCGGCCTTGTCCTCCAAAATGGAGCGCTCGATGGTTACGCCGTCGACGGGAAACATGCGCACGCGTTCGCGAACCACGGCCCGGATGGGGTCGAGGAGCAGATCGCCCAGCGCGGCCACGCTGCCGCCGAGCACGACCATCTCGGGATGAAAAGCGGTCACCGCATTGGCTACCCCGATGCCAAGGTAGCCGGCGGCCCTGGCGATGGCCGCTCCGACCGCGGCGTCGCCCGCGCGAGCCGCTTCTCCCATCTCTTTGGGAGTGACCGCCGCCACATTCCCGCCGGTCAGTCTGTGGAGTACCGGCGCCAGGCCGGATAACAGGAGCCGGACGCCTTCGCCGACCAGCGCGGGGCCGCTGGCAAGGGTTTCGAGACAACCCCGGTTACCGCAGCCGCACAGCGGGCCGTCGCTCTGGATGGTCTGGTGCCCCAGCTCGCCGGCCGCGCCAAGAGGACCGAGACGCAATTTGCGGTCTATCACCACGCCGCCGCCGATCCCCGTGCCCACGGTTAGAAAAACCATGCTGGCGACGGACCTGCCGCGGCCGTAGGTAAACTCGCCGAGGGTGGCCATGCGGGCGTCGTTGAGGAGGAATACCGGGCAGCCCGTGAGGGCCGAGATCGTCCCGGCGACCGGGACGCCGCGCCACTGAGTGGGGAGGTTCGGCAGAAAGAGCGTAGTTCCGGAGCCTACGTCCACCAGCCCCGGGGCGCCCATGCCGATGGCGGCCAGGCGCCGGCCGGCGCCCTCCGCCAGATCGCGCACCAGCGCCGCGATGCGACCGAGGACGGCGTCCGGACCTTCGTGCGATGCGGTTGGGATCTGCCGCTCCAGCAGCGTCTGGCCGTCGGCCTCGGCCAAAGCCGCCGAAATCTTGGTCCCACCCAAATCCACGCTAGCGAACAAATCTTCCATATCGTCTCCTATGATGTCCAGCGGCCAGCCACTTGACTCAGGTTACCGCTCTGACAGCGGCCTTCCACAACTGTTCATCGATTTGTTTGCGGGCCGGGACGGTTTGCCATCCGAAGGGGTCGGAGGCAACAACAGCGCCCACAGGGCGCGAGCCGCTGGTTGGAGGCCGGAATGAGTTGATTCTATTCTCGGATGCCGCAACGGCGCGTCAGAAAGACTTGGGCCGCTTGGTACCGTATTTTGACCGGCTCTGCCGGCGATTGGCCACGCCGCCCGTGTCCTTACCACCTCGTATGATGTGATAGCGGACACCGGGAAGGTCCTTGACGCGGCCTCCTCGAATCAGCACGACCGAGTGCTCTTGCAGATTGTGCCCTTCTCCTGGAACGTAGCACGTGACTTCCATCCCGTTGGTCAATTTGACACGAGCCACCTTACGCAACGCGGAGTTGGGTTTCTTGGGGGTCTGCGTAAAGACGCGCAGGCAGACGCCTCTTTTTTGCGGGCACGCTTCCAGCGCGGGGCTGGCGGTCTTGTTTCGGGGCTGCTGACGGCCCTTTCGGACGAGTTGATTGAACGTTGGCAATATGATTTCCTAGCGTCGATCCGAGAAGGCGCACACTACCTCCCGCGGAGCCGATCTACAGGTTATGGTAGCCGAGGGCCAAGATCCGTGTCAAGAGTCGGTCCGCCGCTCGGGAACGCGCCGCCTCGGACCAGGGTGTGCCGGGAATCCGGTTTGCTATGATGAGGCGAAGCGGAGGTGCATGGTGCCTTTGAGGCGCATCGTGGAGTTGAGCGTCCTCGCGGTAGGCGTTATTGCGGCGGTGCTGACCGTGTATCTTGCGGCTCCCCTTCTCCGGAATTTGGCCATTCTCGCGATTGTAGTTTGGGTCGTTGTCGCCATCATCGCCGATCTCCGTCTCCGCCCGTCCCTCAAGGTGGACTTCACCGGGACTGTCTCGGACTTCGACGAGGCATGGCATTTCGGCAACAGCGTGTACGGGACTATTATCAAGAAGCATTATCCGGCTAAGGAGGTGGTGCGGGAGTGGTGGAAGAAGTATCCGCATGGAGTGATCCGCCTTTTGGACAGACGCAAGCATCTTCTTGTGGCTTACCTGTCCATCTGGCCGATATCATACGAGGTGTTCCAGCAATTGACGACCGGCGGGATGGCCGAGGACGACCTGAAAGAGCGCCACATTGAGCCGGCGAATCGCCAGCCGTACGAGTACTGGTACATCGCGGATGTCTGCAAGAAACGTCCTCGCGGCAACCGGGACAAGTATCCGTCCGATCTCGAGTATCAACTGATCAAGGACGGATTTCGCCTGCTGGCAAAGGAGAACGCGTTTGCCGATCCGTTCATGCTGATCGCTTTTGGCGAGAGCGGCCCTGGCAAGAGGCTGGCAAAAAGGGTCAACTTCACCAATGTACAGCCCACCGCGAAACAGACCGTTGTCGGCAGCATCTGGACAAGGACGCTTGATAAACAGGCAATTCCCGGATTACTGAAGGAGCTCGAGAGACCGCGGGATTCCAGGCCCTGACAAGGGCCCTCCTTTCCAGGCGGCTGTTGCGCCGGGACTCGTCGAGCGCCTGCCAGCCATTATGACTTCCACCAACCTCATTCCGGCGCTTCTGGGCGAGGAAGACCTCCGGCTTTTGCGCCCGGAGAAGCTTCAATTCAAAATGGTGGCGGAACCCGATTCGTGGCTTCGAACATGCTACGACTTGCTCCGTTCGCACTTCGGACCCGAGGTCCTCGAACCCATGGAACGCTACGCCGAGTGGCTGGAGATGAACCGTCTCGGCGTACATCCGTTCCCCTTCGTCTTGATGGCCGCTTATCTGGAGGGCGGCGGGCGCGCGCTGGTGGCGGGCGTGATGAGTGCAAACGTGATGCGGATCGAGCGGAGCGGCCAGCCGGAGGTCGAACCGGCTGCCCCATCGCTTCTCTTCGCGATCGGGAACCAGTTGACCGCCCCGCTTGTCCGGAGCGCCGGAATCAAGGGGGTGGGAACCCGGCTGTGGCGGCGGGCCATCG
>JBEKPK010000289.1:0-7387 GCA_049520795.1 Bryobacteraceae bacterium
CGCGCCGGCTTCGAGCTTGATGTCGCGCAGGGCGGGATAATCGCCGTAGAACTTCCAAACGCCCTCAACCGCGACCGCGCTCATCCTTCTCCTTGCTCGCCGGCATGCGATAGAGAATGGCGAAGCCCACCGCCAGGATTCCCAGCGCCAGGCCCAGTATCAGCGTCTGCCGTCCCATCGCGTGCGGCAGCGCCTCTTCGAGTTGCGGCGCTCCGTCGGAAGCGCCGGCATCCTCCGCGCCGGCCGCCGCCGCCACTACCGCGCCGCTGAGCTCGATCTTGTAGGTCGCGCCGTCCAGGCCGTAGATGTGCGATTGCGACTGCGGCTCGACCCCCAGGTCGTTCAGATGGTCGCCCTTCAGCGTTACGCCGTTGGGCGCAACCAGGTAAGTGTTCTCGTCACGGGTGACGATCTTACCCTGGTAAGACGACCCTTCGGCGTAGGGAACGGCGTAATTCAGGTCGATCCGGGTGTCTCCCGGCTTGATGGCGAAATCCACCCCGAATATATCCGGCTTGGAAGTCTTCACCAGCGGCGCGTCAAGGGACATGCCGCCCGGCGCAATGGCAGTCGCCTGCGCCTTGCCGTGGGCCTCCGCCGGAAGGTAGAAGCGCAGCGTGCCATTCGCCGGATCGTTCCAGGTGGTCTTGCCGTTGTTGGTGAACAGGTAGGTCTCGCTCACCGTCATCTGCCCGCCGGAGGGATCGAACAGAAGCATGTGCTTGGTGATCTTCGCTCCGCCCGGCTGCTTGGAAGCGTCGTAAACATCGAGCGCGATTCCAGTCGTGGCCGACCCCGGCTGCAGCGTCCTGGTGTAGGTGATGCCGCCGAAAGCGGTACGGATCAAGCTGGCCCCCTCCGCGTTCTGGTTGATGGTAAAAGCGCCCTGCGCGTCGGAGGTGGCCTGGTCCACCAGCTCCGGCCCGCTCTCGCCGAGCTTGTAGAAGCCTACCACGGCTCCCGCCAGCGGCTTCTCGGCGGTTCGGTTGACCACCGTGCCGCTGACCGCGGCCAGCGCCGGGGCGCAGCACAGCGCCATACAGACGAGCACCATCCGTAGAGCGGGCTTCCAGCCTGCCATGCCGGCATCCTCGCCGGCATTCTTCTTTCTCATGCCGTCACCTTCATCGGCTTGCCGCATTCCCCGCAGAACTTCAGGCTCTTCTCGAAACTGGCCCCGCAGGAAGGGCACACCAAGCCGGATGGCGCCGGCTGGGGCGCGGGGGCCGTTCGGTTGGTGAGTTCCGCCTTCAGCTTGTCCACCGCGGCCAGCACCTGGGCCAGTTCTTTCTGCAGGCCCTTCTTGGCGCCCTGATAGTCCTCGTCGGAGAGTTTGCCTAGCCGGTATTCGAACTGGAGGTCGCGGAGGTTCTCGTAAATCGCGGCCTTGCGCTCGTCGAGATGTTCGAAGGGTGACGGCGATTCCGGCTCGGGCACATCCTTGGCCCTCACGCCGAGAACGAATGCGATTACGGCGATCGCGACAATGCATGCAATGACAATGATCAAATGAAAATTCACCAAGATCGCGGCGCGGCGCCTTCGCGGAGCCGAACGGCCGCCCCAACTCACTCTATTTCCGCGAGATCCTTCTCGATCTGGTCCTTGTACTTCTCCAGCTCGGGGTCGTCTATTTCCAGACTCCCGATTTCTGGCAGGGGCGCGGGTTTGCGATACTTCCGAATGAAAAGCCAGATTACCACCAGCCCCAGTCCTACGCCGGCGTAGGGCACAATCCATCCGAACGCGCTCGGCGGCGCCAGGTAGATGCCCGGACCGTAGTCGCGCACGAACGCCGCTATGATCTGGTCGTCGCTCATTCCCACCGCCTGCATGCGCGCGATGCGTTCCTTGGCGGGCTTGGAAAAGCTGCACTCCAGCATGCTGCACGTGGCCACCGAATCCTTGCAGCCGCACTGGCAGGCCAGGCGCGCGCCCACCCGCCGCGCATCGGCGCTGGGTTTCTCCGCCGCGGTTTGCGCCAGCGCAATCGCCGCGGCCGCCAATACAAACCACACACTACTTCGGAACAGTCGCATGTTTACCCGTGACCCCCACCACCTGCGTGCGGGCATACTGCATTTTGATTTTAGCCGGAACCAGGCAGATCAGCGTGCCGCCGATCAGCACCAGGCCGCCTATCCAGACCCAGCTAACCAGCGGGTTGATATAAGCCTGGATGACCGCGCGTTGGTTGTCGTCCGACATGGCCCCGAAGTTCAGGTAGACGTCCTCGTTGGGCCGCACGCGGATGCCCACCTCCGAGGTGCTCTGGCGGCTGGCCTGAAAGAATCGCTTCTCCGGCCGCAGCAGCCCGAGCTCCTGGCCGTCCTTGTACACATCCACGGTGGCGCGATGCCACTGGTAGTTTGCGTTTTCGCCCTGCTCCAGGTTGACCATTTTCAGGTCGTAACGGCCGATTTTCATCGAGTCGCCGATGTTCAGTTCCCTGGTATCTTTCAGGTTGAAGGCCTGCCCCGTAAAGCCAATGAACATCAGCACGATCCCCATGTGCACTACGTACCCGCCATAGCGCCGCGTGTTGCGGTGCGTCAACTCCACGGCCGCGCGCGCGAGATTCATGCCGTTCTTGGCGGCGATGGATTTCGAGCCCTTATAAAACTCCATGAAAACGGTGAGGGCCACGAACAGGCAGAAGCCGAAGGAGATGAGCGCGTAGTAACTGCGCACTCCGGCCGCGATCAGCGCTCCCACCAGAACCACGGCCGCGGCGCCGGGCCACTGGAAATTGCGGCGCAGGCTCTCGAGGGAGGTACGGCGCCACGAGAACAGCGGCCCTACGCCCGTGAGGAACAGCAGAAACAGACCTATGGGAACCATCAGCCGGTTGTACCAGTCGGCATCGAGCGAGATTTGATTATTCGACACCAGAGCGGACGTTACCGGGAACAGCGTGCCCCACAACACCGCGAAGCAGCTTGCCAGCAGGATCAGGTTGTTGAACAGGAAGCTCGATTCGCGCGAGACCACGCTCTCCAGTTGCGATTCGCTCTTGAGGTAATCCAGGCGCTCCAGTATCAGGTAGACAGTGGCGGCAATGCCGATCGCCATGAAGGTGACGAAGTACTTGCCGATCTCCGAGCGGGCGAACGCATGCACCGATTGCACCACCCCCGAGCGCGTCAGAAAGGTGCCCAAGATGCACAGGAAGAAGGTGGCCGAAATCAGCACCATGTTCCACACCTTCATCATGCCCTTCTTCTCCTGCATCATCACCGAGTGCAGAAAAGCCGTGCCGCTCAGCCACGGGAGCAGGGAGGCGTTCTCCACCGGGTCCCATCCCCAGTAGCCGCCCCATCCCAGAACGTGGTAGGCCCACGCCATGCCGAGCATCACGCCGGTGCTTTGGAAAAGCCAGGTGACCAGCGTCCACCGCCGCGTGGTGTGTATCCAGCCGTCGCCCGCCTGGCGCGTGATGAGCGAGCCGATGGCGAACGCGAAGGGCACCGCGAATCCTACATATCCCAGGTAAAGCATGGGCGGATGGATGGCCATGGCGGGGTATTGCAGAAGCGGGCTAAGACCGTTGCCATCCGGCACGGCGGTGATCCGGCCATCGAGCGACAGCACCTTGAAGGGCGTGGCCACGAAGGCGTTCAGCACCAGGAAGAAGGTCTGCACGGTCATTAGCACGGCGATCACGTAGGGCATGAAATCGCGGTGCCTGCGCCGGTTGGTGAAGGCCACCACCGAGGAATACGTCGCCAGCAGCCAGCTCCACAACAGTAGCGAGCCCTCCTGACCGCCCCACCAGGCGGCGAACTTGTAGAGCGCCGGCATGGCGCGGTTGCTGTGCTCGGCCACATAAGCGAAACGGAAATCGCCGGTCAAAAGGGCGCCGACCAGCACCGCCGCCGCCACGCTGATGAGGAACCAGACCGCGTAGACCGCGCGCTCCCCGCTCACGATCAGGAAAGGCTTCTGTTTGAGCCGCCCCACGAGGGAAGCGAGCACGGCATAGATCGCCATCGAGAAGGCCAATAAAATGGCCAACGAACCCAGGTTTTCCATAATACCCTCTTAGTCTAGATGCTTTTGCCGCGATTGATGTTGGAGGGCGCCTGTCCGGGCATTTGTCCCGGTTTGGCTTCATATTTGGAGGCGCATTTGGCCTGGATTCGCGCGGCGCGGAAAACGCCGTCCGGGTCCAGCCGGCCATCCGCCAGCGCCTGCGCGCCGTCGCGGAAGGTGTCGGGCAGGGGATCGGTTCCGGTGTAAGCGACGGTTAACCTGGTCTTGTCCTGCACCAGGACGAACTGCACCCTGCCGCCCACGCGCTGGATTGAGCCGCTTTCCACGTCCCCGCCCACGCGGAGCCGCTTCCCGACGGCATGGTCTCCCATTTGGCCAAGTTCGGCGATCGTCTTGTAATACGTTGCGTTGGAAGCCCCCCCCGAGACTGCCAGGTAGGTCAGAGTGCCGACAACTACCACGATTAAGGCGGCGAATGTGCCGTATTTCTTCATTCCATCCCTCTGTTTAAACAGTATAACCCGAACTTCAGGCTCCATTCCACCATCTGGACATTCCCGGGCCACTTGGTATAGATGACGTAAGCCACGAGTTTGCCTCACGTTCCCGCATCGCCGAAACTCGGGAGTGTAACCGTGCGTTAATACTGATGCATGAGCAACGTCCTCAATGTTATGAACGCACGAATCTTCCTCGCGGCGACGCTGTCCGCCGCTTCTTGCTGGGTGCTGCCCGCCAGGGCCGCCGACCCCGGATTGCTCGCACTGGTGATGCCCGACGCCAAGGTGATCGCGGGCATCAATGTGGATCAGGCCAAGGCAACGCCCTTCGGCATCTATGTACTGGGGCAAATCGCGCCGCAGAATCAGGCGATTCAGGAATTGGCCACGCTGCTCAACTTCGACCCGCGCCGCGACGTGAGCGAGTTGCTGGTGGCTTCCACCGCCGCCGCCGGACACGCCGGCTTGGTGGTAGCGCGCGGCGTTTTCGACCCGGCGACGATCGCGGCAGCCGCCCTGGCTGCCGGCGCCAAGTCGGAAACCTACAACGGAATCAATATCTTAGAGGATCCCAAGCAGGCCAGCGGGGTGGCCTTCCTGGACTCCACGCTGGTGGTGGTGGGGGATGTGGCGAATGTGAAAGCCGCCATGGATCGCCAGACCACGCCCACGGTTCTGCAGGGAGCTCTATTGTCGCAGGTCACCCAATGGAGCCAGACGGAGGACGCCTGGGTGGTCAGCACCGTGCCCCCTTCCTCGCTGAAACTCGCTCCCGGCGCCCCGCAAGTTCCCGGATTGAGCGGGCAGGGCGCTTTTTCTACGATTCAGCAGGTCGCCGGAGGCGTCAAGTTCGGCGCCACCGTCACCCTGACCGCGCAGGCGCAGACCGATACGGCCGCGAACGCCACCGTTATGGCCGGCGCTCTCCAGTTTCTGGCCAACCTGGCGCAGGCGCAGAGCACCCAGAATCCGCAAGCGGGAGCGCTCCTGAAGTCCCTGACGGTGACCGCGCAGGGCGTCGACGTGAACATCGCCCTGAGCCTGCCGGCGGACCAGTTCGAACAATTGGCCAAGCCCGCCGCGCGGGCACGCGCGGCCAAGAAGATATAAGCGCGTTCGCCAAGGCTTGTCACGTAACAGCGACTCCAACCGCTCCCTGAGGTTGTGAAGAATAGTCTGGCAGGCGAAAGCGCCTGCCCCACAAGGATGGGGTCAAGGTGGGACAGGCGCTTTCGCCTGTCAACTATCCGTCGCTCTGCTGCTCGGCGATCAGCCTGCGTGCGTGGATGCGAATTCTCGGCCAGCACAGCCAGAAGACTCCGGCTGCGGTCATGCAGACGATGCCGCCGGCCATGACGGTAGCCGGCGCGCCCAAACGGCCGGCTGCGGCCCCGGCCAGCAGCGAGCCTATCGGCGCCATCCCCATGAACATCATCGAGTAGACCGACATCACGCGGCCGCGCAGGCGGTCCGGAACCATGCTCTGGATGAGGGTGTTCGTGGAGCCCATTTGGATCATCATGGCGAATCCGGCGGGAACCAGGATGGCCGCCGAAAGCGCCAGGCTCCGCGAGACCGAGAAGGCCGTCAGGCAGGCGCCGAAGGAAAGCGCGGCCATCCCCACCCAGATTCCCAGCCCTTTGAGATTCTGGCGGGTCGCCAGCAGCAGGGCGGCGCAGAGCGCGCCGACGCCGGTGAACCCCATCAGCCAGCCTAGCGCCTGGGCGCCTCCGTGCAGAATGCGATCCGCGAATATGGGCATTAGCACCACGTACGGCATGCCGGTGAGGCTGACCACGCCCAGCAGGATCAGCAGCGCGTGTATAGGCGGGTTGCCGATGACGAAGCGGAATCCCTCCGCCACGTGCGCCAGGGGCGAGCCGCGATACTCGACGGGCTCACGCAAGGCCACGCGCATCGCCAGCAGCCCGGCTATCACCGCGATGTAGCTGACGCCGTTGGCGAAGAAGCACCAGCCTTCCCCAATGCTGGCCACCAGTATGCCCGCAATTGCCGGTCCCACCACGCGCGAGGCGTTGAACATGGAGGAGTTCAGAGCGATGGCGTTCATCAGGTCGGGCTTGCCCACCATTTCCACGATGAAAGACTGCCGAGCCGGAATATCGAACGAGTTCACCACGCCCAGCAGCGAGGAAAGAACGAAGACGTGCCAAATGCGCACCTGGCCTGAAAGGGTGAGGGCCGCCAGCGCGAACGCCAGCAGCATGGCCGAGGTTTGCGTGCCGATCACGATGCGGCGTCGGCTGAGACGATCCGCGGCCAGGCCGCCCACCGCGGGCGAGAGAATGAACACCGGAATCTGTCCCGCGAAACCGATCGCCCCCAGCAGCACGGCGGACCCCGTGAGCCGGTATACCAGCCACGCCTGGGCCACGTTCTGCATCCACGTGCCAACCAGCGAGATGAGTTGCCCGCCGAAGAACAACCGAAAGTTGCGGTACCGCAGCGCCCGCAGGGCGACCGGGAGAGGCATGCCTGATTCCATTGTAGAGGGGGCGGCGCCTGGCTCCTCTTAATTTGGCTTTGAAATTTCTCCGCGACTCCGCGTCTCCGCGTCAAAAACGGCGACCGCGCAAATGCTAAGCTCGGACCGTGCAGCTCACCCTCGCGCGGAAACGGGAGCTTGTATCCGGCTTTCTGAAGACCCAGAGCACGCTGGCGCTTTCCACCTCCGGCGGCGCCGGCTCGCCGCGCGTGGCCCCGCTTTTCTACCTGCCTGGCGACGCCCTGGAACTTTACTGGTTCTCGTCTTCCCGCAGCGAGCACAGCCGGAACCTCCAGCGGGACCCGGCCGCCGCGGTAGCGGTCTACGCTCAAGCCGGCCGATGGGAGGACATTCGTGGCTGTCAGATGTTGGGCGCCGTCGCGGTGGT
>JBEKPK010000290.1:0-7381 GCA_049520795.1 Bryobacteraceae bacterium
CGTCGCCAAACGCGGGTTTCATCGCTGGCACGCTTGTCGGATAGCTCATGATGAATCGCTTTTCGCCCGGGCGGCGGTCCATCCGGGGCCGGGATCTAAACCAGGGACCTCACATGCTGCACCAGGCCGATGGCCGGAATGTTCGCCCAGATCGGCATGCAGTGGGCGAATTCGCTGGTGCTGCCGAAGAACTTGGCGTTGGGGAATCGCTCCAGCACGGTCTTGGCGCAATCGCCCAGCACGATCACATCGCCATCGAGGTTCTTGATGTGATCTTCATAGGGGAACTGCAAGCCCATGAACACGTACAGAGGGCGCTTTAGCTTGTCAAGGGTGCCTTCCACATACAACTGGTCGAACCCGATGATCAACGAGCGGCATCCCGGTTCGCAGGCGGCGCCCATGATGGCGTTGACATTGGGAAATTTCCCCTGGATGGCCAGGTTGGGCCGCTTGAAGCGGCGCTTGACCCGGTCGAGTGGCGCGCCGGTGAGTTCGATCTCCTCCATTTTGTTGGTTCCCTGCCCCTCGGACGCCGCCAGTATGGTGGCCGGCGCATTCGTGCCGGGGTAATCCCAATCCATCAGCGCCTCGCATACGGTGTCCACGGCGACCGGGTCGTGACCGCCGCAAATGGTATTGAAGTCCTTGATAAGATCCGAGGGATAGGCGCTGAAGGGCCCATTGCCCTGGCCCGCATAGAGCGAGTCGACGATGAACCACTTGGGGTTGGCGGCGCGGTTCAGGTTCACGATCTTTTGGAAGACATCGTCGCGGTGGCAGCGAGTCATCCAGTCGTAGTCCGGCAGGTTGCCGAACTGCAGCTTCAAGGCGCAGGTCAGCGTGGTGTGAACGTGGGTCTTCATCTTGGGGACGCCGATGTAGACGTCCGCATCGCGCACCGGCCGCGGCACGGGAAACTCGTTGAAGGCGATGGGCCGGTCGATCTTATACATGTCGAAAGGAACGTTGTCAAAGGGACAAAGCTCGGCGCCCGTGCGTTTGGCGACCGCCGTGACCCCGCAAACCTCCATGGCGTTGCGCGTATCGCCGCCCATGGCCGAGCGTTCGCCGATCAGGACTTGGGCCGGCGCCTGCTCCTGCACCAGCTCGAGCAGCGCCTCGAGAATACGGGGATCCGTGGTGAAGCCCAGGTTGGCCGGGCACGGGATCACCGTGTTGACCTTGATCAGGACCTTGTCGCCCCGCTTGACGATGTTCCTAAACCCGCCCATCGACTGATCCGCTATGTCGCGAATCATGCCCTTCACGACGTCGAGCTGTTCTCTAGAGTACTCGGCCGGCTTGCCTAGGTCCGCATCGCTGTGGGCAATGCCCACCGTGGTCTTCTTTTCCATGAGATCCGCCTCCCGTTTACCAACTGAAAACTCTATCGGCCGAGCACCCCGTCCCAGGTGTCGACCTTCTGCTGCTTTTTCTCTTCTTCGCTGAACCAGGTGGTGGTGACGCACTTGGACTCGGTGAAGAACCGCACCCCATCTTTCCCCAGCGTGTGCAAGTCTCCGAAGAAGGATTGCTTGTGCCCCGCAAAGGGGAAGATGCCCACCGGGACCGGAATCCCGACATTGATGCCGACCATTCCGCCGTGCGTTCGCCTGGCGAATTCCCGGCTGTAATAGCCGCTCTGCGTGAAAATCACGGAGCCGTTGGCGAATGGGTTGGCGTTCATCAGGCGGATGCCTTCCTCGAAATCCTTGACCCTCTTCACACACAGGACCGGCCCGAAGACCTCCTGGTCTCCAATGGACATGCCCGGCTTGACGTGATCGAAGATAACCGGGCCCAGGTAGAAGCCGGCCTCGTGGCCCTTCACCACCACGCCTCTCCCATCGAGGACCAGCTTAGCGCCTTCCGCGATTCCCTTCTCGATCCAATCCGTGACCCACTTCCGCTGGCCTTCCGACACAAGCGGTCCCAGCTCGGACGACTTGTCGTAGGCCGGGCCGATCCGCCGTTCGCCGGCGAATTTAACCAGCAAATCCACCAACTCGTCGGCGATGCTCTCCTGCACGGCGATGGTGGGCAGGGCCATGCACCGTTCCCCGGCGCAACCGAAGGCGGCGTTGATGATTCCACGGGCGGTGCGTTCCACGGGGGCGTCCTCCAGCACCAGGGCGTGATTCTTGGCCTCGCAAAGGGCCTGAACGCGCTTGCCATGCGCCGCCGCCGTCTGGTAGACATGCAGGCCCACCGATGTGGAACCTACGAACGCCACCCCCTTGACATCCGGGTGCTTGAGGATCAAATCGGCTTCGCGGCGGCTGCACGTGACCAGGTTCACCACGCCGCTGGGCAAGCCCGCCTCGTAAAGCAACTCCAGCATCCGCATGGATGTCATGGGAGTCATGGTGGCCGCTTTGAGCACGAAGGTGTTTCCGGTGGCGATGCAGAGGGGCATCATCCAGCCCATCGGTATCATGGCCGGAAAGTTAAACGGCGCGATTCCGGCGAACACGCCGAGGGGCTCGCGGTACAGCACCGTGTCGTAGCCGGTGGTGGCGTTCATGGTGGACTCGCCCATCATCAAGGTCGGGGCCCCGCAGGCTAGCTCGATGGCTTCCTTGGCTTTCAGGACGTCGCCGCACGCCTCTTCCCAGACCTTGCCGTTCTCCTGGCACACCAGCCGGGTGAGCTCGTCGAGATTCTCGTCGATGAGGTCCCGAAATCGGTACAGCACCTGGACTCTCTTTATGGCCGGCGTGTTGGACCAGCCGGGATACGCGTTCCGGGCCGCTTCAATCGCGCGATTTACCTCTTCCTGGGTGCACAACGGCGTCCGCGCAATCACCTGGCCGGTGCTCGGGTCGAAAATATCGGCGTACTTTCCGGATTCCGATGCGACGGTCTGGCCGTTGACAAATAAACTGAGCGTCCTGATAGCGGTTGCAATCATTGGGTTCTCCTGCGCGTAAGACTGCCCGTCCGGGTTCCCGTCGCGCCAACCACGCCTTCGGCCTCTCTGGGAGGTTCATCGGTCTTCATGACAACGCCCTCCTTCTTCCGGATGGGATTCCTGGTGCAATGCGAATTGTATATTATACATGATCGCGGCCCGACTGGTTATCAAGAGATCTTTTCCTCCGATTTTCGGAGCGCGGGATCGGATTTGAGGAAGCGACGCATGGAAACGGCGTCGCGGGCATCGACGGCCACCGGCGGGAGCCCATCGGGATCCGTGAACCCGCGCGCGGACCCGGCACGTCGATTGGAAGGTGTTCAACGGGCAGCGCGGACACCGGTCCTGCCTGATGGCTTGAACGGAGACGGGCTCGGCGACGTCATCGTCGGAGCCGCGGATAGCGGCTACTTCTTCGAATTCACCGCTTTCCAATCGGCGATGAACCCGTCCACCAAATCTCCCACAATGGTGCGGGCCTGTTTCATAGCGGATGGGTCAAGGGACCGCAAATAGCCCGCGTCCCAAGTCTTCGCCTCGCGCAGTTTCAGGTTCGGGTCTCTGGCGGCCACCGCGTCTTGCAGCAGCGACACGGTTACCATGACGACGTACGGCGGGTTGTTGTAAGGCCTCCCGGCGGGATCGAAGGTCACGCCCGTGGGGTAGAACAGCAGCTTGGCGTTCACAAAAATGTACAGAACGGGACTGCCCGGCGCCTGCGCCGCCTGGCTCGGCGTCAGAACCGCGATTCCGGCCTGCCGGAGCTTCTGCTCCGCGTCGGTCTGGATGGCGCGCTCATCCAGCCCTTCCTGCCTCGCATTCTCGCTGAGGCGTTCCACCCGGACGCTGACTCCGGTGAGGCCACGCAACGATTCCCTATGATTCTCACTGGCGCCGCGCGCCGTTCCTCCCAGTACGAGAAAAAGGATACTCAGGGCCGCAAATCCCATTCTTGGCTTCATGCCTATAGTTTGCCACGATTCGCCCGGAATCAGGTAGCGCACAGCCGGATCAGGCTGACCTCGGGCGGAGCGCCCAGGCGGAGCGGGACGCCGACGGTCCCGATCCCGCGGCTGACGTACAGGAGAGAACCGCCCTGGCGGTACACGCCGTGAACGTAAGGAGTATAGAACCGGGCGACGTTCAGCGGCCAGCCCGCAATCTCCAGGTTGATCTGCCCGCCGTGGGTGTGGCCGGAGACGATCAGATCGTAACCCTGCGCCGCCGCCACGGGGAACACATCGGGGTTGTGGGATAGCAGGAGGTTAAGACATGCCTCGCCGGTCAGGACAGCGGGGTCCACAACGTAGGTCTTGCCCATCTTCTGGTAGTCTATGCCTGCCAGGTACAGATGCGTCTTCCCGAAGCTCAACCTGCGGCGCCGGCTGCGCAGAATATCGATTTCCACCCGCCTGCATTCCGCCGCCGTGTAGGCCTCGATGCCAACGTAGCCCTCGTGGTTCCCCAAACAGCCGAAGACGCCGTCGCTCGCTCGCAGCTTCGACAGTTCCTGGATGCATAAATCCAGGGGATCTCCCCGCTCGGTGATCAGATCGCCGGTCATGAGCGCGAGGTGAGGCCGGAATTCGTTGGCTATGCCAACCGCGCGGCGCAACTCCTTCACGCCCAGAAACGGGCCCAGGTGGATGTCCGTCAGTTGGGACAGGCGCAGTCCATCCAAATCGTGGGGGAGGCCTTTGATCTTAAGATCGACAGGGCAGGCCGAGATCCTGCCGCGCTCGATAAAGGCGCCATATCCGCCAACCAGTACGGGCGCGGCCAGTGAGGCGCCGCTGGCCGCCCGGAGCATTTTCCTACGCGAGGGATCGAACTTCGGAGCGGCTTTTCTCAGCCATAGAGCCAAGGCCAAACAAAAGGAGAACAGCACCCAACACAGGGCCGCGGCCCGGATCCAGGCAATCCACCGTCCAGCGGGCAACCTCGCCAGAACCCGCGCAAACCCCAGGCTGACGCCGATAGCCACCAGCGCCAGCGAGAGAAGCGCGCCCAGAGACACAGAGACAATCCAGATTCTCGAGCGGCGAACTCCCCCGCCGGTCACCAGCGTGCGCCACATCCAAACGTGCAGCATGGTGACGGCCAGGAACACGGCCAAGTCGGGCAGGTGGCGGGACGCGAGAAGCATCAGATGCATCATAGTCAAAACACCCGTTTTGGCTTCTTGCCGCCTTTGTACCAGACCGCCGGGCTGGTGACTCGACCGGCGCAGCGACCTCGGGTCGAGGTGCACCGGGCTACGATCTGCTCGTTCCTCTGGCGTGCGATCGGGGTTGCTTGCGCAAAGCGAATTGTATATTATACACGCTTAGAGCCCAATATGAATACGAAGAGATCCTTGATTCTCATTCTCTGTTCGCTGGCGCTCCTTGGGAGCCTGTCCGGTGGCGAAACTGTTTTCGTTCCGGTCAAGATCGATGGCCCTGTGCACGATCCCGCCAACCACACGTATTGGTTCGGCCCGTTTCCCGAATCCGTGGCCCTGATCGACATGAACGGCGACGGGAAGCTGGACATCGCCTGCGGCCGGAACTGGTACGAGGCGCCCAACTGGATCAAGCACACCAACTATCGCGACGGCGCCGAGACATTCGGGCCGATCACCGACGACGGCGGAGAAGCCGTCCTGGACGTCAATCGCGACGGCAAGCCCGACATCATCGCCTCGGGCTGGATGAAGATGTCGGGGGTCTACTGGTACGAGAACCCCGGCGTGCCGGGAGTGAAGTGGAAGGAGCACCTGATCCACTCGGCCCGCAACATGGAGGGGTTCGTGATGGGCGATATTGTGGGCCACCACAATGGCGACCAGGACATCCTGATCAACCACTGGGACCCCGTCCCGGGGCAATACTTCTCGTACTACGAGCACATCGATAAGGAGCCTTGGCTGGTGGAGCACGTGCTTGGAACCGAGGGGCAGCAGCACGGAAACGGCATTGGCGACATCAACGGCGACGGCAGGAACGACCTGGTCACGGGCGTCGGCTGGTGGGAAGCGCCTCCCGATCCGCGCAACGGCAAGTGGATCTGGCACCCCGATTGGAACGTGTTCAATGGGAACTGCGGGCTCCCGGTGCTGGTCTACGACGCCAATGGAGACGGGCTCAACGACGTCATCATCGGCGCCGCCCAGGACTACGGCCTGAAGTGGCTGGAACAGAAAAAGGACGCCAACGGCAAACGGACCTTCGTGGAGCATTGGATCGAGAAAGACTTCTCTTTGTTCCACAGCATGGAGTTGGGCGATATCGATGGCGACGGCAAGCCGGAGCTGGTGACGGGCAAAATCCTGTTCCCGCACCAGGGCCGCGACCCCGGTGAGTTCGATCCCCTGTTCGTCTTCTATTACAAGATCGCGAACGGCCAATTCGAACGGCACATCCTGTCGTACAACAACCTGCAATGGTATCCGGGGCAGACCCAGAGTCCGCCGCCCAACGGGGCCATCGGCTTTGGACGAAAGATCGCCATTGCGGATCTGGATGGAGATGGCAAGAACGAGATTATCATCGCCTCCAATTCAGGCCTGTACATCTTCTACAACAAGGGCACGACGCCCTCGCCGAGACCGGTTAATCCGCTGCCGCCCAATAACACGTATCCCACGAATATGGACCGGGGACCCGCACGGGGTGGGCAGGGGCGCGGGGGTAACGGCGCTCCGAACCCGGCGCAGCAGCCGGGCCGCTGACAGACGGACTGCTTGCTGCTTGTTGAATTGACAGACGAAAGCGTCTGTCCCACCTTGTGGGGCAGGCGCTTTCGCCTGCCGGCCGCTTTCCACACTCACTTACTCGTGGTCACGCGGGCCGGGCATGCCCGGCCCGCCGCTTTGAGTTACGAATTAAGCAGTTGAAGACCTAGTAGTCCGAGGTCTGCTCGTTTACCCAGACGCCGTCCACGTTGTAGTGCGGCCATGGACCACCGCCGCCGCGTCCGACGAAGCTATCGTCCCACTTGGTGCTCGGTTCGAAGTAGCCGGGCTTCCGCAGATGCTCCTTCACCACCGCTTCGTTCAGATCCAATCCCAGACCCGGCGTGTCCGGCACTGTTACATAGCCTTGATTGATGAAGGGCTGCGGCCCGGTCACCAGCTTCTGCCACCAGTCGAGGAAATCCACCGCGTGGCATTCCATCGCCACGAAGTTCTCCAGAGTGCAGGCCGTGTGCGCGGCGGCCATGGTAGCGAGCGGCGACCCCGCCATGTGGATGGCGGTCGGAATCCGCTCCCGGTCCCAGGCGTAATCACCAATCCGTTTGGTCTCGCGGCATCCTCCGGAAGTGCCATGGTCGGCATGGATGATGTCGATGGCCCGATTGTCGATGAGCGGTTGGAAGCCTTCCTCCAGCCCGAAAGCGTCCTCACCGGTGAGCAGCGGCGTGCTGGTGTGAGCCTTGATTTCCTTGAAGTCCTTCCAGCGCCAGAATCCGCCCGTGTAGAAC
>JBEKPK010000291.1:0-7366 GCA_049520795.1 Bryobacteraceae bacterium
GGTTTCCTGGCGCTATTTGGCGTCTCGGTGCAGACCGGGGTGATCATGCTCGAATACATCAATCAGCGACGCGCGCGAGGCGCCTCCATTGAGGAATCCGCGATTGAAGGCGCGGTGTTGCGCCTGCGGCCGATCATGATGACCATGCTTGTGGCGACGCTCGGCTTGCTACCGGCCGCACTGTCCCACAACATCGGCTCGGACTCGCAGCGGCCCTTCGCCATCGTGATCGTCGGCGGCCTGATCTCCGACTTGGCGATTAGCATTTTCCTGCTTCCGACCCTCTACGCGTGGATGGCCCGCGATGGCGATGTACTCCCGGAAGTTGAAACCGAGACCGTCTAACGAGTCCGCCCGCGGCCTGTCACCAGGATGTTTATGCACACCCGCCGCCAGGATGTTCGTGTATAATTGATCCTACCTGGGATGCTAAAGAAGAAGGGGATTTCGGAGAATATCAGACGGTTCATGGGCGTTTTGATGGCGCGTTTCGCGCACTTTGCGACGCCCCTGTTAATCCTCGCATACATCGCCACGCCGGTCACAAACTCGGCCGCGCCCCCGGATACCGATCTCGAGCGGCAGTTTGCCCAAACGGTCCGTCCCTTCCTGGCCACCTACTGTACGGATTGTCACAGTGGCGCAGCGTCGGCAGCGGGCTTCGATCTTCACCAGTTCTCCAGCATGGCGAGTGTGGTCCGCGACTATTCGCATTGGGCGCTCGTTTTGGAGAAGCTCTCCGCGAAGCAGATGCCGCCCAAGGCGATGGAGCAGCCGCCGGACGACGCGCGCCAGCGCGTGATCGACTGGATCGGCGCAATGCGCAAGAATGAGGCGCTCAAGAATGCCGGCGATCCGGGGCCCGTGCTGGCCCGGCGGCTAAGTAACGCCGAGTATGACTACACGATCCGCGACTTGACGGGGGTGGACCTCCG
Organism: Bryobacteraceae bacterium; assembly: GCA_049520795.1. Taxonomy (GTDB): domain Bacteria; phylum Acidobacteriota; class Terriglobia; order Bryobacterales; family Bryobacteraceae; genus BOG-224. Next base: position 936 of record JBEKPK010000291.1, read on the forward strand.
TCCCGCGCGAGAGTTCCCCATCGATCCCGCCAATCAGGCGGGTTTCGATAACTCGGGCGAGTCACTGACCATGTCGCCCGCCCTGATGACCAAGTATTTGGAGGCTGCGCGACAGACAGCCGATCACATGGTTCTCAAACCGGATGGGTTGGCCTTCGCGCCGTATCCCATGCTGGTTGAGACGGACCGTGAAAAATACGCCATTGAGCGAATCGTGGATTTCTACGAACGCCAGCCGACCAAATTCGCGGATTACTTCCAGGCCGCATGGCGCTACAAGTACCGGGCCGTTTTGGGCCGGCCCAAGTCAAGTCTGGCCGCGATCGCCGCCGAAACCAAGGTGAGCCCCGGTTATCTGGCCATGGTCTGGCATATTCTGGAGCAGACGCAGGAGGAAGTGGGACCGCTGGTCAAGCTGCAGGCGATGTGGCGGGAGCTGCCGGCCCCCAGCAGCAAGCAGCCGGATATCGCCCGCGAAGGCTGCGTCCGCATGGCGGACTTCGTTACCAGGATCCGCCGGCACACGGAGAAGTTGTTTATTCCTCCGGTTGTGCCGGGGTTGAACGCCAATTTTCAGCCCTTTGTGGTGTGGAGGGATCGGGAGATCGCGGCGCACCGTCGGGATTTCGACCCCGCCGCGCTGCGCGTGGAGGGCGAGCCACCGCCGCCGGCAATAGTTGTCACCCAGGGGCCCACGTTCGGCAATGGAGAACAGGCAGCGGTCAAGAAGGCCATCGCCGCCTATATTAAGGACCGGCAAGAGGATCCCGATTTGGTTGTTCCCGCCGGGCAACGCGCCCGCTATGAAGCCGCCTTCGCGCGATTCAGCTCCGTGTTTCCCACCGCATTCTACCTTCGTGAGCGCGGCCGTTTTTATCCCATCGACACCATCGATCTGGGGCGGTACCTTGGGGCCGGCTTTCACAACGTGATGGGATACTTCCGCGACGATACGCCGCTCAGCGAGTTGATCCTGGACGAGAAAGGGAAGAAGGATCTCGATACCCTGTGGCAGGAGTTCGATTTCATCGCCGATTACACGGTTCGGACATGGGATCAGTTCGTGTTCAACGGCGGCGGCGGGGGTGGAGGCCGGGGAGTGAGCGTGGCGCGGCCGTCCTTCCAGGACGCCACCACCGAACCGGTCATCTTCGGCATGCGGGACCAATATCTGAAAGCGGCGCCGGCCGATAACCCGGCGGTCATACAAGCCATCAAAGATCACTTCGAAAGTCTGAACTCCGAGATCCGATGGGTGGAACGGGCGCGGGTGGAGGCGGAGCCGCGCCACTTGGACGCGTTGCTGAAGTTTGCCGCCCGCGCCTACCGCAGACCGCTGGCCCAGGAGGAACGCGACGAGATACTGGCTTATTACCGCGAGCTTCGCGAAAAAAGCAATCTCACCCACGAAGAGGCCATGCGCGGGTCGATGGTCAGCTTGCTGGTCTCGCCGGATTTCCTGTACCGGGTGGATCTGATCGACGCCCGCCGCGACGCTCCGGCGAAATCCGGTTACACAACCGTGGCCGCCGGCGCCCGTCCACTCTCCAGTTACGCTCTGGCCAGCAGGCTGAGCTACTTCCTCTGGTCCAGCATGCCCGACGAGGAGCTACTGGCCCGCGCCGGCGCCGGCGACCTGGAAAAGCCCTCTGTACTGGCGGCTCAGGTTCGCCGGATGTTACAAGACGGCCGCGCGCGTGGGCTGGCTACCGAGTTTGCAGGTAACTGGCTGGACTTTCGCCATTTTGAAGACTTCAATTCGGTGGACCGCGATCGCTTCCCGAGCTTCAACAACCAGCTTCGCGAGGCGATGTTTGAAGAGCCGATACGGTTCATCGCCGACCTGATCCACAACGACCGTCCGGTGCTCGATTTGCTGTATGGGAACTACACATTTGTGAACCGGGTCCTGGCCGAACACTACGGCATGCCTGCCGTCCCGGGAGGGCCGGACGATTGGGTTCGGGTGGACGATGCCCGGGACTACGGCCGCGGCGGCCTGCTGCCAATGGCCGTGTTCCTGACCCAGAACGCGCCCGGCCTGCGGACCAGTCCGGTGAAACGCGGGTATTGGGTCGCCAAACGCGTGCTGGGCGAAGTGATTCCGCCGCCGCCTCCCGTGGTCCCGGAACTGCCGAGCGACGAATCGAAGTCGGATCTGCCGGTACGGGACATGCTGGCCAAACATCGCGAGAATGCGGTCTGCGCCTCCTGCCATGCCCGTTTCGATTCGTTTGGCCTGACGTTCGAAGGGTATGGGCCGGTTGGAGAGAAGCGAACCAAGGATCTCGCCGGGCGCCCGGTGGATACCCACGCCACCTTCCCGGGTGGAGATCAGGGAGCTGGCCTCGAAGGCCTGCAAGCCTATATCCGCGCCCATCGCGAAAAGGACTTCCTCAACAACCTGACGGGAAAGATGCTGGTGTACGCTCTTGGGCGCTCGCCTCTGCTCTCGGACGAACCTCTGCTGGAACGGATGCGGGCGAAGTTGGCCGAAAGCGGTTACCGGATGTCCGCTCTGATAGAGACAATCGTCACCAGCCCGCAATTCCTGGACAGACGAAACCCGGATTCCAATCAACAGAAAGGCGAATGAGATGCCCGATGCAACGAAACCGTCCAATCGGATTCCGAGGCGCGCTATCCTTCGCGGCGCCGGAGTCACCATGGCTTTGCCGTGGCTCGAGTCCTTCGCCGCTAAGGCGGCGGCCACCGGAGCCGCCACATTCCCGAAACGGTTCGGAGTGATCTTCCTCGGCTGCGGCGTCAACGAAGATTACTGGGGATCCGAGGGGTCGGGCGCCGACATGAAGCTGAGCAAGACGCTCTCGCCTCTCGAGCCGTTGAAGAGCAAGATCAATGTGATTCATGGCCTCTTCAACAGGGGAGCCATGGGCTTGGGCATTCACCCTCCGCAGACCGGCAGCCTTCTATCCGGCGCGACCCTTCAAAAAGGTTCCGTCATCCATTCGGGCATCTCCGTGGATCAGATGATCGCCAACCGCGTTGGACAGGACACGCTGCAATCGAGCATGGTGCTTGCTTGCGAACAGCCCATCACCGGATTCCACGAGTCCAACTTTTCGCTGGCTTACAGCTCCCACATCTCCTGGCAGAGCCCGGACTCGCCGGTTCCCAACGAATGCTACCCGTCTCTGGCTTTTGACATGCTGTTTGAGAATCGCGGCAGTCTTCTCAATGTGAGCATCCTGGACAGGATCAGGGAGCGGGCCGACCGGTTGAGCCGGCAGATCAGCGCGACCGACAATGCCAAACTGGACGAGTACATGACCAGCGTGCGCGAAGTGGAGAAACGCGTCGACGGCATGCGGAAAGCCAAGGACCATGCGGACGATGCGGCCAAACAGAAGTCCCGCCCCGCGTGGACCATGGAACGGCCGGCCAACGGCTTGCCGGAAGACCTCCGCGAGCACGCCAGGCTGATGTGCGACCTCATTGCGATCGCGTTTCAGACCGACAAGACCCGCGTCGCCTCGCTGATCATTTCGCGCGACCTATCGGCCATGTACTATCCCTTCCTGGACGTGAAGGACGGGCACCATGCGGCCTCTCACAATAACAACTCCGACGGCTACGAGCGGATCTCGCGCTTCCACGTGAGCCAGTTCGCCTACCTGGCCTCGAAACTCGATTCCATGCCGGAAGGGGACGGCACGGTGTTGGACAACTCCTGCCTGATGTTCCTTTCCAATATGTGGATCGGCAGAACGCACAACAACTCGAGGTTGCCGCTGGTGCTCGCCGGCGGCCTCGGCGGCACGCTTCAAACCGGGCGTACGCTCGATTATGTGAATGCCGGCGACGCGAATCGAAAAGTGTGCAGCCTGTACCTTTCGCTCATGGACCGCATGGGAATCAAGCTGGATCGCTTTGGAGACGCCGAGACCCGCCTCGAACGCCTATAGGCGAAGATACTTCAATCCAGGGAGGCTATTGCGATGAAGAAAGTGTTTCTGGGTCTCGTCTTTTCCGCGTTGGTCGGCTTACCCGTTATGGCCGCGCTCAAAGTGGCCGATAAGGCGCCCGATTTTTCAGCTCCCGCTTCACTAGCCGGAAAAGAGTTTAGCTTTTCACTGCCGGACGCGCTGAAAAAAGGTCCGGTTGTCGTCTATTTCTATCCCTCCGCTTATACCAAGGGCTGCGATCTTGAAGCTCATACATTCGCGCAGGAGAAAGAAAAATTCGATGCGGCCGGCGCCACCATCATTGGCGTATCGGCCGACAGCATCGCGCGACTCGATCTGTTCTCGGCAGATCCGGATTATTGCGCCGGAAAGTTTCCAGTGGCCTCCGATCCCGATCGAAAGATCGCCACCTCCTACAATCTGACGGCGGCCGGCCCAAAAACCGGCATGAAGGATGTGCGCGGCGCGGACATAGATCATGACTTTATTGAGCGTGTAACTTTCGTCATCGGCAAAGACCACAAAATCATCGCCACGCTCTCATCCGCAGATGACAAACTTTCGCCCGATCAGCATGTCCAAAAGGCATTGGAGATCGTGCAGAAGCTCGCCTTAAAATAGGGCGGCTGCCCGTGGCGCCAAGTCCGGCTGGTGAAATTACACGATTCACCCACGAGTAACGCCGCAGCGCTTACGAATCCACAGGACCTGTGCTTTCCTGCGCGGTGCGGATACGGAGTTGGGGGAAGCTTGCCTGAGTCATGATCGCAATACGTGTCGAGATCCATTTTCCGGTGGCCCGGAGTGACGCTGGTTTCTTCGGCGGGCCAGGCAGGATACGGATCAGCTCAGTCAAGCGCCGATGCGCTTATCTGAAGAGTCTCGGGGCGAAGTCGTTCAAGCAGCGCCGCCACGTCAACCATTCGTGGGCCGTGCTGGGCGACTCGAAGTAGACGTTGTGGATTCCGGCTTTGGTCAGCGCATCGCTGAAATCTTTCGTCCCTTGTCCTTCGGCGGAGCCGATGCCCAGGAAAAGCACCTTCACCTTCTTGTTGAACGCGGCTGGATCGGCGAACGCCCCGCCGCAGGTGGTTTTCGGATCGAAGCTCCCGCCCCTGCCGCCGCAGCTTCCGCTGAATCCGCCCAGGTATGCGAATTTATCGAGGTTGTTGAGCGCGGTCGTGAACGTCTGCATCCCACCCATCGAGAGCCCCGCCATGGCGCGGTTCTCGCGCCCGGGGAGCGCCCGGTAGGTCCGTTCGACCATGGGAATCAGATCGGTGAACATCATGTCGGTGAAAGCCGAGAGGTTGAAACCTCCTCCAGATCCTCGTCCGCCGGGCCCCGCGCCGCGGCCCGGTTGCCCGCCCGCGCCCGGAGCCGGAGGAGCGCCCCGGCCCGCCGCGCCCGTCCCTCCGCGCGCCGCCGCCGGAGCGGCGCCTGGATCGGGAACGATACCGCGGGCGGCGAACAGCGCCGCGCTTTCGCCGGGCCTCACCGCGTTGAGGTTGTCCATGACGATGATCATCGGCTTCGCTTTCCGGGCGGCGATCAGGTTGTCCATGATGAAATCCACGTGCCCCTGGGTGTACCAGCCGGTTTCGTCTTCGCCCCAGCCGTGCAGCAAATAGAGAACCGGGTAGCGCGCTTTGACATTCATGCCATAGTCCGGCGGCGTGTAGACGAAGCAGCGGCGCCACTTGCCCGTGATCTTGGACAAATACCACTGCTGGCTCACGTGGCCACGCGGCACATCCTTGGCGCGGTAGTAGTCTACCTCATTCGGCTCGAGGATCTCGATGCCGCTGTTCTGCCATCCGGATCCGAAGAAGGTCAGGGTCGAGGGGTCCGCAACCGTGGCGCCATCGATTTGCAGGCTGTAATAGTGGAAGCCGACCACCAGAGGCGTCGTCGTTACGGTCCACACGCCATCCGGCCCTTTGGTCATGTCGAACCCTCGCCCGACTTGGACTCTCACCTTTTGGGCGTCCGGAGCGACGACGCGGAACATCGCGCGATTATCCGGATAAACGCAAGGGTATTTTGACTCCGGAATGTTCAATACCGAGGGTTTGCAATCGTTCGCAGCCTGTGCCCAGCACAATCCGCAGCTCAAGGCCGCCAGAATAAGCGTCGACTTCATAAGTTCTCCTCTGAAAGAGTGCGCAACGCTTGCCCTAAAGGCACGCCGCGCCCCTGGTGAAGTCCGGTTTCAAATATTCAGATCTGCAACAGGAATATCACAGGGATGCGCGCGCATTCCACCCACGCTCGAAGTTGACCACGAATGGTCTCCGCGCGGAGGTTGGGTTTCCGCGCAATCTCGCCGACGGCAACGATGGCCAGATTCCAGACCATCATGAAACGCGCCCGTTTCGTCTCTCCCCCCTCATAGTGTATTCAATGTCGAACGAGAAAGGAATACCATTTCCTGGGATCAAATCAGCGCTGAAACCCCGCCGCGCTCAGTCAGCGAACGAGGACTTCCAGCGCCTGCATGGATAG